>JBCDIS010000014.1:0-69630 GCA_038748685.1 Acidobacteriota bacterium | reverse complement strand
GTGCTCTTCGATCTGGCGCGATTGTCGCTAAGACCCTTAGGCGGTGTCCTCCAGGGAGGACGTTTTGGCCCGCTGATCCCCCGTTTCGCCCCAGAGCTTGGGCCGTACACCCCTGGCATAGCCCTTGCTCTAACCTCCTGTGACCGTAAAGGAGGTCCCCAATGAACGCTCTCAAGACCCTTACCGCGACGCTTCTTCTCATGACCGCAACCGCCGCCGCCGCCGCCGCGGCCCCCGAGCACCTCGGACGCAGGATCATCGAGGTTCCGGACGGTCCGGTGGACGTCAAGATCTGGACGGACCGTGGAGACGGCGCCAAGTACTGCGTCGGCGATTCCATCGAGGTCTGGTTCCGCACCGACGTCGACGCCTGGGTGGCCATCTACAACGTCGACACCCGGGGCCGGGTCACCCGCCTCTTCCCCACGCGTCGCCACAAGGATCACTTCGTCCGCGGCGGCAGGGACTATCGGGTGCCCAACCGCCGGGGCCACCGCTTCGAGGTGGCGGGTCCCACCGGCTGGGAGACCCTGACCATCGTCGCCTCCACCGACCGCCGCGACGTCCTCGAATCCCCCTACGTCCACGGACGCCCCGCGGCCTACGGCTACGACCGCGACGACCGGTACGACGGTGACCGCTACGACCGCCGGACGGACCGCAGCCACGCCGCGGGCGGATCCGACGCGAAGGTGGAGCTCTATCGGGACGGCCGGCGCATCGTCGAGGTCCCCGACGATCACGGGATCACCGCGGTGGACGAGACCCGCTTCCGGGTGCGCGACGGCTACCGGTGCTCCGACCGGCCCCACCGGCCCCGGCCCTGGTGGCACCGCCGCTGAATCGCACCCCAGCTGAATCGCCAGGCGCGAAACGAGTAGCAGAAGATAGGCCGCCTTCGGGCGGCCCCTTTTTTTGGTCTGGACGTCGGAGGATCGGGGGCCGCCGCCCGAACCCCGGAGGGCGTAGGATACGGCGATGACCGAGCCGCCCCAGCCCGCGGGATCCGTCCCCGTCGCCCTAGGCGCCCACACCGAGCTGCGCCGGGCTGAGGCCTTCGAGCTGCGGTTTAAAGGGGGCTCGGCGACGGCGTGGGTCGCTGGCCGTCGCACCCCCCTGCCCCCCTTCGGCCTGGCCCTGCTGGACGCCTTCGGGGTGCCACGGCCGGCGGCGGAGGGGCTCGACCGGGCCGCCGGCGGAGGGCTCGGGGTGGGGGATTGGGCGCGGCTCCACGGCGCCCTCGCGGTGCTGGTGGGGGCCGGCGTCCTCGTCCGCTCCGACGCGGCCCTCGGCGACGTCCAGGGTGCCCGGGATCCGTACGACGACCCGGCGGTCCATCTGGCGATGCTGCGGGACGGGGTCCGCACGGGGGCGTTCCTGACCGCCGTAGAGGGGATCGTTCGCCCGGGGGATGTGGTGCTCGAAGTGGGCACCGGCACCGGCATCCTGGCGGTGGCCGCCGCCAAGGCCGGGGCCCGCCGGGTCTACGCCGTCGAGGCGTCCGGGGTGGCGGAGGTGGCCCGGGGGGTCTTCGAAGCCAACGGTGTCGCCGACCGGATCACCCTCCTGCGGGATCGCTCGACGGCGGTGGAGCTGCCGGAGCGGGCCGACGTGCTGATCACCGAGACCCTGGGGGACGACCCCCTGGGGGAGGGTATCGTCGACATCGTCCGGGACGCGCGCCGTCGCCTCCTGGTGCCGTCGCCGCGGCTGATCCCCCGCCGTCTCGATCTCTTCGCCGCGCCGGTGGAGCTGGCGGCGGAGGATCGGCGGGAGCTGCTGGGGACCCCGGAGGTCTGGAACGACCTCGGGTCCCGCTACGGCCTGGACTTGGGGCCCCTGGCGTCGAGCTTCGGCGGGCGCCGCCGTCTCTTGGTGGCGCCGCAGCGGGCGCAGCGGTGGCGCCGCCTGGCGGACCCGGTGCGCCTTGCCGCCGTCGACCTGGCGACCGCTTTGCCAGTGGTGGAGGCGTCCGCGGAGCTCCAGATCGAATCCCCCGGCCGGCTCGACGGCGTGTTGCTGTGGGGGGAGTTGGACCTCGGCGACGGGGTGGGGCTGTCCCAGGATCCCGCGGCGGACGCGGGGCCCGGTCACTGGCGAACCGCCGTGTGGTGCGACCCGGAGGGCATGGAGGTCGCGGCGGGGGAGCGGACCCGGCTGCGGCTGAGGGCCGCCGGGGCCGCGACGTCCCTGGCGTGGGGGGCTCTTATTGTCGGTGGAGCGCCCGGTGGGGAGGCTGCGGCGATGACGCCGAGCCCGACCCCCGCAGGCCATGCTCCGGTGGACCCAACAGAAGCGGTGGCGGCGGGTCGGGTCCTCGTGCGGGACGTGGGCGGCGAGCACTGCGCCCTGCTGGACCTCGCCACCGGGCGGACCCTGGAGCTCGGCGGCGCCGGCGCGGTGGTGGCGGCGGCGCTTCGGGAGGGGGAAGGGTCGCTCGACGCCCTGGCGGCACGGCTGTGCGGGGAGTACGAGGTGGAGTCGGAGGTGGCCCGGCGGGACTGCGGGGCCCTCCTCAGCCAGTTGGAGCGCTGGCTGGCGGCGGGCTAGGCGTGTCAAGGTAGACCCCCTCCGCATGCCTCGACCTCCCTCCGAACCGCCTCCGGGGTAGGGGCGGGGCTTGCCCCCGCCCGCGCAGTAGAACTGCTGACTGGAATCACCGAGGCAACACAAAGCTCAGGACCCCCAACCGAAGATCCTCTTTGGCGCCGCCGTCCCCGCAGTTCGATCGGTCAGGGATCCATACGCGAAGGCAAAGTCCACCCGCGGATCCGAAATCTCGCCGGTCCTGCCAGGACGGGCGGGGGCAAGCCCCGCCCCTACTCCGGAAGCCGCAGGGGGCCACCGGATTTCGACTGATCTCAGGGGATGCCTAGGCGTTTTCGTTTTTCCCACAGGGCCTTGCGGCTGATGCCGAGGATCTCCGCCGCCTTGCCTTGGTGGCCGCGGGTGTAGGCCAGGGTGCGGAGGATGTGGTCGTGCTCCACCTGCCGGAGGCTCGCCGGCCGCGCCTCGGCGGCGTCGACCGGGGCCTCGGGGTCGAGGACGTTTCCGTCCTGGATCACCAGGTCCCGCTCCAGCACGTTGCGAACCTGCCGCAGATTGCCGGGCCAGGGGTAGGCCTCCATCCAGCGCCGGGCCCGGGGGGAGAGGGAGAGGCCGTCGCGTCCGAAGCGTTCCCCGAGGTCGCCGAGCAGGAGATCGAGGAGGGTCGGCAGGTCGCGGCGCCGCCGCCTCAGGGGGGGTAGGGGAAAGGCGAGGACTTCGAGGCGGTAGAAGAGGTCGGCCCGGAAGGCGCCGCGGCGGGCGCGGTCGGCGAGGTCGTCGGAGGCGATGGCGACGAAGCGGACGTCGGCGTCGGTGTCGGTCCCGCCGAGGGGGGCGTAGCGCCGCTCCGCCAGCAGCCGGAGGAGCTTCGGCTGCACCGCCAGGGGAAGGTCCTCCACGTGGTCGAGCACCAGGGTGCCGCCGCGGGCCTGGGCGACCCGGCCGGCGTGGTCCCCGTCGGCCCCGCTGAAGGCCCCCCGGCGGTAGCCGAAAAGCTCGCTCTCGAAGAGGGAGCTGGGGACGGTCCCGGGATCGATCTCCACCAGGGGGCCGTCGCTCCTAGGGCTGGCGCCGTGGAGGGCCCGGGCGAGGGTGCTGCGTCCGGTACCGGATTCCCCGAGGATGAGCACGGGGGCGCCGGCGCGGGCCCCACGCTCAGCGCCGTCGAGAAGGGGCGCCAGCGACGGTGAGGCCCGCCGCAGGTCTTCGAGGGTGGCGGTCACCGGCCCCCGGGGGTCAGGAGGCCTCGGCGGGCACGAAGCGGTCCGTCACGTCGGGGGCGTCGGACCACAGACGCTCGAGGTCGTAGGTCCTGCGGGCCTCGTCGTAGAACACGTGGGCCACCAGGTCGCCGCCGAAGTCGATCAGGACCCACCGTCCGTGCTGCTGGCCCTCCACGTGGAGGGGGCGCACGCCCTTGTCCCGCAGGCCCTTGAGCACGCGGTCGGTGATCGCCTGGACCTGCCGCTCGTTGGTGCCGCTGCAGATCACGAAGAGATCGGTGAAGTCGCTCACCTTCGAGAGGTCCAGCACCCGCACGGCCTCGGCCTTGCGGTCAAGGACGGCGTGGACCACCATGCGGGCCAGCTCCTCGGAGCTCGGGTGGGCTGGGGGGGTCTGGGGGGTTTGGGGATCGGCGACGGTGTCGACGGTTTGGATGGTCGAATCCTCCATGGACATCACTGGGATCGAGTCTGGGCTCGATACAACCCGTACTTGCGTAGGTAGCTTAACACCGGGGCCGGCAGCAGGCGCGCCGCCGAGGGATCACCCGCCGCCAAGAGGCGCCGAAGCTCGGTGGACGAGGCGTCGACAGGGCGGTTGTCGACGAAGTGGACCCGCCCGGCGTCGACGGCGCGGGCGATGGGTCCGGGCAGGGCGTCGAGCCGCCGGCGGTCGAACCCGGGGCGCAGCATCACCCCCAGCTCGGCGAGCTGGAGGAGCTCCTCGAAGCGGTGCCAGGTATGGAGGGAGAGGAACGAATCCCCGCCGATGAGCAGGGTGAGGTCGTCTTCGGGGGTCTCGCGCCTCATGTGTTCGAGGGTCGCCACGGTGTAGGTGGGGGGTGGCGCCAGGATCTCGAAGGGGGAGACCCGCAGATCTGGGTAGGGGAGCAGGGCCAGCTCCACCATGGTGAGCCGCGCCAGGGCCGGGGCCATACGGCGGTCCGGCTTGTGGGGGGGGCTGGCGGTGGGGAGGTAGAGAACCCGATCGAGGCCGAGGGCGTCCCGGGCTTCGAGCACGGGTTCGATGTGGCCGCGGTGGATGGGGTCGAAGCTGCCTCCGTAGAGGCCCACCCTCAAGGCGCCGGCCCCTCCGTAGGCTCCTCCGCCGTCCCCCCGGATTCGGCCCCGTCGGGCCCTGGGGCGTCTTCCTGCGCCTCGGCCGCTTCCTGGGCCTCGGTCGCTTCCTGGGCCTTGGCCTCCTGCAGCATCCGGTCCAGCAGGGCCCGCAGCTCGCCGAGCCCGACCCGGGTGGCGGAGCTGACTTCGAGGTAGCGCAGCCCCCGCTCTTCCGCCGCCGCCCGCACGGCCTCGGCGCGTTCCGGCAGGGCGGCGTCGAGCTTGGAGCCGACGATGACCCGGTCGCGGCGCAGGAGGGCGGGGTCGAAGGCTTCAAGCTCCTGCTCGATGGTCACCAGCTCGGCGACGGCGTCCGCCGCCGGGTCGGTGGGGGCCTCCCCGGCGTCCTCGGAGACCACCCCGTAGGCGGCGTCGCCGCCGGAGAGGTCCACCAGGTGGGCGAGGACCCGGCAGCGCTCGACGTGCCGCAGGAACTGGTGCCCGAGGCCGGCGCCGTCGGCGGCCCCTCGGATCAGACCCGGAAGGTCGGCGATGACGTAGGGGTCGTCGAGGACGCCGCCGGCCACCACCCCCAGCTGCGGGGCGAGGGTGGTGAAGGGGTAGGAGGCGATCTTCGGCTTGGCGGCGGAGAGGGTGCTGATGAGGGTCGATTTGCCGGCGTTGGGCAGGCCCACCAGGCCGACGTCCGCCAGCAGCTTGAGCTCCAGCTTCAGCAGCTGACGCTCCCCGGGGGAGCCTTCCTCGGCGTAGCGCGGCGCCCTGCGGGTGGGGGTGGCGAAGCGGGCGTTGCCCTTGCCCCCCCGTCCCCCCTGGGCCGCCAGGACCCGTTCACCGTCCTCCAGGACCTCCGCCATCGGGGAGCCGGACTCGAAGTCGAACACCAGGGTGCCGAGGGGGACCTCGATGTCCAGATCGTCTCCCCGGCGGCCGGTGCAGTTGGAGCCCTCCCCGTGGCGCCCCCGCTTGGCCTTGAGCACCGGACGGTGCCGCAGGTGGAAGAGGGTGTTGAGGTGCCCCCGCCCCACCAGGTATACCGAACCGCCGTTGCCGCCGTCGCCGCCGGCGGGCCCACCCTTGGGCTCGAATTTCTCCCGCCGGAACGCGATGCAGCCGTTGCCGCCGTCGCCGGCGATGATCTCGATTTTGACTTCGTCGATGAATGCCATGGCGCGGGAGCCCTCGGAAGGGGTCGTCCAAAAAGCGAAACCCTCACCGGGGTGGATCCCCGTGAGGGTAGCACGCGGCCCGGAGCGCCGCGGGGGTTGGGCCTGCGCCCAGGGGCCCTACTCGGCGGCGTCCTTACTCGACGGAATCGATGTGGACGAACTTGCCGAGGCGGCCGCGGTTCTGGAACCGCACGACGCCGTCGATGAGGGCGAAGAGGGTGTCGTCCTTGCCCCGGCCGACGTTCTGACCCGGCTTGAAGCGGGTGCCGCGCTGGCGCACGATGATCGTGCCGCCGGTGACGGCTTGGCCGCCGAAGCGCTTGACGCCGAGGAACTGCGGATTGGAGTCGCGGCCGTTACGGCTGGAGCCCTGTCCCTTCTTATGAGCCATTGCGTTTTCTCCTCGCTCGGACCTGGGTCAGGCCACGATGTTCTGGATGCGGATCCGGTGCAGATCCTGGCGATGTCCGTTCTTGCGCCGGTACTGCTTGCGGCGCTTGAACTTGAAGACGATCACCTTGGGGCCGCGCACGTCGGCGAGCCACTTGGCTTCGACCTTGGCGCCGTCGACGGTGGGGGCGCCGACGGAGACGTCGTCGCCCTCCTCGTCGCCGACCAGCAGGACACGGTCGAAGGTCACCTCGGGCTGCTCCTCGCCGGCGCCGGCGATGCGCTCGACGTCGAGGACGTCGCCGGGCTGGACCCGGTACTGCTTGCCACCTGTTTCGATCACTGCGTACATGATTCTGGGCTCCGAAATGGGCGTCGGCGTGGTCGCGCCGTGGCGCCCCTACCGTCGTGTGCTGTCTCGCTGGGTTCCGCTGCGGCGGGTGGCCGTGCCCTGGCTGGGTCCCGCGGGTGGGAGGACCGGATGCTTCGGGGACCGTGCGGCGCCTTGGTGCGGGCCAGGCGCCTCGCCGAACGGCGGGAACGCGGAAGCTACCACGAAGGCGATAGGACGTCAACGGCCGCGGTGGCCATCCATGGGTGCCGAGCCGGGGCCCCGTTTTCAGGCTAGACTTACGTCACCTGCCCGCACCCAGGAGGACGCCATGGAAGGCCCTGAGTTCCTGATCTGCATCGATTGCGAGACCCCCTGCTACACCTTCGAGTGGGCCGAGGGGAAGATCCTCGAAGCCATGTGCTTGGCCTGCGGCAACGACGAGCCGGACGAGTTCATGTCCGAGGAGGACTTCGAGGCCCTCACCTCGTCGGGGCACTGACCCCTCGCCGAAGTCGGCGCGGTCGGTCCCGCGACCCTGAGCGCGGCCGGCGGATCCCATCCGGTGTGCCTTCGCTGGGGCATACCTCGATGGGCCGGCTTCGCGCCGGATCTATCCCGACTCGGGCCCGATAGCTCAGCCGCGGACGGATCCGAGTGCCGTCGAAAACGTGGCTCTGGGCGAGCGCTAGCCAGGCGTCGCTCGGCGGCGGCTATCCATCGCTGCGGAACCGGGGGCCGGCGGGAGGCGGGGCCCAGGCGGCGACGCGTGTGCGTGGGGACGATCGCCGCGCTTTTTCCTGGGGCTCCTGGCTGGTTTCGCTGTTTTTGGTTAATCTACCAAAAACAGTAACGGCCGATCCGAGGAGCGATCCAATTCATGAATACGACTCAGGTGTTTCTGCTCGCCGCCCTGGCGGCGATCCTCCCTGCGGCCCTCGCCGCGGATACGGAACAGGAGTCCCCTCCGCCGGAGCCGTCACCGGGCATGACCCTCTTCGAGGAGACGGTGGTGACGGCGCGATCCATCGAAGAGCCAATCCGCGAGGTGCCCTTCAGCCTCACCGCTTTCGAGTCCGCAACGCTTCAGCATCTCGACCTGCAGGAGACCGCGGATCTGTTCCGCAGCGTTCCCAATTTCAACTACACGGACTCCGGACTTCCGGAGGCGAACTTGCTCAACATCCGGGGCGTCGGCTCCTCGTCGACCTTCCTCACCCCGTCGGTGGTCTATTACGTCGACGGTGTTCCGGTGCAGGCCCGCGCCTTTGATCAAGAGCTCCTCGACGTCCGGCGCCTCGAAGTTCTGCGCGGGCCCCAGGGGACCCATTTCGGGCAGAGCGCCCAGGCCGGCGCGGTGCACATCGTCACCGAAGACCCGACGGAGGAGGCGGAGCTGAGCTTCCGCGCCAGCTACGGGAGCTTCGACTCCTCGCTGATCGAAGCGAAGGCGGGGGGGCGCCTCGGCTCCCGGATCCTGGGGCGTTTGAGCGCCCGCGTGCGGAACCGGGACGGCGATATAGACAACGTAACCTTCGCCGCCCAGGCCGACCCTTCGACGGACGAGGTCATCCGCGAGCGGTCTTCGTCATCCCTCGCCGGCAAGCTGCGGATCGAGGCCGGACCCAGAACGCGGATCGACGTGGGGGGGAGGCTGCTTCGCGACCGCCGCAAGCCCACCACCGGACTCCTGATCGGGGACCCCTCACCGGGGACCCATTCGCTGGACCCCATCCCGGAGAACGATCTCGACTCCCACAGCGTGTCGGTGAAGGTCGTCCACGACGGCGAGCGGGTGCAGCTCACCTCGACGACCGGCGCCGAGGAGTACGAGCTCGGCCTGACGGCGGACATCAGCGACGGCTTCCTCGCCGCCGCCGCCACCGGTCTGCCCCCCTTCGTTTTCGGCGGGCGGAACAACGTGCGCCGCATCACGGAGGACTCGTCGCAGCTGACCCAGGAGATCAGGCTCCAGGGGACCTACGGCGACCTTTCGAGCTGGGTGGCGGGTTTGAGCGTGCTGCGTTCGGACTTCACCTCCACCACGGACGTCGCCAGCTTCCTCCTGCCGAGCGGCGCCTACACCGGGGAGATCGAACGGACGAGCTACGGGGTGTTCGGTGAGACGACGTTCGCCGTGGGACCCCGGCTCCGCCTGATCGGCGGAGTCCGAATGAATTGGGAGGACAGCGAGCTGCGGGGTACCTGGGTCGGCGGCGCTTCCCCGGCGCTCTCCGCCTTCGCCGAGGCGGGCTCGGCGGACTTCGACTTCCTCACCGGCCGCCTGGGCCTGAGCCGTGACCTCACCGACAACGCCACCGCCTATGTCACCGTGGCCCGCGGCCAGAAGGCCGGCGGCTTTCCCTTCTTCAACCAGGGGGCCGCCTTCGGCGCGGCCCAGCGGCCCTTCGGCGAGTCCGCCAGCTGGTCGTACGAGGTGGGGGCGAAGGGTGGGGCCCCGGACGGCCGGTTCCGCTACGCCCTGTCCGCGTTCTTCACCGACACCGAAGATGAGCAGTTCTTCCTGTTCAACCCGCTGGTGGGGCAGTTCCAGGTGGACAACGCCGATTCGCGATCCTACGGCGTCGAGCTGGAGGTCCGGGTGCGGCCCTCGGATCGGCTGCTGGTAAGCACCGCCGTCGGCCTTCTCGAAGCCGAGGCGGTGGACGACTCGAGCCGCGGCTTCGTTCGGTCCGGTAGCGCGGTGCCGTACGCGCCGTCCCTGACCTCGAGCACGGCGCTGGAGTTGGAGCTCTTGGACAGCGGCACCGCCGCGGCTGCGAACGATCTGACGCTCCGCGTGGAGCACCAATACGTCGCGGAGCGAACCATCGACCCCGGGAACAGCTTCGATCTGGAGAGCTACCACCTGCTCCAGGTGAGGCTGAGCTACCGGCGGGGGCCGTTCGACCTCTTTGCCGCGGCGGACAACCTGCTGGACGAGGATTTCGTCGAGTCGGGTTTTCTCGCCGGTCGGCTCCCCGGCGGCAGCGGCCCCGTCATCGGCGGCGTCCCGGGTTTGGGGAGGGTCGTCGAGCTCGGCCTGCGGTACCGCTTCTGATGTCCGCGGTTCCCTCCAGCATCGGTACGCGCACCCGCGACTGGGCCCTCTTCTCGGGTCTCGTGACGCGGGGCATGGGGCACTCCTTCTTGCTCGTGGCCCTGCCGTCCCTCGGCCGCCGGTTCGGATTCGGAGATCTGCAGACCGGTTGGCTCTTGAGCCTGGGGGCCCTCGGCCTGCTGCTCACGGCTCCACTTTGGGGAAGCCTCGCCGAGCGAGTGGGCCGACGCCGGGTGCTGCTGCTCTCGATGTCCGCGGCCAGTGTCGCGCCCCTCCTCTACGGCGTCCTCACCTGGCACGGCCTCGAGGGGGGTACCGCGCCGCTGCTCCTTTTCTGGCTCTTTGTCGGAGTCCGCGGCCTACAGGCCTTGGGTTCCAGCGGCATGCTGCCGGCGGCGCAGGCCTGGATCGCAGACTCCACGTCCCCCGAGGGTCGAACCGGGGGCATGGGTTTCATGGCCGCGGCCTTTGGGCTCGGCGGCGTCCTGGGGTCGGCGGTCCTCTTCGCCGTCGGCGGCGCCGCGCCCCACCTCGGCTTTCTTCTCATCGCCGGTCTGACCGCGGCGTCGCTGCTGCTGTGCGCCCGGGCCTTGGCCGAACCCAAGCCGCCGGCCTCGCCGGGCGGCGCCGGTGACTGGTCGGGGGTCAGCTTTCGCGGCCTGGCGCCCTTCCTCGGGGTGACCTTCGTCGGGGTGATGGTCTACGGGGTGATCCAGCAGGTGACGGGGCTGAGGCTCCAGGACGACTTCGGACGGGATCCCCTGGCGGCCGCCGGCCTCGCCGGGGGCATCATGATGGTGACGGCCTTCGCCATGGTGCTGGCCCAGGGCGTCGGCACGCGGGTGCTGCGGGTGGGGCCCCGGAGGCTCCTCGTCGTCGGTGCGCTGCTGGGGGCGTTGGCCATGGTGGGCTTGGCGCAGAGCCGGGGTCTGACGCTCTTCACGGCCGCGATGGTCTTGCTCGGTTTCGGCCTGGGGCTCATGCTGCCGGCGAACCTCGCGGCGATGAGCCTGCGCACCGGGGATCAGGGACGCACCGCCGGCGTCAACGGCGCCGCGCAGGCCCTCGGCATGGTCGCCGGGCCGGGGGTCGGCGCGGTCCTCTACCAACACTCGACCGTCACGCCCTATTGGGGGGCGGCGGTTCTGCTGGGCCTCGTCGTCGCGGGGTCGTGGCGCGGCCCGAAGCGGGACACCCAAGGAGGATGGACATGAGCGATTTCGACCGGGCCGAGGCGGAAACCTACGACCGTCGCATTCGGGGTCTGGTGCCGGGCTATGGGCTGCTCCATCGCCTGGCCGGGGAGCTGGCGGCCGCACACCTCGGCGACCGGGGGGAGGTGCTCGTCTGCGGCGCGGGGACCGGCGGGGAGCTGATCGCCCTGGCGGCGGTCGGTTCCGGCTGGCGCTTCACGGCCCTCGACCCCTCCCCTGTCATGCTCGCCGAAGCGGAGCGCAGGGTGTCGGAGGCCGGCCTCGGCCACCGGGTGTGCTTTGTCCGAAGCCGCCTCGAAGCCTGGGAACCGCCCCGTCGCTTCGACGTGGGGGTGAGCCACCTCGTCTCCCACTTTCTACCCGACGACGGCGCGAAGGGGGCCTACTTCCGCGCCCTGGGGGCCTGTCTGAAGCCCGGGGCCCTTTGCCTGACGGCCGAGTTTTCCGCCGATGGGGGCGGACGCTTCCGGCGAGCCTACGGGGGCTGGCTCCGGGCGGCGAACGCCGATCCGGAGGAGATCCTGAGCCGGATCGACGGCGGCTTCTTCGGCGTTGACGAGAGCCGCCTGACGGAGATCTTCCAGCGTAGCGACCTCGGGACACCCCAGCTCTACTTTGCCGCCTATGACGTTCGGGGCTACTGCGCGGTGCGTGACTAGCCCCCCTGGGGTTGATGTCGCTGAGCTTTCAGCCGAGAATTCAACTCCATGCCGGAACCGACCCGCCGCCGCGCGAGCAAAGTTCGCCGCTCGATTCTCGAAGCGACCCGGGACATCCTCGCCCACCAAGGGGTGAAGAAGCTCTCGCAGACCAACGTGGCCAAGGCGGCGGGGGTGCGGCAGTCCCACGTGACGTACTACTTCCCGAAGCGTTCGGATCTGGTCACCGCCCTGCTCGAAGAGCACATTCAGCAGATGGACGGCGCCCTGGCGGATCGCGGGGGCGTCTCCGAGATCACGGCGGCGCTGGACGTGATCGCCCGGGACGCGGCGCGCATGCGCTTCTTCGTCGGACTGATCGTCGAGTGCGAGCAGGACGAGGCCCTGAGGGGTCTGCTCACGGCGCACACCCGGCAGTTCGACGGCCTCGTCGCGCGCTATTTCGGTCGCGAACCCGGCGATGTCGACGTGGGGCTCTTCCTCAACACGCTACGGGGCTGCGGACTGATGCACCTCCTCCACGGCGGGCGGGGGGAGATCGAAGCGCCGCACGAGATCGCCGGGCGGTTCGGGCTGGTCCTACCGCCCCGACCCGCGTCCGAAGGGGGCTGAGCGGCGTCCCGGACCGGGTCGATCAGCTCATCGCCGGAAGAGGCCCTTGAGCTCGTCGATGCTCGCGGTCCACAGATCCCCCAAGTTGCGGAACTTGTGGTCGATCTGGTCGAGGTAGTCCTCCAGGTGGTCGGCCGCCTCGTGCTGCTCGAGCTCCTGGATCTCGGCGAGCTGTGCCTTGAGGCCGTCCAGCGCCGATTCGAGGTTCTGAATGCGCTTGCGGAGCTCTTGTCTGCGGGTCTCCAGAGTGCTCATGACGACATGGGCTCCTCTCGGTTCTACGGTGCGTGGGTGCTCAGACGCCGATGAGTCGGCTTCCCAGGACGATGGTGCCCGGGATCAAGAAGAACACCCCCACAATATAGGCTGCGGCGTAGAGCTTGTTGCGAACCGCCGCGTCGGCCAGAGCTTCCGCGGCCACGACGGGCAGCTCGCGGAGGAAGGGGAGCCCGTAGATCACGACCACGCCCACCAGGTTGTAGAGCAGGTGGATGAGGGCGATCTCGAGGGCGAAGACGGCGTTGTCCCCGGTGATCGCGGTCGCCGCGAGGAGCCCGGTGATGCAGGTTCCGATGTTCGCCCCCAGGGTGAAGGGGTAGATCTGCCGCAGGTTGAAGACCCCCGTCCCCACGAGGGGAACGATCAGGCTCGTGGTGGTCGAGGACGACTGCACCAGGACGGTGACCACCGCGCCGGTTCCGATGCCGGTGATCGGACCGCGGCCGATCGCCGCGTGGAGGAACTGCTTGGCTCGGCCCACCATGAGGACTTTGAGCAGCTTGCCGATCACGGTGATCGAGACGAAGATCAGGACGATCCCGAGGGCGATCATCGAGATGCCCCCGGCGGTGCTCCCCAGGCCCTCCAGCGCGTTTCCCACCAGCTTGACCGGGGGCTTGACGAGGGGCTTGATGAAGTTCAGGCCCTTCATCGACATGGAGTCACCCCCCAGCATCAGCTTGGCCAGCCAGACGCCGGTCTTGTCGAGCAGGCCGAAGACGATTTCGAGGGGCAGGAAGATCAGGACGCTGATCACGTTGAAGAAGTCGTGGATCGTCGCGGCGGCGAACGCGCGCCTGAACTCGTCCCCCTCCTTGAGGTGACCGAGGCTGACGATCGTGTTGGTGATCGTGGTGCCGATGTTCGCCCCCATCACCATCGGGATGGCGATGGTCACGGGAAGCCCCCCCGCCACCAGGCCGACGATGATCGAGGTGACGGTGCTGGAGGATTGGATGAGGGCCGTCGCCACCGTTCCGATCACCAGGCCGGCCACCGGGTTGCTGGCGAAGTCGAAGAGGGACTTGGCCTGATCGCCGGCGGACAGCTTGAAGCCCCCGCCGATCAGCGAGACGGCGACCAGGAGCAGGTATACCAGGCTGGCCACCGACAGCCACTGCATCCAGCGGGTCCGCGGGTCGCCGATCCCGTCGCCGTCCGGGGTGGAGGTCACGGTCATGGCGCGGATCGCTTCTGGGGAGAGGGCTCGATCATGGCGGACGGTCTCCTCGGTGGCGACGCGGCGCCGCGGACCTCCATCCGGATGGAGGTCCGGCGCTGCGTTGGTCCAATCTGGTGCGGGAGGGGGGGCTCGCGCTGCGAACCTTACTAGGCTTCAGACCTCAGGTGGCGGCGAATCTTCCCGGCGGAGTCATCGACGAGGATGCGGGGAGGGGTCGAGTCGGCCCACGGAAAGGGTCACGGCCACAGGGTCACGACCGCAGGGTCACGCCCTGCCCGTCCCGTCGTCAGCGCCGACGCCGGGGGAAGCGCACGCGGACCGTGGTGCCCTCGCCGATCTCGGTGTCCACCTCCACCTCGGCGCCGTGGACGGTGGCGATGCGCTGGACGATGGCGAGGCCGAGGCCGGTGCCCCCTTTGCGGTTGGAGTAGAAGAGATCGAACATCTTCTCGCTCTCCTCCTCGGTCATGCCGCGTCCGTTGTCGATCACTTCGAGGATGGGGGAGCCGCCTTCGTGGCGGGAGATGAGGCGGATGAGGGCGGGGCGGCCCTGGCCTTCGGTGGCGGCGATGCCGTTCTGGGCGAGGTTCAGGAGCAGCTGACCGATCTGGCCGGGGTCGACCCGGACCTCGGCGCCCTGGGTCCAGTCGTCCACCTCGATGGTCACCCGGCGGGCCCGGGCCTCCGCCCCGAGGACGTCGCTGGCGCGCTCCAGGAGCTCCACCATGGGGACGTCCCGCTGCTCGTCGGGGCGGGGTTTGGCGTAGGTGAGGAAGTCGGTGGCGAGCCGCTCCAGGCGGCCGATCTCGGATCGGGTGATCGATAGCAGGCGGATCTGAGAGGAGGAGTTGCCCCCGTCGCGGACGTCCTCTTCGAGCATCTGCATGTTGAGGCTCAGGGAATTGAGGGGGCTGCGGATTTCGTGGGCCAATCCTGAAGCCAAGGTGCCGACGTAGGCCATGCGCTCGGCCTCTTCCGCCTGGGCTTCGAGGCTGCGGGCGCGGGCGAAGAGCCGCAGGAAGCCGACGAAGCCCACCACCAGGAGCACCAGGGTGAGGCCGCCGACGATGGAGGTCTGGCGCACGAGGTCTTCCCGCAGCACCCCGACGCGCTTGGCGATCTCCTCTTCGCTGAGGCCGATCACCAGGGTGCCGAGGTCGCCGATGGGGACCTCCACCTCTTCGATCAACTGGACCTCGGGGGCGTCGGGGTCGAAGGGTTCCAGGGGCATGTCGCCGTCCACCGGCAGCTCGTCGCGGTTGCTCTGCTGGTAGACGACGGTGCCCTCAGGGTCGCGGATCTCGATGCTGCGCACCAGCTCGCGGCTCGTCAGGACCGATTCGATGTAGGTCTTGGTTTCTTCGGCGACGCTCACCACCACGAAGAGATCGTCCCCGCCGAGGGTCTCGGCGTGGCTCTTGAGGCCCTCGGCGATGGGCTCCGCCTGCTCCCGGGTCTCCAGCAGGACCTCTTCGATCTCCCGCTGGGACAGGGAGTTGAGGATGAGCCAGCCGAAGAGGACGATGTCGAAGACGATGAAGAGGCCGAAGACGACGGAGGCGATCACCAGGCGTCTTCTGGAGGACGCCTTGCTGCGTTTCGCCTTCATCTGGGGCCTTGGGCCTTCGTCCGGGGCCTGGGTTGGGGTCGCTGGGTCATCGTCATGGAGCCTCGGCCGTCCGGCGTCGACCGCGGCGGCAGGATACCACCGCCCTGGGTGGGTCAACGGCCCCCCGGGGCGGGCGCCGTTGACCCACCCAGGGGGACAGGGTAGGGTGCCTCGGGGGTCACGGAAGCCCCCGCGAGCCGGTCCGACGCGCGAGGTGGAGGACGGCGGCTCGGCACGGAATCATCCTTTGACGGAGACGTCCATGAGCCCTCGACGGTCCTCTGCTCCCCTCGGCTCCCCGGGAGCCATCGTTCTCGTCTTACTCACGATCCTCGCGACGGGCTGCCGCCCCGCGGTGGAGGAACCCGGGCCGGCGCCGGCGGATGGGGAAACCACCGTCGTCGTGGCCCAGCCCATCGACATCCAGGGCACGAACGAGCTGCTGGTCCAGGCGACCACCATCCATACGGCCCTGCACTACTTCATGCTCTTCCTGCCGCTGCTGGAGGAGCAGGCGGACTACCAGGACGGTCCCCCCACCTTCGCCCCCCGCCTGGCGGAGTCCTACGAGCTGTCGGAGGACCGCCTGGCCCTCACCTTCCGCCTGCGGACCGACATCGTGTGGAGCGACGGGGTGCCGGTGACCTCCGCCGACGTCCGCTTCACCTGGGAGGCCCAGACCCACCCCGAGGTGGCCTGGCCCTTCGTCGACACCAAGGCCCGGATCCGCGACGTGGAGGTGATCGACGACCACACGGTGCGCTTCCACTTCACCGAGGTCTACGCCAACCAGCTGGAGGACGTGGTGCAGGGGGTGATCCTGCCGGCCCACGCCTGGGGGAAGCTGCCCTTCGAGGAGTGGCGCTCGAATTCGGCCTGGTTCGACGAGAACCTGGTGGTGAACGGACCCTTCACCCTCGAATCCCACACGCCGCAGCAGCGCTTCGTGGTGCGCCGCAACGAGCGCTACTTCGAGCCGGGGCTGCCGAGGGTGGACCGTGTCGTCTTCGAGATCATCCCCGACTCCGCCAACCAGCTGAACCTGCTGCGGACCGGCAAGGCCGACTTCGTCGAGTTCGTGCCGCCGGCGGAGGCCGAGTCCATCGAGGCGGATCCGGACCTCTACCTGGTGAAGCACATTCCGCGGTTCTTCTTCTACATCGCCTGGAACGTCACCCGGCCGCAGTTCGCCGAGCCGGAGGTGCGCCGCGCCCTGACCCTGGCGATCGACCGGGAGACCATCGTCGACACCCTCTTCTACGGCTGGGCGACGGTGAGCCACTCGCCGCTGGTGTCGAACGTGTGGGCCCACAACAAGGACCTCGAACCCTGGCCCTTCGACCCGGCGGCGGCCCGCAGGCTCCTGGCGGAGGCCGGATGGCAGGACACCGACGGGGACGGCGTGCTTGACAAGGACGGCCAGCCCTTCCGCTTCGAGCTGATGACCAACTCCGAAAATCAGCTGCGCAAGGACATCACCGTGATGGTGCAGGAGCAGCTCAAGCAGGTCGGCATCGAGGTGGTCCCCCGTTCGATGGACTTCAACGCCCTCCTCGCCCCCCTCGCACGTCAAGAGTTCGACGCCGTGGTGTCGGGGCTGGCCCTCGGAACGGACCTGGACCTGACCTTCAATTTCCACACCCGGGGCATCACCGAGGGTTTCAACTGGAGCGGCTACTCGAATCCCGAGATGGACACGCTGATCGAGGCGTCCCTGGTGGCCCTCGACCCGGCGGAGGCGAAACGGACCTTCGACCGGATCCAGGTGCTGCTGCACGAGGAGCAGCCGCTGACCTTCCTCTACGAGTCGGTGCGCCCCTCCGGAGTCCGTCAGCGCCTCCAGGACACGAACCCCAACTCCCTTTCGAGCTTCGCGAACCTTCGGAGCTGGCGCGTCGAGGACACGCCTTGAGCCGAGGCTGAGCTTGGTACGGGGCCGGAACCCAGGGGCTGGGGGCGCGCCGTGCTGAGCTACGCCTGCCGACGCGCCGCGGCTTCCCTGCTGCTGCTCTACCTGGTGCTGACGGCCACGTTCTTCCTGGTCCACGTGGCGCCGGGGGAGCCGGGGGTGCTGTTCGAGAATCCCCACATCTCGGCGGAGCAGCGGCAGAAGATGCGCAGCACCCTGGGGCTGGACCGGCCCGTGGGGGAGCAGTACGTCCGCTGGTTCGGCGCCGCCCTGCGGGGGGAGTGGGGGTACTCGATCCAGCTGCGTCGCCCCGCCTTCGGGGTGCTGTGGGAGCGGTTGCCGGCCACCGCGGTGTTGGTGTTCGCCGGGGTCTTCGTGGAGCATCTCCTGGGCTTGACCCTGGGGATCTGGGCGGGCCGAAGGCCGGGGGGACGGGTGGATCGGGCCACCCGCTGGTTCGCCATGGTGGCGTGGGCGACCCCGGGGTTCGTCATCGGCATCCTGATGATCGAGGTCTTCGCCGTTCGCCTCGGTCTCTTCCCGCCGCAGCAAATGTCCTCCGACGGCGCCCGCAACCTTCCCTTTTGGGGGCGGACCCTCGACCTCCTGCATCACCTGGCGCTGCCGGCCCTCACCCTCGGCCTGATCCGCGCCGGGGTGGTGATCCGCTTCGTCCGCAACGGCCTGCTGGAGGTCCTCGGCAAGGACTTCGTGCGCACCGCCCGGGCGAAGGGGCTGTCCCCCCGGCGGATCCTCTGGGTCCACGCGCTGCCGAACGCCGTCGGACCGCTGATCCAGCGCCTCGGCGTGAGCCTGCCGCTGCTGCTCAGCGGCTCCCTGGTGCTGGAGGTGGTCTTCTCCTGGCCGGGGCTGGGGACGGCGGTGTTCTCCGCCGTCCTGCAGCGGGACTACCCGGTGATCCTCGCGGCGACGGCATTCTCGGCCACCCTGGTGGTCCTCGGCAGCCTGGCGGCGGACCTGGCCCACGCCTGGCTCGACCCGCGGGTGAGGGATCGCCTTGGCTAAGGCGCGGTGGCCCCGGGGCATGGCCTTCGGCGTGGTCGCCCTGTGCGTGGTCACCTTTGCCGGGGCCTTCGCGCCGTGGCTCGCCCCCTATGACCCGAACGAGCAGGTGGACGCCCTGGCGGGTCGTCTCCTGCCCCCCGGGTCCACCCGCTACGTGGTCCAGCACGGGCACCGCCGCCTGCTGGCGGAGGAGGTCCAGCGGGTCGACGGCGAGGTTCGCTTCCTGCGCCTGGGGGAGTGGCGGACCCTACCGGCGGACCCGGCCGGCGGAAACGGGGCCGAAGCGATAGGGGCTGAAGGGGACGGGATCGAGGACCGGCGGGTATTCCTCCTCGGGACCGACAAATTCGGCCGCGACCTGCTCTCCCGCTGCCTGTGGGGGGCGCGGGTGTCCCTGCTGCTGGGGGCGGCGTCGGTGGTGCTGGCGCTCCTGATCGGCGTCGGCGTCGGGGCCGTGGCGGCCCTCGGGGGACGCTGGCTGGACCTGGTGCTGATGCGCTTCGTGGACGGCCTCCTGGCCTTCCCCTGGATCTTTCTGCTGATCGCGCTGACGGCCTTTTTCCCCACCGACCTGCCGACCCTGGTCCTGCTCCTGGGCGGCACCGCCTGGATGCCCATCAGTCGCCTGGCGCGGGCGGAGATCCAAAGCCTCGCCGGCCGCGATTTCGTTTTGGCGGCCCACGGGTTGGGGATCCATCCCGTGCGGGTCTTCCTGCGCCACGTGCTGCCGAACGTGGCCTCGCCGCTGGCGGTGGAGGCGACCCTGAGGGTGGGGACGCTGATCCTGGTGGAGGCGGCGATCTCCTTCCTCGGCTTCGGGGTCCAGCCCCCCCACGCCAGCTGGGGGAACCTCATCGCCGACGGCCGGGAGCACCTGTCGACGGCGTGGTGGGTGGCGCTGTTCCCGTCCCTCCTGCTGGTGATCACCCTCACCTCCATCAGCCTGGTGAGCGACGGCCTGCGGGACCTCCTCGACCCCGAGCGCCCCCAGCCCATAGACTGAAGGAGTTCGCGGGCCAAACCCCCTCAACCTCAGGAGATATTCGATGATCCACCTCGAAGATCACGGCAAGGTCGCCGTGCTGCGCATCGACCACGGCAAGGCCAACGCCGTCGACACCGACCTCTTCGACGCCCTCGCCGACCAGCTCGAGCAGCTCGAACGGTCGGCCCACACCGCACTGGTGCTCACCGGCAACGGTTCGGTGTTCTCCGCCGGCGTCGATCTCTACAAGGTGATCGAAGGGGGGGAGGCGTACCTCCAGGGGTTCCTGCCCACCCTGTCGAAGGGGGTGAAGCAGCTGTTCCGCTTCTCCAAGCCCGTCGTCGCCGCGGTGGACGGCCACGCCATCGCCGGCGGCTGCGTGCTGGCCTTCGCCTGCGACCATCGAGTGATGACCAGCGGCAGGGGGAAGCTGGGTCTGACGGAGCTTTCCGTGGGGGTGCCGTTCCCGGTGGCGGCGATGGAGGTGGTGCGCTTCCACGTCGCCGATGCCCTGGTCCAGCGGCTGGTCTACGGCGCCCAGCTGCTCTCCCCCCAGGAGGCCCACGGCCACGGCTTGGTGGAGGAGCTGGCGGAGCCGGAGGAGGTGCTGCCGAAGGCCATCGCCGCGGCGGAGGCCCTGGGGCGTATCCCGGGCAACGCCTTCGCCTTCACCAAGCACCACCTGAGGGACGTCGCCGTCGACCGCATGAACGCCTACGAGCTGAACCTGGACGACGAGGTGATGCGGGTTTGGACCGACCCCCAGACCCTCGCCGGGATCCGCGCCTTCATGGAGGCTACGGTGAAGAAGGGGTGACGACGCCCGGGGTGAGGGGGGCGGATCGGCTTTCTGGTATCATCTAAAATCCGCCGCCCGGCGACTTTCCTATCGACAGCGCCCGAACCCACCTCCCGAACGCTACGAGACTCCGCCATGAACGTACCGAACCGCGACCTCAAGGGCCGCGTCGGCATGATTAGCCTCGGCTGTCCCAAGAACAGGGTCGACAGCGAGATCATGCTCGGCGAGCTGACGCGCCAGGGTTTCGAGGTCACCGAAGACCTCGAAGCCGCCGAAACCGTGATCGTCAACACCTGCGGCTTCATCGACGAGGCCAAGGAAGAATCGATCGAGACGATCCTCGAAGTCGCCGGACGCAAGGCCGAAGGCGGCCACAGCCAGCTGCTCGTGGCGGGCTGCATGGTGAACCGCCACGGCCAGGAGCTGTCCTCGGAGATCCCCGAGATCGATGGCTTCATCTCCCTCGACCAGCTGCGGGACGTCGGCCAGTTGGTGGCCCTCGGCGGCTCCGAGGCGCCGGCGCCCTCCCAGAGTCACGTGGTGTTCGACCACACCGCCCCGCGGACCCTCACCACCCGCGGTTTCGCTTACCTGAAGGTGGCGGAGGGGTGCAACAATCCCTGTACCTTCTGCGCCATCCCCAAGTGGCGGGGGCAGTTCCGCAGCCGGTCCATCGACAGCCTGGTGGCGGAGGCCCGCAACCTCGAAGCCACCGGGATCTCGGAGCTCTGCCTGGTGGCCCAGGACACCACCCGCTACGGTGAGGATCTGGGCCTCGGCAAGCACGGCCTCACGCGGCTGGTGGAGGCCCTCTTGGAGGGCACGGAGCTGCCCTGGATCCGCTTTCTCTACGCCTACCCCACCACCCTCGACGAAGAGCTGCTGCGGCTCATGGGGCAGGAGGAGCGCTTCTGTTCCTACGTCGACATGCCCCTCCAGCACAGCCACCCCGACATGCTGAAGGCGATGCGGCGCGGCGGCCGGGCCACCCGCTACCTGCGCCAGCTGGAGCGGGCGCGGGTGCTGGCGCCGGACATCTTCCTGCGCACCACCTTCATCGTCGGCTTCCCGGGGGAGACGGAGGAGCATTTCCGCCACCTGGTGGACTTCGTCGAAGAGGCCCAATTCGACCACCTCGGGGCCTTCGTCTACAGCCCGGAGGACGGTACCCCAGGCGCCGAGCTGCCGGGGCGTATCCCCCGTTCCAAGGCGCGGCGGCGCCACGGAGAGCTCTTGGAGGTCCAGAAACCCATCGCCCTGGCGCGGCGCAAGGCCCTGGTGGGCCGGGTGATGCCGGTGCTGGTGGAGGGGGTGTGCGAAGAGACCGAGCACCTTCTGCAGGGTCGTCACCACGGTATGGCGCCGGACATCGACGGGCGGCTGCTGATCAACGACGGCGTCGCCCCCGCGGGATCCCTGGCGCAGGTGGAGATCAGCGAAGCCTGGGCCGACGACCTGGTGGGCCACATCGTCGGCCCCGCCGGGATGCCCGGCGTCCAGGTGGCGGAGGCGGCGGAGCTCTACCGGGCTGTCGCCGACGTCGAGTGAGACCCGGGTCCGCCGGGGAACCGGCCGCAACGAGCCGAGGACAGAATCGATGCAGGTGATCCAGAACGCCACCAAGAGCCCCGACCTTCCCTACGGGGCCGTCGCCACCATCGGCAACTACGACGGTCTCCACCGCGGCCAGATGAAGGTGGTGGGCCGGGTGGTGGAGCGGGCCCGAGAGCTCGGGGTGCAGGCGGTGGTGATCACCTTCGACCCCCACCCGCGGGCGGTGCTGCGTCCCGACGAGGCCCCCGAGCGCCTCACCCTCGACCGCCAGCGGGAGCGGGTGCTCGAGGAGGCGGGGGTCGACGCCTGGCTGGTGGTGCGCTTCACCCAGGAGTTCGCCCGCACCGATCCGGAGGTCTTCGTGCGCTCCTTCCTCCACGGCGTGCTGGCGCTGGAGGAGATCTGGGTGGGCTCGGACTTCGCCTTCGGCAAGGGCCGGAGCGGCAACGTCGAGCTGCTGCAGCGCCTCGGGGACGAGCTCGGGTTCCGCGCCCACGGCGTCGAAGAGGCGCTGCACCGGGGGGAGGTCATCTCCTCCACGAGGATTCGCCAGGCGATCCGAGAAGGGGAGGTGGGGCTCGCCATGGACCTGCTGGGCCGTCCCTACGCCCTCTACGGCACGGTGGTGCGGGGGGACCGGATGGGCATGCGTCTGGGGTGGCCCACCATCAACCTCCACCCCGAGAACGAGCTGCCCCCCTGCGACGGCGTCTACTGCGCCCGGGTCCATTTTCCGAGCATGCCCGCCACCTTCGACTGCGTGACCAACGTCGGCACCCGGCCGACGGTCTACGAGAGCTATCATCGGGTGGTGGAGAGCCACATCCTCGGCTTCTCCGCCGATGTCTACGGTGAGAAGGTGGAGGTGTCGTTCTACAAGCGCCTGCGGGAGGAGAGGATGTTCCCCAACGTCATGGACCTCTCGGCCCAGATCGGCC
This sequence comes from Acidobacteriota bacterium, assembly GCA_038748685.1. GTDB lineage: Bacteria > Acidobacteriota > Thermoanaerobaculia > Multivoradales > J023 > JAUIJL01. The sequence goes on along the minus strand of JBCDIS010000014.1, from coordinate 47,062 downwards.
GCGACGTGGAGGCGGCGCGGGAGTATTTCGCGGTCCGCCGACGTCAGGGGGACCTGGCCCCGTCGACCTCGACGATGGATGGGGTGTAACCTCGAGTAGCCTCACGGCATCAGAAGTAGCGAGGGTGGACCCCGGGTGGGCGTTCGCCTCGAGCTTGAAACCCAACCCCGGACCTCCGGGTGGACCATAGGCCGCGGGAACATCGGGTTCCGGTCGCGGCGAACCGACCAACAAGGAGCCTTGACCATGGCGAACGAGAAAGTCCTTCAACTCAACGACGCGACCTTCGAAGAGGCGATCAACGGCGACTCCCCCGTCCTCGTGGACTTTTGGGCCGCCTGGTGCGGACCCTGCCGCATGGTGGCCCCGGTGCTCGACGAGCTGGCAGACGAGTACGACGGCAAGGTGACGATCGGCAAGGTGGACATCGACGCCAACCAGGCGCTGGCGAGCAGGTTCGGCGTCCAGAGCATCCCCACCTTCCTGCTGTTCGAGAACGGTGAGGTCAAGGATCGGATGATGGGTGCCATGCCGCGCTCCGCCTTCGAGACCTTCATCAACCGTAACCTCCCCGCCGCCGCGTCGGCCTGAGGTCCATGGGGGACCGGCTCGACACCCTGCTGCGCGGCCTCGAATGCCGTGCCCTGGTGGTGGTCGCCCGGTCCTCCCGCGATCCTTTCCTCGCCCCGTTCGCCGGATCCGTCCGGCTCGGGGCGTCGTTCGTTGTGGTCCCCGTGGGGGACGAACCCCGCCTGGGCTACTTCTCCCCCATGGAGCGGGACGAAGCGGCCCGCTCCGGGCTGGCGCTCCTGACCCCGGAGCAGCTGGACCTGGAGCGCTGGGCCCGGGAGTCGCCGTCCCCGGATCGGCTGTGGGCCGATGTGCTTTCCCAGGGGCTGCGGCTCTGCGGCGTGGCGCCGGGCCCCATCGCCGTGGCCGGGGAATTGCCCCTCGGCCGCGCCTCGGGGGTGCTGCGGCGGCTTGGGGAAGAAGGCTGGACCCCGGTGGCGGGGGAGGAGGTCATCACCCTCCTGCGCAAGCCCAAGGACGCGGCCGCCCTGGCGGAGATCCGCCGCGCCGCCGTGGGGACGATGGCGGCGTTCCGCGAGGTGGCCCGGCTGCTGGCGACATCGCAGCCCCGGGGGGCCGGCGGGGAGCTGTGGCGGGACGGCCGGCCGCTGAAGGTCGCCGATCTTCGGCGCCGGGTGGCGATGGCGCTGGCGGAGCACGGCCTGGAGCAGCCGGAGGGGGGCATCGTGGCGCCGGGGTACGAAGGGGCGGTGCCCCACTCCATCGGCACGGCGGAGCGGACCCTCCGGGCCGGTGAATCCCTGGTGGTGGACATCTTTCCGCGGGGGCACCTCTTCGCCGACTGCACCCGCACCTTCTGCGTCGGTCCGCCGCCCCCCGAGCTGGCGGCGGGGCACCGAGCGGCGGCGTCGGCCCTGGCACTGGCGGAGGGGTCGGCGAAGGCCGGTGGCCGGGGGTGGGACCTCCAGGCGGCGGTGTGTCGACACTTTGAAGACGCCGGGTACCCCACCCCCGTCAGCGACCCCGGCACCACCCGGGGCTACGTCCACGGACTGGGGCACGGCGTGGGGTACGAGGTCCACGAGCTCCCCAGCTTCCGGGAGCACGCGGGGCAGGACGAGGGGAGGCTAGAGGTGGGGGACGTCTTCACCCTGGAGCCGGGCCTCTACGATCCGGAGGGGGAGTGGGCGGTGCGCCTGGAGAACACCTACCACCTGGGGGACGACGGCCTTCTGAACCTGACCCCCCTGAGCCTGGACCTCGATCCTCAGAACATGCTGAGCTGACCGTCCCGGCGCTCGCCGCGGTGGGCCGGATAGACCGGCAGGGTTCCGGCGTCCAGCTGCTGCGAGAGCAGGTCGTGGAAACGGCGGGCCAGGGGCGGCGCGTGGACGTTGTTGGGGCAGTGGATCATGACGTAGGGGACCTGCCCGCGGGCGATCCAAGACGCCGCGGCGGTCGCCAGCTCCAGGACGTAGGGCTCGTTGACCTCAGGGTCCGGATGGCCGACGAAGCGCACGTAGGGGTGCCGGCCGAGGGCCGCCGGCACCACCGGCAGGTCCGGCTTCTTGTGCAGGGCCGCCTCGACGTCGGGGTGATTGGGGTCCCCGGAGCGCAGGGCCCGGGTGTCCATGATCGCCCGCTCCGCCCCCCGGGCCGTCAGCAGGGCGTCCACCGGCCCCATGGCCCCCGCGGCGAAGAATCCGCGGTGGCGCAGCTCCACCGCCAGCTCCAGGTCCCCCGGCAGGCTCCGCAGGTAGCGGTCGAGGACGCCTAAGCGGTCCGGGCCGAAGAAAGGGGGGAGTTGGAGTAGGAACGGCCCCAGGCGCTCGCCGAGGGGCTCCATGCGATAGAGGAACTCCGCCGTCGCGTCCCCCGCCCCTTCGAGGCCCGAGCGGTGGGTGATGGTCTGCGGGAACTTGAAGCTGAAGCGGAAGGTCGGCGGCGTCGCCTCCCGCCACCGCTCGACGGTCTCCGGCGCCGGCAGGCTGTAGAAGGTGGTGTTGCCCTCCACCGTGCCGAAGACGCTGGAGTATTGGGGGAGATAGTCCTGGGGACGGGCGTCGTCGGTGTAGAAATTGCCGACCCAATCCTTGAAGCCCCAGAAAGGGCAGCCGAGGTGGTAGCGGGCCTCCGCCATGGGGGTCAGGGGGACGGCAACCGGGTCCGGGTCCGGTAGGCCGCCACGGCGTCGGCCGTCGCCGGCAGGGGGCGGGGCCCGGTGGGGGGCACGGGCACCGGCCCGGGGTCGTCTCCACGGGGCCGCCCCGACCCACCGCCGCCGCTCCCCTGGTGCCACCTGAGGGTGGCGAGGCCGAACAGCAGGGAGATCGCGACGATCCGCATGCTGACGTGGGACATGGCGGTCAGGGTCCAGCCGGTCATGCCGGCCACCCATCCTTTCGCCAGCATCGTCGGGGCCCGCCGGTAGGCCTGGAACGAGATGAGCCCCATGCACAGGAGCGCCAGGCCGCCGAAGATGCCGTGCTCCGAGAGCAGCCGGGTGTACTCCGTGTGGGCGGCGATCTTCCGCATCAAGATCTTCCTGCGGGCCCAGCCCGACATCCCGGCGCCGGCGCCGAGGACAGGGTTCTCCTTCCAGATGATCAGATCCGCCTCGGCGATCTCCTTGCGGCCGGTGGTGTCGAAATCGGAGAAACGGGCTTCGAGGGAGCCGCCGGTCCAGGTGTTGATCACCGGCAGGAGGTTGATGCCCGCCACCACCAGCACCACCGTCGCTCCGAGGAGCGCCCGCTGGAGCCGGCGGTTGCTCAGGTAGTGGACCCCGAAGAGGATGGCGCACACGATGACGTTGAGGACGCCGCCGCGGGAGAAGGTGAGGATCGTCTGGAGGAAGAAGGCGAGGGTGAACACCACCAGCACCAGCCGGGATCGATACTCCTTCTCGTGCAGCAGCAGCAGCAGGCAGACGAGGCCACCCAGGCCGAGGATCGACGACACCTGGTTCGGGCCATAGCCGGCGCTGGTGGCGAAGTTGGAATAGGTCCCGAAGCGGATGTTGCCGGCGGACACGGTGCCGCTCATCGCCATCGTCAGCACCGTGATCATCGGCGCCATCAGCGACAGCAGCAGGCGGTGGAGATCGAGGCGGGAGCTGTCGAGGCCTGAGAAGAAGATCACCAGGGCCGTCAGGGCGACGGGGCCGGAGAGGGAGCTGCTCAGGGCCTGCCGGGTGTTGTCGGAGAGTCCGAGGGCGCCGATCGTCACCGCCACGGCGGGCATCAGGAAGGCGAAGTAGGTGACGGCGAGGGGCCGCAGACCCGGGCGCAGCTTCAGGCGCTGGAAGAGCACCAGGAGCAGCAGCAGGGTGGCGTACTTGCCGTACTCCCAGACGACGGTGGACTTGCTGATGCGCCAGATGAGCTCGGCGCCGGCGATGTAGGGAATCACGTAGACGGCGCGGATCGGTGTCTGCGATCCGGCCAGGGCGAGACCCACCGCCAGGGTTCCGAGGGCGTGGGCCAGCGCCACCCCCGGTATCAGGCTCACCGCCACCGCCAGGGCGACGTGCCCGCCGACCATCAGGAACAGCCGCTGGCGACGCCGGCGGTCGTAGGCCCGGGCCTCCTGGTAGCTGAAGCCGGCCGCCGGGCCGGCGTCGGCTCCGGGCCCTGGGGTGGACGGACCGCCGGCGACGGCGGGTTGCAGCGGCGGGGAACCCATGGGCGGATCCTACCAGCGAAGGGAGGGTCGCGTCGGGGCGTCGTGCCGGGCCCGCCGCCCCGCTTGTGACCCCGAGGCGGGTTCCGCTAGGCTGACGCCGATGCCCCAGCCCGAGCTTTCCCCAGCCGTCCGCGAGCCCCGCCGATGAGCGGGTTCCCCAGCGCGTCCCGGACCGAGGGTCCTCGGGGCGAAGAGCTGCGGGGCGAGGAGCTGCAGAGCCAAGAGCTGCACGGTATCGCCGCGGCCCTGGACGGCGACCTCGGTGCCCTCGGATCCTGGCTGCACCGCGACGTCGAGGGGGACATCGCCCTCCGCCACCGCGCCGCGGAGGGGCTGGCCCTCGCCGCCCTGGAGGCCGACCTCGAAGGCCCGGCCCTGGGGCCGTGGCGCCGTCGCCTGCGCCGCACCTCCATCCACTACCTCGCCCTCGAAGACAGCCTGGGGCGGGCCGGCGCTGTCCTTTCCGGCGCCGGGGTCCGCTGGATGCCGATCAAGGGGCTCGACCTCTCGGATCGGGTCTACCCACAGCGGGAGGCCCGGCCCACCTCCGACATCGACCTGCTGATCTCCACCGCCGACCGGGACCGCGGACGGGCGGCCCTCGAAGGGGCCGGCTGGCGGGGGCTGGTGGACGGTCCGCGCCAGGACCGCTACCTGCGGGAGGAGGGCTACGCCTGGCAGGCCCGCGGGCCGTCGGGCTGCCTGGTGGAGCTGCACCACCGGCTGTGGGGGGCGGTTCCTGAGAATCTGGCGCGGGAGCTGGTGGAGGGTTCCGAGCCGGCGGGGCCGGAAGACTACGCCCGGAGGCCGACCCTGGAGGGGGCCTACCTGGTGGCGGCGATCCACGCCTTCACCGTGGCGCCTCCCCGGGGGGCGGGCCTGTGGTTCGACCTGGCCCGCATCTCGGACCGGGCCAGTACCGCCGGGGAAAGCGATTCGGAAGCCTCGGGCTTCGCGGATCGGGTCGCCGCCCTGGCGGGTCGATTCGGGGTCCAGCTGCCGGTACAGCTGGCGGCGGCGGTGTCCGCCCGGCTGTGGAACCGCGGCCCCTGCCGCCGCGTCGCCGACCTGCTGCGGGCGGACCTGCGGCCCTTCGAAGGGAGGCTCGCCCGCGCCGCCGACCCGGAGTCCGCCGGCCTCGGCGCGGTGACCCTGGCGCGGATTCTCAGCGGCCGACCCACCCGCCTCGGCCTTCGCCTGCTGATGCGTCGCCTCTGGGCCCACCCTGGGGTGGTGGAGGCCGCCGGCGGCGAAGGCCCCTGGCTGCGGCGTCGGCTGGAGTACCAGTGGCGGGCCCTCGGCCTTCCGTGGCCGTCGGCCCCTCAGTCCAAGTTGCAGGGGCCCAACATCCCTCCCTCCCCCTCTTCACCCCGGAGCGCCGACCGATGAACGTCCCCTTCTTCCGCCCCGAGCTCACCGAGACCGAGATCGACGCCGTCGCCGAGACCCTCCGCTCCGGCTGGCTCACCACCGGGCCCAAGGTGGCCCGCTTCGAGCGGGCCTTCGCCGACGCGGTGGGGGGGCGCCACGCCGTCGCCCTCAACTCCTGCACCGCGGCTCTCCATCTGGCCACCGTGGCCCTGGGGCTGCGCCGCGGCCAGGCGGTGCTGGTGCCCACCATGACCTTCGCCGCCACCGCCGAGGTGGTGCGGTACGCCGGCGCCAAGGTGGTGCTGGTGGACTGCGACCCCGTGACCCTGTCGATGGACCTTGGGGACGCGGAGGCCAAGCTGGACGCCCTGCGCTCCGGAGAGCTCCTGGCGGACGGCCGCCTCGGGCCACCGGAGGGTGGGAACGGGGCGGAAGCTGTGGGGATGCTGCCGGTCCACGTCGGCGGGCTGATGATGGACGTGGACGCCCTGGGCCGCTTCGCCGACAACCACGGCCTGTGGATGGTGGAGGACGCCGCCCACGCCTTCCCCGCCGCGTGGCGACCGGGCGAAGGGGCCCCCTGGCGCCGCTGCGGCGAGGGGACGTCGAAGGTGGCGTGCTTCTCCTTCTACGCCAACAAGACCATCACCACCGGCGAGGGGGGCATGGCGGTCACCGACGACGCCGACCTCGACGCCGAGATGCGGTCCCTCTCCCTCCACGGCCTGTCCAAGGATGCTTGGGGCCGCTACACCTCCAAGGGGTCTTGGGACTACCGGATCCTGGCGCCGGGATACAAATACAACCTCACCGACATCGCCGCGGCCCTCGGGCTCCACCAGCTAGGGCGGGCGGAGGCGATGCGGGTCGAGCGCCAGGGCATCGCCGAGGAGCTCATGGCCGGCCTGGGGGCGGTGGAGGAGGTGGAGCTGCCGCCGACCCACCCGGATCGCATCCACTCCTGGCACCTTTTCCAGATCAAGCTCCGCCTCGACCGCCTGTCCATCGACCGCGACGCCTTCCTGGACGCCCTGCGGGAGCGGGGCGTCGGCTTCTCTGTCCACTGGCGGCCGCTTCACCTGCACCCCTACTGGTCCGACGTCTTCAGCTGGAGGCCGGAGCACCTGCCGGCGGCGACGGAGGTCTGGCGACGGACCGTGAGCCTGCCGATCTTCCCCGGGATGACGGCGGAGGAGGGGCGGGCGGTGGTGGAGGCCGTGGCGGACGTGTGCCGCCGTCACCGGCGCTCCCCCCGTCCGTCGGGCGTGGCCCCAGCCGAGGCGCCGTGAGGTCCTTGCCGTGACCGATGCCCCCCGCAGCGGTCTGCCGCGGTGGGTGGAGGCCCCCGTCGCCGCCGTCGGCCTGCTGGTGTCGGCGCCGGTCCTCCTCGGGGCGGCCCTCGGGGTGAAGCTGACCTCCCCCGGGCCGGCCCTCTTCCGCCAGGAGCGGGTCGGCCTCCACGGCCGCCCCTTCGTGTTGCTCAAGCTGCGGTCCATGACCACCGGCGCCGCCGGCCCTGGCTTCACCGCCGGCGGCGACCTGCGGGTGACCCGCTGGGGGAGGGTGCTGCGGGCCACCAAGCTCGACGAGCTGCCGGAGCTGTGGAACATCCTGGTGGGGGAGATGTCCTTCGTCGGCCCGCGCCCGGAGGTGCCCCGCTACGTCGACCCTGGGGACCCGGCCTGGCGCCGGGTCCTCGAAGCCCGTCCCGGCCTCACCGACCCCGTGACCCTGCGGCTGCGCAACGAGGAGGCGCTCCTAGCCTCAGTTCCGGGGGACCGCGGGCGTTTCTACAGCGAGCACTTGCTGCCCTGGAAGCTCAGGGGCTACCTGGACTACCTCGGCCGCCGGACCCCGTGGAGTGACCTGGGGGTTCTGGTGCGCACGGTCCTGGCGGTGCTCCTACCGTCGACGGAGCCCCCGCCGAGCCTGCGGGAGATTGAAGGGGGCGGAGACGGGGCCGAGGGACGGGTCGGGACCTAAACCTTTTCTTGCGCCGCCGGCTGTCGGGATCCTTGGTGAGGTACTCCCTGGAACGAATCGGGCTGGCAACCGGCTCCTTCGAAAAGGTTTCTGAATACAGATCGGCCCCGCCGCGTCCTTTGTAGACCTCTTCGGCCCGATCCTCGGGAGGGCGGTCGGGAAACCGCCCGACACCTCGAGGTGTTTGGCCAGGACGCAGTGCGGAGCCTGGGTGGGGTGGCCCCCGGGGCTTCGATTCAGGAACGTCCTATTGGGGGGACGTCCTGAATCAGAGCCTCCGAGGGTTGGGACTGTCCGGCGGAGAAGTCATCTGAGATGCCTCCTTGGATCTATCAACGATCTATCTCGGACAGCTGTTAGCTTAGCGCCGGTGGCACTTCGGGTCAAGACGTAAGTTGATCTATCGGGCGCGGGCGTCAGGCGGATCGTCGTCGCTCGGAGGGCCGCCTCCGGCGGGACCTGCGCTCCTCCACCCGCCGCCGCCGGTCCTCCCCGCGTACTCCGTCGAGTACCGCCGAAAGGGCGGGTCGGAGCCCCCGCCGCCGGTCCGGATCCACCGGCCGCCCGGCGTAGCTCGACTCCAGGTACAGGGACACCAGGCGGCCCACATCCTCTTCCACCGGGGGGTGGAACTCGGTGACCCGGCGGGCCAGCTGGAGCGGCGCCACGCTGTCGTCGACGTCCACCCCGTAGCCGGGTAGGCGGCGTCGGAGCCGTTCGTAGGCGTCCTCCGGGCGTAGCAGGCGTCGGCGGTAGAACACCACGCCGGCGGCCGTCAGCAACGCCAGGAGGCCGAGTCCGCCGAGGCGCACCTTGGGGGACGACCAGAACGACTCCTGGGGATCGAAGGCGGGGTCCCCGGCGCCGCCCAGGCTCGGGGCCTGGGGCGTGGCGGTTTCGGGGGCCGCGTCTTCGTCCTGGGACCAGAGCCGGGCCCAGGCGGCGCTCACCCGTTCCCGCAGCCGGCGGAAGAAGCTCCGCTGGTCCTCCTCGCCGTAGGTGAGGATGTAGCGGTCCCAGCGGAAGGCGGCCCAGTCGTACATCTGCTGGAGCAGCAGCCGCAGGTCTTGGGTCGCCGGGGTCGGTCGCCCCTCCGGCGGTGTGGGGTCGTAGACCTGCCATCCCCGGTCCTGGGTCCAGGCTTCGACCCAGGCGTGGGCGTTCTGCTGGCGGACCACCAGATAGCCCTCGATGGGGTTGCGTTCGGCACCGAGGAAGCCGGCGACGAAGCGGGCGGGGATCCCCTGGGAGCGGAGCATCAGCACCATGGCGGAGGCGAAGTACTCGCAGTGACCACTCTTGTAGTCGAAAAGGAACTCTTCGAGGGGCACCTCCGCGTCGCGGCCGGTGAAGTCGAGGGTGTAGGCGTATTCCTCGAGGAGGTGGCGCAGCAGTCGGTCGATCCGTTCGGCGTCGGGGCCTTCCCCCATGACCTGGGCCGCCAGCTCGGCGATGCGGGGGGTGGCGCCGGTGGGGTCGAGGGTGGCGCTGGGGGCCGGCTCGATCTCCCCCCGGGGGTCGAAGAGCTCCAGCGGCGGCCTGGGGTCCTGGGCCGCGATGACGGTGGAGGGCCCCAGCTCGACCTCGAAGCGGAGGGTCTGGCGGCGGGGGTTGCCCGGCAGGTAGAGGGCGCCGCCGGTGTCGATGCCGAGGCGACGGGCGGAGCTGAGGCGCACCGACACCGTGTTGGTGGGGACCACCAGACTGGTGGCGTCGAGGGGCTCCAAGAACACCACGGCGCTGTCCGTCGACGGTACCCCGGCCGCCAGCTCGAAGCCGCGGTCCGGGCTGGGGAAGATCTCACGCAGGGAGTACGGATCCCGCAGCCAGCGGGCGTCCCGGTAGGACTCGTAGGTGGCCCCTTTGAACCTGATGGAGCCGGGGTTCTCCACCGGCTGGGACGGCTGGATCCGCAGGGCGACGCCGCGGTTGCCCCGGATCGAGGTGGTGAGGGAGAGGTCGACGGAATCGCTGAAGCCGGTGGTGCGGGCGAGGCCGACGTTGCCGGCGCCGCGGCCCATCACGAATGGCTGCCGCAGCCGGGGCATGGAGGCGAAGATGGGGATCGCCACCAGCACGATCGCCAAACTTGCCAACAGCGGAGCGCGGCGGACCGGTGGATAGGTGGGGGCCTCCTCCTGCCCCCGCCCCACCGACGCCAGGACGTGGAGATGGGCGAAGTGGGCCAGGGTCACGAGTCCGGCCGCCAGCGCCGCCAGCAGGTAGAAGAGGATCGACAGGTGGGAGCTGGTGGCCATCGCCGCCACGAAGAGGAAGAAGATGGCGATGAGGACGTGCCACTTCTCCTTCTCCCGCCGAATGGAGAAGAGCTTGACCACCACCAGAAAGAGGATCAGGTGTAGCAGCGCCCGGACCACCTGGTCCCGGGCGAGGGACGCCTGCAGATCGAAGGCCAGGATCGGCAGGTAGACCAGCCCCAGGACGTTGAGGAGCCAGTTCGGCAGGGCCACCCGATCCCCCCGGTCGATGCGGTGGAGGTAGTAGACCACCAGACCGAAGTAGGCGAAGAGCACCGGCCATTCGAGGACGTCGTTGAGGGGCAGGGGCAGGGGCGCGAAGAGGGCCAGCCAGCCGAGGATCTTGCGCTTCTGTCGCTCGAAATTCACGCCGCCGCCCCCGCCGGGGCCTCGGCGTCCATGGCCATTCGCAGGTGGGGGGATCCCGAGTTCGGAGCTCGGAGGGGGGACGCGGCCCGTGGGACCGACTCCACCCGCGCCAGTGCTTCGAGGATGCCGTGCTTCTGTCGGGGTCCGCCGGCGAAGGGCAAGTGCTCCCCGCGGGTAAGGAGGGAGACCTCGAAGCCGGCGTCCAGGTGATCCACGGCGGCGGTGGCGGCTTCGCTCACCAGGCGCTCGAAGCGCCTCTGGGCGGAGAGCTCCAGATCCTCCCCCGCGGCGTTGTCGAAGACGATCAGCAGCCGACGGTTCTCCTCCGTCTCCCTCTGCTGGAAGATCATCCGCCGCTGGCGGGCGGACTGCTTCCAGTGGATGCCGCGGGGGTCGTCCCCCTGCCGGTACTCCCGCAGGGCGTAGAGCTCGTGGCCGAGGCCCGGCTGCCGGGAGCTTTCGTCCCCCGACTTGCCGGCGCGGGTGGGCTGCGGGGGGGCGGCGTCGAAGAGCTCCGGATAGACCAGGACCTCGAGGTCCACCGGCAGGCGGAGGCCCTTGCGGAACAGACCGAGGGGAAAGAGGCTCGACACGCGGACGGCGCGGATCGTCCGCGGGCCCCGTCGGCGTAGGAGGACTTCGAGGTCCCCCCGGTGCTCCCCCTTGGGCTCCAGCCGGGGAACGAGGACCGGTGGGGTGCGCCGGGGCGGCGGAAACACCTCCGGCTCGACGTCCTCCGGTTCGACGGTGACCACGACCAGCCAGCGGGGTAGGAGGCGACCCCGGTGCCGCACCGTCAAGCCGAGGCGGCCGGGGCTGTTGGCGTAGAGGTCGACGCCGCTGGTGAGGGTCACCGCCAGGCCCCGCACGTTAGCCGACGCCGCCAGGTGGGACACCGCCAGGGCGGCGGTGAGCAGGGCCACCACCAGGAAGAGGCCGTTGTTGCCGGTGTTGGTGGCCGCCGCCGCCACCAGGACGCAGGCGGCGAGGTACCACAGGCCTACCTTGGTGATCCCCAAGCCGTCGGAGCGGGGTCTTCGGGGGCGGCTGGATCTGGCTTTGGAGGTCACCTTGGAGGGCGCGTCCTCTCGGGGGCGTGGAGGGTCGTCAGAGCGGAACCGGGGTGGAGGCGAGGATGCTGCGGATGGCCGCGCGGCTGCCCTCGAGATCCCCCTGGCCCCGCCGCAGGCTCACGCGGTGGCCGAGGACGGGAACCGCCAGGCGCTGAACGTCGTCGGGAACGGCGTAGTCCCGCCCTTCGCACAGGGCGAGGGCCTGGGTCGCGCGGTAGAGGCCCTGGACGCCGCGGGTGGACACCGGCAGGCTGAATTCGTTCGATTCGCGGGTCGCCTGGGCGAGGCTGAGGATGTAGTCCACCAGCTTCTCCGCCACGGTGACCTGGCGTGCGTGGCCCTGGAGGGTCACCAGCTCGTCGGGTCGAATCGCCGGTTTGATGGACTCCAGGAGGTGGTCGACGCCGCCGGACAGCAGGAGCTGACGCTCGTCGTCCCGCGGCGGGTAGCCCATGGACAGGGACATCAAGAAGCGGTCGAGCTGGGATTCGGGGAGGGGGAAGGTGCCCAGGTACTCGAGGGGGTTCTGGGTCGCCAGCACGAAAAAGGGCTCCGGCAGGGCGTAGCGTTTGCGGTCGACGGAGACCCGTTTCTCGCTCATCGCCTCCAGCAGCGCCGACTGCGTCTTCGGCGTCGCCCGGTTGATCTCGTCGGCGAGGACGACGTTGGCGAACAGCGGCCCGGGCACAAACTCGAAGCGGTGCTCGTCCTGCCGGTAGACCGACACCCCGATGATGTCGGAGGGCAGGAGGTCGCTGGTGAACTGGATGCGCTGGAATCCGAGGCCGAGGGCCCTTGCCAGGGTCTGGGCGAGGGTGGTCTTGCCGACGCCTGGCATGTCCTCGATGAGGACGTGGCCGCCGGCCAGAAGGGACACCACCGCCAGGCGGACAACGTCGGATTTGCCCCGCACGATGGCGGAGATCGCCCCTTCTAGGCGCTCGATGGCGGCGAGGTCTGGAGTGGGGGAGGGGATCTGGGCGGGCTCGGCCGCGGCGGAGGGTGTCATCGGACTCTTCGTACGCACGGCCGTCCTCTTCGGTTTATGGGCTGGTGCCGATGGCGGCCGGGGGCGGGTGGGAACCCGCCCCGCCGGGGGCGGAACGGGCCTCCGCAGCTGGGCTGCGGCTCTGACTACGCCGCAGCCTGGCTGCGGCTCTGACTACGCCGCAGCTGGGCTGCGGCTCTTGCTGGGCCGCGGCGTTTATTGCGCGGCGGTGGCGAACTCTCGGTACTCGGAGCGCTCCTCCGCCGACAGGGCGGTTTCGAGCACGACGCTGAAGGCGTCGCCGTCCTGGAAGTCGTCCACTTCGAGCTCGAAGGTGACCTGCTCGGTCTGGCCGTTGATCATGGAGGGCAGCTCCACCCACTGGCGCCAGGTGGCCTTCTCCTTCTCGAACGGGTCGGCCTGGGAGACGTCTAGGGTGATGCCGGGCAGGGAATCGTCGCCGTTGAAGTAGACCACGAGGTCGAAGAAGATGGTGCTGGGGCCGGCGGGCTCGGCGATGTCCGCCGTGTCGCCCTCGCCCTCGCCGCCTTCTCCGTCGGTCTCGCCGTCCGCGGCCGCATCGGCTGCGGGCTCGTCCGCGGCGGGCTCGTCGGTGGCGGCGTCTTCGCCTTCACCGTCCACGGCTTCTCCGTCGAGGGGGGCGTCCGCCGGTGCCGGCTCGTCGACGACCTTGGGGAACCAGGCGTTGAGCTCCACCGTGTATTGACCTCGGACCTCGGCCACCTTCTCCTCCGGGGTTTTGGAGCTGCAGGCGGCGAGGAGGAGGACGGCGAACAGCAGGACGACAAAGGCAGACGGGCGCTTCATGGGTGGGAGCACGGTACTCTCCTAGAGGGGTGTTGGGTGGCGGAGGGCAAGGCCGTGGGTCCGCCGAGCGCGGGGAATCAGTAGCCCCGGCGGGCGCCGGAGTCACCGCGACAGATCTCCAGTTCGGCTGACGTCCACGAAAGGATGCTAAGGCAGTAGATTATAGCGGAGGATGGCCCAGATCGCCGCGACGCCGTCCTTCCAGCCGATCTTCTTGCCCTCCGCGTAGGTGCGGCCGTGGTATGAGATCGGCACCTCGTAGATCCTCGCCCTCGCTTTGGCCACCTTGGCGGTGAGCTCGGGCTCGATGCCGAAGCGGTTCGAGGTGAGCTTCATGTTCCGCAGGATCTCGATGCGGAAAACCTTGTAGCAGGTCTCCATGTCCGACAGGTTCAGATCGGTGAACATGTTGGACATCGTGGTGAGGGCCTTGTTGCCGAGGTAGTGCCAGAAAAACAGCACCCGGTGGGGTCCGCCGAGGAAGCGGGAACCGTAGACGACGTCGGCCTGGTCGGCGAGGATGGGGCCGAGGAGGACCGGGTAGTCGGCGGGGTCGTATTCCAGGTCCGCGTCCTGCACCAGGACCAGGTCGCCGGTGGCGTGGTCGAAACCGGTGCGCAGGGCCGCCCCCTTGCCCCGGTTCTGGTCGTGCTCCACCAGCCGGAAGGGCGGATCGGCCTCCTTCTCCAGCTCCCGGAGCAGCTCGCGGGTGCCGTCGGAGGAGCCGTCGTCGACGACGACGATTTCGAGGTCCACACCGTCCGGCAGGGGCGCGTCGGCGACTTTGCGGATCAGCGAGGCGGCGGTGGCCCGCTCGTTGTAGGCGGGGATGACGACGCTCAGTAGGGTCACGGTGGGTCGGGATCTTTCTCCGTTTTCGACGGAACTTACGCCTCTTGACTGCCTCTGTGGGATCCACTAGTGTGAACCGGACACGGCCGGTGCAGGGCCCTTTCGGGTCTGCGACAGGGTCAGCGGAAGCTGCTTCTGGAACAGGTGTTTCTGACGTCCTTTGGGTCCTCAGTATACCCCCTTACCGGCCCGAGCTTTCCCAGTGCCAGATCCCGCGACGACGCAGCAGAATCTTTGAAGCGGAGCCGGCGTGTACCCCACGTCGGAGTTGATATCGGTGCGCCCGCGGCGGTGCGCCGGCGCCTTTGCCCAAGTCCGAATCCGAGCGTTCATCCACGACCCCACAGTCGACCACCCCGTACCCCGGTCGACGATTTCGTACCGAGGAGTAGCCGATGGCCAGATCCCCCAAGCCCGCGCCCCCCACCGACAAGAACAAGGCCCTCGAAGGCGCCCTCGGCCAGATCGAGCGCCAGTTCGGCAAGGGCGCCATCATGCGTCTCGGTCAGCAGGAATCCATCGGGATCCCATCGATCCCCACCGGATCCCTGGCCGTGGACCTCGCCATCGGCGTCGGCGGGTTCCCCCGCGGCCGCGTCGTCGAGATCTACGGACCGGAGTCCTCCGGTAAGACCACCCTCTCCCTTTCGGTGGTGGCCGGCGCCCAGCAGATGGGGGGCTCGGCGGCCTTCATCGACGCCGAGCACGCCCTCGACGCCGAATACGCCCAGAAGCTCGGCGTCGACATCGACGACCTCCTGGTGTCCCAGCCCGACAGCGGTGAGCAGGCCCTGGAGATCGCCGAGATGCTGGTGCGCTCCAACGCCGTCGACGTGGTGGTGATCGACTCGGTGGCGGCCCTGGTGCCGCGGGCGGAGCTCGAAGGCGAGATGGGGGATTCCCACGTCGGCCTGCAGGCCCGTCTCATGTCCCAGGCGCTGCGGAAGCTCACGGCGATCGTCGCCAAGAGCAAGACCTGTCTGGTGTTCATCAACCAGATCCGCGAGAAGATCGGCGTCATGTTCGGCAACCCCGAGACCACCACCGGCGGCCGGGCGCTGAAGTTCTACTCCTCCGTGCGTATCGACATCCGCCGCATCGCCGCCCTCAAGGACGGCGACAAGGTGGTGGGCAGCCGCGCCAAGATCAAGGTGGTGAAGAACAAGACGGCGGCCCCCTTCCGCCAGGCCGAGTTCGACATCGACTACAACGAGGGCATCTCCCGCAGCGGCGAGCTGCTGGATCTCGGGGTGGAGCACAAGCTCGTGGTGAAGAGCGGTGCCTGGTATGCTTACGGCGAAGTCCGCCTCGGTCAGGGACGGGAGAACGCCAAGCGCTTCCTGCGCGAGAACGGCGATCTCGCCGACGAGCTCGAAGACAAGCTGCGGGAAGCCATGGGTCTCGTCCCCCGCGAAGCCGCGGCGGACGACGGCGTCGAAGCCAACTGAGACGCCGCCCGGGGTTCGGCCGGCAGGGTCTCCCCGGCGAGGTGACGATCGAAGAACGACCGCCTCGCCGGTGGAGCCCATGAAGAGAACCCTCCTCGCCGTCGTCCCCCTCCTTCTCTCCGTCTGGGTATCGAGCGCCGACCCGGCCCAGGCGCAGCGCCCCCGGTTCAGCATCGACGCGCCGCTGAACCTGTCGGGTACGCCGCTGGAGCTGGAGGTGGAGGTCCGGAACCTGCGCCCCAACCAGCGCCTGAAGGTGCTGGTGGCGGTGGACGACAAGGTGGTGGCGGAGGAGCAGCCCCTCATGGGGGGCAAGAACGCGATCGAGCTCGACGGCGTGCGGCTGACCTCCGGCACCCACAAGGTCCAGGTGCGAACCGGGGCCATCGTTGAGGAGATAGAGATCCGGGTGCTACCGGGCTGGCTGTCGGTGCTGCCGCCGCTGGTGGCCATCGCCCTGGCCCTGGTCTTCCGTGACGTCTTGATCGCCCTGTTCCTGGGGATCTTCGGCGGCGCCATGATCCTCAACGGCTGGAATCCCTTCGCCTCCTTCGGCAGGACCGTCGACACCTACATCGTGCCGGCCCTGGCGGACGGGGACCACGCTTCGATCATCGTCTTCACCTGCTTCCTCGGCGGCATGGTGGGTCTGGTGACCAAGAGCGGCGGCACCCACGGCATCGTCCAGCGCCTCACCCCCTACGCCACCACCCGCCGGCGGGGGCAGCTGGCCACCTGGTTCATGGGGCTGTTCATCTTCTTCGACGACTACGCCAACACCCTCATCGTCGGCCCCACGATGCGGCCGATTACCGACAAGCTTCGCGTCAGCCGGGAGAAGCTGGCCTACCTGGTGGACTCGACGGCGGCGCCGGTGGTGTGCCTGTTCCCCATCTCCACCTGGGTGGGCTTCGAGATCGGCCTGATCGGCGACGCCTTCGAGCAGCTGAACCTGCCCTTCGACGCGTACACCACGTTCGTCGCCACCCTGCCATATCGCTTCTATCCAATCTTCGCCATCGCCCTGGTGCTGGTGATCGTCGTCTCCCGCTACGATTTCGGTCCCATGCGGCGGGCGGAGCGGCGGGCCATGGAAACCGGCAAGCTCCTGGAGGACGGCGCTCGGCCCATCGCCGACTACTCGTCCCACGACGTCGAGCCGCCGGAGAAGGCGCCGAGGCGGGCGATCAACGCCGTTCTGCCGATCCTGACGGTCATCGTCCTGACGGTGGTGGGCCTGTACGTGACCGGCGCCGGCGGGGCGGCGGCGGACGGCGTCGAGCGGGCGGCGGGGACGTCCTTCGGCGAGTGGAGCCGGGTCCTCCTCGGCTACGCCAACAGCTACCACGCCCTCCTCTGGGCCAGCCTGGCGGGCATGCTGCTGGCCCTCGTGCTTCCCCTGACGCAGCGGATCTTCAAGCTGGCGGACGGCCTCGCCGCCATGGTGGCGGGTTTCAAGTCGATGCTGCTGGCCCTCCTGGTGCTGACCCTGGCGTGGTCCCTGTCGGCGGTCTGCGGCGACCTCGACACCGCCCAATACCTGGTGGGCCTGGCGCAGCAGTCCATTTCCCCCACCTACCTGCCGGCCCTGACCTTCGTCCTGGCGGCGGCGGTGGCCTTCGCCACCGGCAGCTCCTGGGGGACCATGGGCATCCTCCAGCCCCTGGTGATCCCCATCGCCCACAACCTCGCCCTCTCGGCCGGGCACGGGGTCGGAAGCGAGCCGTACCTGGTGGTGCTCCTCGGCACCATCGCCTCGGTCCTGACCGGCAGCGTCTGGGGGGACCACTGCTCGCCGATCTCCGACACCACCATCCTGTCGTCCATGGCCAGCGGCTGCGACCACATAGCCCACGTCCGCACCCAGCTCCCCTACGCCCTGGCGGTGGGCTTCACGGCGATCTTCGTCGGCAGTATCCCCACCTCCATGGGCCTTCCGGTGGCGGTGCCCCTGATCACCGGCCTGGGCCTGATCGTCGCCGTCGTCTTCGGCTACGGGGGCTGGCGGGGACGGCGGGAGGGCGGTGGCCTGGATGGGGGTGGTCCGGTCGGTGGCAGCACGGGCGATGGCGAATCAGCAGCTTGAGGACCGGCGGCCGAGGGCCCTGGGCTCGGGGGTTCGTACCCCCGGGGGGCGTTGGCAACGATCTTGCTGACTCGGATGTTGAAACCCAACGGTGCGTCTCCACGAATGATGCATCGGGGGTATCGACCATCGAAGGCGTGCACCCGACCCTCCACGTCCTACTGAAGGTGTCCACAAAACCTGACGGCCCATCCATCCTAGAGGACCGCCCTTCCCCATGAGATTCATCAGTTATCCCCCGTCGTCGACGATCGCCTTGGTGGCCTTCGTTGTTTTCTCCCTTGTGTCGCCGGCGGCCTTCGCCGCGTCGTCCCCCTGCAACCCCTGCGCCGGCATCGTGGTCAACGATCCGGTGTCCGCCGCCGCCGCCCTCGGGGCCGGACCGAAGCTCGAGGGGGACGCCCGTTTCTACGTGGCCTGGCCGGAGACCCTGGACTCCGAAGCCTCGTCGGCGGGCTACTCCGAGGTCCGCGCCGCCGGCGGAACCCCGTGGATCCAGCTGACCTTCCGGTCCCCGGCGCCGATCCTCGAGCACCTGGCGTCTCTGGAGCTGGAGCTCCAGGCCCTGGCGACCGTGGCCCGGGACGCCGGCGAGGGGGCCTTCCTGCAGATCGACTGGCGGCCGGAGCCGGGTTCGAGCACCCCCAAAGACTTTTCCTACTTGCTCAAACGGGCGGCGGTGGTGATCACCGGCGCCAGCACCGGCGCCAAGGTGATGGTGGGGCCCCTGGCGGCGGACGCCGATCTCCTGCGGGCACTCTACGCCGAGGACGTGGCTGCCTACGTCGACGGCATCGCCCTCGCCCCGGCGGAGGACGACGCCGTGACCGCGGCGGTCGCCGCCCTGCGGGAGCTGGATCCGGGCAAGCCGCTGGTGATGGATCGCCTGCCGTGGCCCGAAGACGCCGGCCTCACCCTGGCCCGCACCGCCGCCGGCGCCGAGCTGGGCCTCGGCATCACCCTCTTCGACTACCCCGCCGCGGGTGGGGACCTCGGCCCCCTCAAGCTGCTGGCCCGGGAGTTCCAGGGGGACCTGTCCTTCGATCCGTACTCCGTGCCCCGGGGCGCCGAGAAGGCCTGGACCTTCGTCAAGGGGGACGACCTCTCCCTCCGGATCATCGCCCAGGCCCCCGCCGGGGCGGCGCAGCTACCCCTTTTCTTTGATGACCCGCAGCTGCGGGCTCCCCGGGTCTACTCGTTCGACGACGGCAGCGAGTCCAGCGTGTTCGGCCAGAGCCGGACCCAGGGCGGCCTCTTCGTACCGGTGGAGGAGCCTGGCAGGGTGAGCGTCCTCAAGCTGGAGCGCATGAGCGTCGCCGAGCTGGAGGGCCTCGAAGCGGAGGTCCAGGTCCAGGACGCGCGGCAGATGCCGGTGGAAGAGGTGCTGCGCCGCCTCCAGGCGTCGGAGGACGACCAGGCCCGCCGACTGGAGCGCTACCAGGCCCGCAACATCCTCCACCTGCGGTTCCAGATCGCCGGTACCGGGGGCATCGAGGCATCCTTCGCCGGCGATTTCTTCTTCCGCCAGGACGAAGGATTCGACTGGGTCTGGCAGGACTTCTACTTCAACGGTGTCAAGTGGAAGGACGATCGCCTCCCCGAGCTGCCCCTCGTGTCGCCGGAAAAGGCCGCCGTCTTCCCCCTCGAGATCAACTTCACCAAGGAATACACCTATCGCCTGCGGGGCACCGAAACGGTGGAGGGGCGGGACTGCTGGGTCGTCGATTTCGAGCCCACCGCCGCGCCGCCCGCCGGCGAGACCCTCTACCAGGGCACGGTGTGGGTCGACCGGGAGCTCTACGTGCGGGTCAAGAGCCGGACCCTCCAGCTCGGCCTCCAGGGGGAAGTGCTGTCGAACGACGAGACCATCTACCAGACCCCCGTGGGTGCTGACGGCCAGCCGGCGCCCTGGGCCCGGTCCAGCTACTTCCTGCCTACCCGCATCGTCGGCCAGCAGGTGTTCTCGCTGCTGAACTCGCCGGTGCAGGTGGAGCGGGAGGCCCTGCTCTCGGACCTCCGCCTCAACCCCACCGACTTCGACGACCGTCTCGCCGAGGCCTACGCCTCCGAGGCCACCATGGTCCGCGACACCCAGGAGGGGCTGCGCTACCTGGTGAAGGACGAGAGCGGAGAGCGGGTGGTGGAGGAGGAGCGGGACACCACCCGCCTGCTTCTGGTGGGGGGCGTGTTCTACGACGACGGGCAGGACTTCCCCCTCCCCCTCGCCGGCATCAACTACCTCGATCTCGACTTCATGGACAAGGGCGGGCAGCTGAACGTGCTCTTCGCCGGCGCCTTCCTGCAGGCCAATCTGGCCCAGCCGAGGCTCTTCGGGGAGGCCAGCAAATGGGACGCCGGGGCGGCGGTCAACGGCTTCTTCATCAAGCTCGGGGACGAGCTCTACCGGGACGGCCGGGAAGTGCAAAGTGAAGAGGTGGAGCGGCGTCAATTCGGTGCCTCCCTCTTCCTCGGCCGCTTCATCGGCAACTATCTCAAGGTGGACTTCAGCTATCGGCTGCGTGCCCTGGACTGGGACACCGCCGACGACACCGACGAGGCCTTCATCCTGCCCCAGGACACCACCGAGCATCGTTTCCAGACCGAGCTGACCTACGCCCGGGCGGGCTACCGGTTCCGCGCCGCGGGGAGCTTCAACCAGCGCTCCGACTGGGAGTTCTGGGGGCTGCCGGACAACACCGACTTCGATCAAGAGCAAGAGGACTACCTGCGCTACGAGGTGTCCCTCGCCAAGACCTGGTGGCTGCCCAAGTTCACCAAGATCGCCCTGGAGGTGGAGCACCTCGGCGGTGAGGACCTGGACCGCTTCAGCAAGTACGACTTCGGGATCTTCGGGGACGCCGACGTCGCCGGCTACCAGAACGGCCTGGTGCGGGCGGAGGAGGCCAACGGCGTCCACCTCAGCTACGGCTTCGACCTCGGCGAGCTGTTCCAGATCGAGCTGGAGGGGGACGCGGTGTGGGCCAGCGACGAGGCCACCGGACTCGAAGACGAGCTGCTGGCGGGGATCGGCGTCGAGGGGACCGTCATGGGCCCGTGGCGCACGATCCTCAACTTCGAGGTCGGCGTTCCGGTGGAGGGCCCCGGCGAGGGCTTCGCCGCTCGCCTGGTATTCCTCAAGCTGTTCGGCTGACGTCCTTCACCCCGCCGTCGGCCCACCTGCCGGCGGCGGTTTCTCAGGGGACCAGGCGAAGGGCCCTCAAGCCGGGGAAGGTTCGAAAGTCGCCGTCGAAGGTGACAAGGCGGAACGCGCCGGCCTGGGCGAAGGCGGCGAGGTAGGCGTCGGTCCACAGCCGGGGCCGGGCCTCCGAGCCGGTGGCCCAGGACCCGAGGTAGCGTTCGAGCCCCGGGGGCTCGTCGGCGACGATGACCTCCTTCAGCTCGGTGAAGTCCCGGTAGTACGTCCAGGCCGCCGCGGGATCGAGGGGGTCGTCCCCCATCACCGCCGGCTGGGTGAGGAGGCGGACGAGGGCCAGCGACGTGACCCGGCAGAAGGCCAGCTGTGGACCGGCCTCCTCTTCCCAGTAGCGCCTGGCACGGGGGTGGTGGGGGTGGTCTGGAACCGCCAGGGCCAGCCAGACGTTGACGTCCAGCAGGTCAGTCGCCGCCGCCACCGCCGGCCTCCTCGTCGTCGAGGATCCGGTGGAGGTCGGCGCCGGTTTGAACGGCCAGGGGCCGGCCGGTGGCGGGGCGGGCGATCGGCAGGGCGCTGCGGGGCCGTGTTTCGGCCTCCGCCCCATCGGCATTCCGGGTCAGACCCTCGCGGACGTAGCGGGTCATCAGCTCTTTCAGGCTGATGCCGTCAAGGGCCGCCCGCGCCTTGGCGCGGCGGAAGAGCTCGTCCGGAATGTCGATGGTGGTTCGCATCTTCGCATCTTCGCATCTTTGTGCGTGCTTTCCAAAGGTCAACCGCGGCGATCTACCTCGGGATCGGCGCCCGACGCCCCACGGCCCTTCTCAGAAGGCGCCGCATCGGATAGAAAAGCAGAGCCCCGCCGGTCGGCGGGGCCCTGCAATAGCTCTTGTCTCTACCTCCGCATACGACGCCCGCCGGCCGGCCGTCCAAAGCCCGTCCGCGGAGCCCCCAGCCTCAACCCATGAGACCCCTGCGCATCGCCCTGCTCGGCAGCCGGGGCATTCCGGCCCGCTACGGCGGCTACGAGACCTTCATGGAGGAGATCGCGGTACGGCTCCGCGAGCTCGGCCACGACGTCACCGTCTACTGCCGCTCCCACTACACCGCGCGGCACGAGCGGGAGCACCGGGGGGTCCGCCTGGTGGTGCTGCCGACGGTCCGCACCAAGCACCTCGACACGCCGGTCCACACCCTGCTGTCGTGCCTGCACGCCATGTTCGGCCGCTACGACGCGGCCCTGGTGGTGAACGCCGCCAACGCCATGTTCGTGCCCCTCCTGCGCCTCTCCCGAACGCCGACGGCGCTGCACGTGGACGGCATCGAGAAGCGCCGGGCCAAGTGGGGGGCCCTCGGCCGGGCTGTATACGCCGTTTCGGAGCGGCTGGCCTGCGTGGTGCCGACCCACCTGGTGACCGACGCCGCCGTCATTCGCGACCACTACCTCAAACGCTACGGCGCCGAGTCCACCATGATCACCTACGGCGTCGACCCCCGGCCCCCCGCCGAGACGGGGGTGCTCGAACGGCTGGGTCTCGAAGCCGGCGGCTACTTCCTCTACGTGAGCCGCTTCGAGCCGGAGAACAACCCCCACCGGCTGGCGGAGGCCTACGCCCGGGTGGGTGGGGACGTGCCCCTGGTGATGGTGGGGGACGCCCCCTACGCCAGCGACTACATCGACGGCTTCAAGCGGGCCGCCGACCCCCGGGTCCGCTTCCCCGGCGCCATCTACGGCGAGGGCTACCGCGAGCTCCAGGCCGGCGCCCTGGCCTACATCCACGCCACCGAGGTGGGGGGCACCCACCCGGCCCTGGTGGAGGCCATGGGCTACGGCAACTGCCTCGTGGTCAACGACACGCCGGAGAACCGCGAGGTGGCGGGCCCCGACGCTCTCTACTTCGAGGCCGCCGACCCCGATTCCCTGGCGGCGGCCCTGGAACGCTGCCGGTCCGACTCCCAGGAAGTGTCCCGCCTGGCCGCCGCCGCCGGCCGTCGCGCCGCCGGTCGTTTTTCCTGGGCGGCGGTCTGCGGCAGCTATGCGGACCTCTTCAGTAAGATGACGGCAAAGGCGAGGGAAAGTTGACCTTTTGTTCGATGCTTCTGTAACATGAATCCACGAAGGCCAATAGACACCAGCGTTTGGCGACGCCAGCCGGCGGTCGACATGGCCCTCTAGGTGCAATAAGGAAGGCAAATGGGCCTGCTGAAATCCACCCCCAAGACCACCGAGCCGCCCCCCGGCTGGCCCTCCGATTCGTCCCTGGACTTCGACGGCCTGCTGTCCAGCAACCTCTGGATCGACCAGCCCTGGGCCCTCCGTCACATCTGGAAGCTCCGCCTCACGGGCAAGATCAGCGGCAAGCGGGCGCGGCAGCTGAAGCAGTTCGTGCGGGAAGGCTACACCGTCCTCGACCTCGACCTCGACCCCGCCGTCTACGGCGAGATGGACGAGGCGGTGGAGCGTCTGTGGCGGGAGAAGCCCTCCGACGTCGCCTACGCGTATTCGGGCTTTCTAAAGCGCCTCTCCGACGGCGACGAGGCGGAGCGGCTGCCGTCCTACCGCGTCGCCGACTTCCACACCTACAGCGACGCGGCCCGCAGCCTCTTCCTGCAGCGGGAGATCTTCGACTTCCTGCACCTTGTGTTCCAGGAACCGGCGGTGGCGACCCAATCCCTCTACTTCGAGTGGGGGAGCGGCCAGCCCCTGCACCGGGATCCGGTCTACGTCGAAATGAAGCCCGCCAGTCATCTGCTGGCGGCCTGGATCGCCCTCGAAGATATCGGGCCCGACTGCGGACCCCTGGTCTACGTGCCCGGCTCCCACCGATTGCCCTACTACCAGTTCCGCACCGGCCATCACGTGTTCGACTTCTCCTCCTTCGGCGACGCCGACCGTGAAGCCGGGGAGGCGTGGGACCGGGAGCACTTCGAGGCCGCGGGTCTCAAGGTCGAGCCCCTCCTCTGCAAGCGGGGTCAGGCCCTCATTTGGCACCACTCGCTGCTCCACGGAGGCTCCGCCCCCAGGGACGGCAACCTGACCCGTAAGAGCTTCGTGGTCCACTACTCGACCCTGTCCACCATGGACGAGGTCCGCAACAGCTACCTCGACCCCACCCTCGGGGAGGGGGCCCCGCCGGAGCTGATGATCAGCCGGACGCTCCTCGAAGACGGCGAATGCCGGGGCTACGACAGCCCCCTGCACGCGGCGTCCCAGGCGCCTGAGGGATCCGGGGACTGACGGAGCGCATGCCGATGGCGATCACCAGGAACCCCAGGCCATGCTGAAGGAGCAGTCCCGTATCCTGACGGCGTCGATCTTCGTGGTCGACCTCGGTCTGGTGGGGCTCGCGTTCCTGCTCGCCCACTGGTGCCGCGCCAACGCCCTGCCGGCCCTCTTCCCCGGGCGGGTCCCCGAAGCCTTCTACCCCCTCACCACCTATCTCCCCCTGCTTCCCCTCGTGCTCGGCATCTGGGGGGTCCTCCTCCTGGCGTCGGACAGCTACCGCTCCCACCGGACGGTGCCCCTTCTGGAGGAGGCGTGGGAGATCCTCAAGGTCTGCGTCCTCGGCCTGGCGATCCTCTCCCTGGTGATCTACACCCTGCGGCTTGATCGGACCCTCCTCGGGGCCGACGAGTTCAGCCGCCTGTGGATCCTGCTCGTGGGGGTGCTGTCGTTCATGCTGCTGCTGACCGAGAAGCTGACGCTGCGGACCGTCTCCCGCTATGTCCGTGCCCGGGGCTTCAACTACCGCACCGTGCTCATCGTCGGCACGGGGCCCGGGGCCGTGGACCTGGCGGACTCCATCCGCGAGCACCGTTACTGGGGCTTTCGGATCCTGGGTTTCGTCGCCCACAGCAGGGCGGACACCCAGAGCTTCCCCCCCCGCTATCCCCTCCTCGGCACCATCGAGGACATCCCCCGCCTGGTGGAGACCGGCGGGGTGGACGACGTGCTCTTCTGCGTCAGCCGCCGGGATCTGGACCGCATGGAGGATCTCTTCCTCGCCCTCCACGAGCAGGGGATCCGCACCCGCTTCGCCCTCAACCTCTTCCCCCACGTGAAGGCGAAGACGCGGATGGAGGAGCTCGACGGGGTCCCCCTCCTGACCTTCTCCACCGCCCCCGAGCGGCCGGTGCCCCTCCTGGTGAAGCGGGTCCTGGATATCGCCATGTCCCTCTCCCTCATGCTGATGGCGACGCCGGTCCTGCTGCTGGCGGCCCTCGCCATCAAACTCACCGAGGGGGGGCAGGTCTTCTACGCCCAGACCCGCTGCGGCCTCAACGGCCGCCGGTTCACCATGTACAAGCTGCGCACCATGGTGGCCGACGCCGAATCCCGGCAGCGGGAGCTCCTGCACCTCAACGAGATGTCCGGCCCGGTGTTCAAGGTCAGCCGGGATCCGCGGGTCACCCGCCTCGGCCGTTTCCTGCGCCGCTTCAGCCTCGACGAGCTGCCCCAGCTGTGGAACGTCCTGCGGGGGGACATGAGCCTCGTGGGTCCACGACCGCCGATCCCCGACGAGGTCGCCCGCTACCAGCTCTGGCAGCGCCGCCGCCTGTCGATGAAACCGGGGCTCACCTGCCTTTGGCAGGTCAACGGCCGCAATCAGGTGGATTTCGAGAACTGGATGCGCATGGACCTCGAGTACATCGACAGCTGGTCCACCTGGCTCGACCTCAAGATCCTCCTCAAGACCGTCCCCGCCGTCCTCTCCGGCCGCGGCGCTTCCTGATCTGCAAGCCACGGACGGCAGTGAGGCTGGCTGGAGTTCTAGCCGCCTCCACCCTTGAGCCTGGCCTCGATCTCGGCTCGCGCCTTCGCCCAGGGGATTCTGGGCTCGCCGTCTAGGGCCGCGCGGGAGCGGCGCTCTAGCTCGTCGAGCCATGCCGAACGCTCTTTGTCACCTGTGTGGCCAACGCTCGCCGACAGCTCCTGGGCAAGCCGGGTGCGCTCGGTTTCTGTTAGCTCCAAAGCATCGGCAAGCAGGTGACTGACCGTCTTGATCATGGCGACAGTTTAGCGCTGAGGGCCGCAGCCGCTGGGTTCGGCGGTCAGCTCCGACCCCACTGAGATTTCAGGCGCCCGGCAGACTTCCTGACGGGCTGGATGTTCTCGGAAGGGCGCCTGTCGGTCGGAGCCGTCCCACCGTCGGTATGAACCCCGCCCCGTCGGTCCGCGTATCTCCGGCGTAACCGAATCATGAAACGACAGGAGGTGGTGGATGTCGATGTGGAAACGCACGTGCTTGCTGGGGCTGGGCCTGATGCTGACGCTGGGATGGAGCGCCGCGGCCGAGGACGGGGCCGACGACGGGGCTGCCCCTGAGCCGGCACCGGTGCAGTCGATGTCCGCCTTGACCTTTGGCCCCGACGGGCTGCTCTTTGTTGGGGACGCCAAGGGGGCGGCGGTGTTCGCCATCGAGACCGGGGATGTCGAAGCCGGCACGGTTAAGGCGCGGTTCGGTATTCGGGATCTCGAAACCCGCATCGCCGCGATGCTCGGCACCCGGGCCTCCGAGGTGCTGATCCATGACCTGGCGGTCAACCCGGCGTCCCACAATATCTACCTCGCCGTGTCCCGCGGCCGGGGTCGCTGGGAATCCCGCTGGCAGCTGCCCAACGAGCTGGCGGACGCCTCCATGCTGCTGCGCATCACCACCGAGGGGGACCTCGAGCCGGTGGACCTCGAAGGGATGGCCTGGTCGAAGGTGGATCTGCCGGGGCCGGTGGATGCGGCGAAGGAGCATCGCTGGAAGAAGGGGGTGCCCCTGCGCACGGACTCGATCACCGACCTGGTCTACGACGACGGGGAGGTTTGGGTGGCGGGGCTGTCGAACGAGGAATTCGCCTCCGCCCTCTGGCGCGTGGAGTATCCCTTCGCCGGGGCGTCCCGCACCAGCGTCGAGATCTTCCACGGCGCCCACGGCGAGTGGGAGACCCACGCCCCGATCCGCGCCTTCCTGCCCTACCGCTTCGGTGACAAGGATCACCTGCTGGCGGCCTACCTCTGCACCCCCCTCGTCACCTTCGAGACGGCGTCGCTGGTGGACGGGGCCCACGTCAAGGGCCGCACCGTCGCCGAGTTCGGCGCCGGCAACTACCCCCTCGACATGGTCCTCTACAAGAAGGGCGACGCCGACCGCCTGCTGATCGCCAACAGCAACCTGCCCCTGATGATCGTCGACGCCGCGGACGTGGCGGCCTTCGAAGGTCAGATCGACACCGAGGTGGAGGGCTACACCGGCGGCGTGCCCTATGAGATCCGCTCCGGCAGCGGCGTCCAGCAGCTCGACCTCCTCGACGACGCCACCGTCGTCGGCCTCCAGCGGCTCCCCGGCGGCACCCTGGACCTGATCACCCTGCCCGTGGCCTGGCTGTGACCCCGGGGAACCGCCGTCGCCCGGCGGCGGCGGTGTCCCTGCTTTGGGGTTTCCTCACGGCGGCCGCGGCGGTCGCCGACGGGCCGGGCCCGGTGACGGTCCAGATCGAGGCGCCGGAGCGTCCGGACCTCGTGGAGGTGCGGGTGGAGGACCTCCCCGCCGCCCTGGTGCGGAGCGCCTTCGAGGAGAACGACTGGGGCCGGCTGCTGTGGGTGGGGGCGGTGGACCCGGAGGCGGAGGGCTTCGGCTCCACCACGTCCGGTACCGGCACCTTCGGCACCCCCGATCTCGAAGCCGCGGTGGCGTCGACGACGTCCGACCGGCAGCCCCTCCTCGGGCGCTACCGGGTGGAGGGCGACCTCCTCGTCTTTCGCCCCCGCTTCCCGGTGGCCCCGGGCCTGGTGGTGGTGGCCAGGGTCGACGGCCATCGGCTGAGGAGAGCGCCTGCCCGGCTGACGGCGAGCTATCGGGTGCCGGAGCCGGAGCGCTCGCCCTCCACCCGGGTCGAGGCGGTCTACCCCACCGTCGACACCGTGCCTTCGAACCTGCTGCGCCTCTACGTGCATTTCTCGGCGCCGATGGCGGCGCGGGGGGTGCTGGACCACGTGCGTCTGGTGGACGGCGACGGGGAGCCGGTGCCCCTGGCCTTCGTCGAGGTGGGGGAGGGGCTGTGGGATCCGGGGCGGACCCGGCTGACCCTCTTCGTCCATCCGGGGCGCGTCAAACGGGGGGTCGGCCCCAACGTCGCCATGGGCCCGGTACTGCGGGAGGGTGAGGAGGTGCGACTGGTGATCGACGCCGGAGCTCTCGATGCCTTCGGCGTTCCCCTGGCTGCGGGTTTCGAACGCCGCTACCGGGTAGGGCCGGCGGATCGGCGGTCCCCGGACCCCGGCGCCTGGGGGCTCGTGGCTCCGGCGGGCGGGCGGGATCCCCTGGAGGTCCGCCTCGACGCCCCAGCCGACCGGGCCCTGCTGGAGCGGCTGCCGGCGGTTTTGGACGCGGGGGGGCAACCCGTCGCCGGGTCGGTGGAGATCGCCGACGGCGAGCGGACCTGGCGCTTCGTTCCTGACGTCCCCTGGCGGCCCGGGCCCCATGTCTTGGAGGTGCCGGCGGCCTTGGAGGACCCCTCCGGCAACCGGGTGGACGGCCTTTTCGAGGCGGAACCGGGGCAGCCCCGGGGGGACACCGGGCCGCGGCGGCTCGACTTCGAGATCCCGCAGCCGCCGTGAGCGCTGCCCCGCGGCAGTGGGCTCACTCCTCCTCCGGCGGGAGCTCGGCCCGCAGCGCCGCCGCCTGCTCCTTCTCCCCCCGTGCTTCATAAAGCTTGGCCAGGTTACGGGTCGCCTCGATGGACCTCGGGTGGTCCGGGCCGAAGCGCTCCAGGAAGTAGGCCCGGGTGTCCTCCACCAAGGGTGCCGCCTCGTCGACCTTCCCCTGCTCCAACAGGCTCACGCCGAGGGCGTCCCTGGCCATCTCCACCTGGCTGCCGCCGTCCGGCGGTAGGATCTCCAGCGTTCGCCGTGCGTAGGTTTCCGCCTCCGGGAAGCGTTCCATCTGGTTGAGCACCTGGGCGAGTCGGACGGTATCCCGAGCGACGCTGGGGTGGCCCCCACCCAAGAGTCGCTCCCGCATGGCGAGGGATTCCCGGAAGGTGGCCTCCGCCTGCGCCAGGTCCCCCTGCCGCAGGTAGAACCCCCCGAGGTTGCCGATGGCCTTGGCGACGTTGGGGTGCTCCTCCCCGAAGACCTTGCGAGCGATCCGCAGGCTGGTCTGCAGGCTGGCGATCGCGTCGTCGAACTTCCCCTGGTCCGCCAGCAGGAGCGCCAGGTTGTTGTGGGCCAGCGCGACCCGGGGGTGGTCGCCCCCGAGCTTCTGCACCTTGATGTCCATAGCTTCGCGGAAGGCGTCCTCCGCCGCCGGCAGATCGCCCTGGTTCTGCAGCAGGACGCCGAGGTTGTTGAGGGTTCGGGCCACGGCGTCGTGGTCGCTCCCGACGAGCTTGCGCTGGCGTTCGAGGACCTGGCGGAGGAGGGGCTCCGCCTCCTCCAGCTTGCCCTGCCGCTCCAGGAGCACCGCCACGTCGTTCAGGGACTGGATGGTTTGGGGGTCCTCGGGTCCGAGGCGTGCTCGGCGGATGTCCATGGCGCGGCGGAAAAAGTCCTCGGCGCCGGGGTTGTCCCCCAGGTCGTAGCGCAGGGTGCCGAGGAGGCTCAGGCTGTCCGCCACCTCCGTGCCCCCCCGGTCCGGCATCTGGCTGAACAGCCGGTGGGCGGTCTGGGCGAGGGGCTCGGCCTCGGAGTAGAGCCCCAGCTTCTGGTAGACCAGGGCGATGGTCTGCAGGAGGGCCGCCCGCAGCTCCGGGTCCTCCGTCAGCTCGTCGTCGATGCGCTCGGCGCCGCGGTCGAGGATCTCCCTGGCGGTCACCGCATTGCCGCGGGCCTCACCGGGATCGGACACCTGAAAGAGGTCGATGAGGAATTGGGTGACGTGCTGGGCCCGCTGGTGCTCGTGCTCCAGCCGGCGCTGCTGTTCGAGTCGATCGACCCCCAGGACGATCCCCACCAGGCCGAGGGCCACCGCCGCCAGGACCTCCCGCTTGCGCCGGATCAGCAGCTTGCTGGCCCGGTAGAGGAGGGTCCGGGGCCTGGCCCGCACCGGCAGGCCACCGAGGTGACGTTCGAGGTCCGCCGACAGTGATCGCACCGACGGATAGCGACGGTCCGGTTCCTTGCGCAGGCTCGTCAGCACGATGTTGTCGAGGTCACCGGAGAGCCTGCGGCGCAGGCGTCCGGGGGCCTCGCCGCGGGCCCGGCCGATGGCCTCGGGGGTCAGGGTGACCGGCTCCCCGGTGGGGGAGCGGTCCTGCTCCGTCAGCCCCACGGCGGTGCTCGGCCTCTCCGGCTCCTCTTCGCAGATCACCCGCCGCACCTCGGCCTCGAGCCGGCTCTCCAGGCGGTAGGGGCGGTGCCCGGTGAGCAGCTCGTAGAGCAGGATGCCTAGGGAGTACACGTCGCTGGAGGTGGTGATGGCCTCCCCGCGGACCTGCTCCGGGCTGGCGTACTCGGGGGTCATCAGGTGCATGCCGGCCTCGGTCACCGTCATGGCCTGGAAGGTTTCCGGGTCCAACAGCTTGGCGATGCCGAAGTCCAGCAGCTTGGGCTCGCCGTCTTCGGTCACCAGGATGTTCGAGGGTTTGAGGTCCCGGTGCACCACCAGGTTCCGGTGGGCCATCTCCACCGCCGAGCACACCTTGCGGAACAGCTCCAGGCGGTCGCGGATCGACAGGTTGCGCCGATCGCAGAAGGTGTGGATCGGCTCCCCTTCGACGTACTCCATAACGAAGTAGGGAAGACCGTCGTCGGTGCTGCCCCCCTCGAAGAGCTCCGCGATGTTCGGATGCTGCAGGTTGGCGAGGATCTGGCGCTCGGTGCGAAATCGGCGGACGATCTGCTCGGTGTCCATACCCCGCTTGAGCACCTTGATAGCGACCCGGCGATCGTAGGCGTCGTCGTCCCGGACGGCCAGGTAGACGGCCCCCATGCCCCCCCGGCCGACCTCCCGCACCACCCGGTAGGGTCCGATTCGGCGCCCGGGCTCCAGCGTCGGCGGAGGCCCCAGCAGGTCGACGGCGGGCGTCTCGAGGCCCTCCAGGGCTTCGGTGTCGACCTCAAGGAGGGAGATCACCTCCCGGACGAGGTCCTCGTCACCGCCACAGGCTTCGCGGACATAGGCGTCGCGGTGCTCCGGATCCCGTTCGAGGGCTTCGAGCAGGATCTCGTTGATCGATGTCCAGCGCTTGGCGTCCAAGTCGACCCCCATTTCGATGGCATTGGGAGATTGTGATAAACCTATCCCTCGCCTGCGGACTACTTTGATGATTATGACTGGTCTTTCGGGGCAAGGTGCCGAGCCCGTGACTCCTACACATTCAAGGGGCTCACGTTCAAAGGGCCCACGTTCGAGGGGCTCCTCTCCCCAGGGGGGAGTCTCCGACCCATTCCATTGCACCCATCCAGAAAGCCAAAGCACCATGAGCCTGCAGATCAGAACTCCGACCAACGAGGAGATCACCGACGTCCTCCGGGATTGGAACCATCGGGACGACGGAGCCCTCCGACGACTGATGCCGGAGGTGGTGGACGAGCTTCGGCGCCTGGCCCGCGGGTACTTCTCGCGGGAATCCCCGGGCCACACCCTGCAACCCACGGCCCTGGTCAACGAGGTCTACCTGCGGTTGGCGAGCGGCAAGGTCGGCGAGCTACAGGACCGGGGGCAGTTCTTCGCCTTCGCCGCTCGCCTGATGCGGGAGATTCTGGTGGACCACGCCCGCGCCCGCCGCGCCGCCAAGCGCGGCGGCGGCGAGCCGAAGGCGGTCCTCGATTCGGCCCTCGGCGTTCCCGCCCAGTGCGGCCTGGACACCGACACCCTGATCGGCCTGGACGATGCCCTGGAGCGCCTCGCGTGCCTGGATCCGAGGCAGCGGACCATCGTCGAGCTGCGCTACTTCGTCGGTCTGACGCTGCCGGAGATCGCGGAGGTGCTGGAGGTGTCCCTCACCACCGTCGAACGGGGTTGGCGGGTGGCGCGGCGCTGGCTGGCGCGGGAGATGGCCTGAGCCGACGCTCCACGGAGGCACGAAAAGGGCGGCACGAAAAAGGGCGGCGACCCTTGAAGCCGCCGCCCCGGATCGGGCTGGTCGGGCGCCCCGTAGGCGCCGGTCCAACCTCAGAGGTTGCTGATGATGGCGTCGCCGAACTCGGAGGTCTTGAGCAGGGTGGCGCCGTCCATCTGCCGCTCGAGGTCGTAGGTCACCCGCTTCTGCCGGATGGTCTCGCCGAGGGCCCCTTCGACGGCGTCTGCGGCCTCCAGCCAACCGAGCCAGCGCAGCATCATCACGCCGGAGAGGATCAGCGAGCCGGGGTTCACCTTGTCCTGGCCGGCGTACTTCGGCGCGGTGCCGTGGGTCGCCTCGAAGAGGGCCAGGCCGTCCGCCTCGTTGGAGCCGGGGGCCATGCCGAGGCCGCCCACCTGGGCCGCGAGGGCGTCGGACAGGTAGTCGCCGTTGAGGTTCATGGTGGCGATGACCTCGTACTCCGCAGGCCGCAGCAGAACCTGCTGGAACATGGCGTCGGCGATGCGGTCCTTGATCACGACTTTGCCCTCGGGGGCTTTGCCGCCGTGGTCGGACCACACCTGGTCCTCGGTCACCGTGACGTCGCCGAACTCCTCCTGGGCCAGCTCGTAGCCCCAGTCCTTGAACGCCCCCTCGGTGAACTTCATGATGTTGCCCTTGTGCACCAGGGTGACGCTGCTGCGACCCTGGTCGAGGGCGTATTGGATCGCCTTGCGGACGAGCTGCTTGGTGCCGGTGGGGGAGACGGGTTTGATGCCGATGCCGCTGTCGGAGCGGATGGTCTTGCCCAGCTCGTCGCCCAGGAACCTCACGAGCTTGGCGGCCTCCGGCGAACCGGAGACGAACTCGACACCGGAGTAGACGTCCTCGGTATTCTCGCGGAAGAGCACCATGTCCACCTTCTCCGGCTCACGCACCGGCGACGGCACGCCCTCGTACCACTTGCAGGGGCGCACGCAGGCGTAGAGGTTGAGCACTTGCCGCAGGGTCACGTTGAGGCTGCGGAAGCCGCCCCCGACGGGGGTAGTGAGGGGGCCCTTGATGGCGCCGCGGTAGTGGCGCACAGCGTCGAAGGTCGCCTCCGGCAGCCACTCGTCGGTGTGCTCCTTGGCCTTTTCGCCGGCGAGGATCTCCATCCAGGCGATGGAGCGGGAGCCGCCGTAGGTCTTGTCGACGGCCGCGTCGAGGACCTTCTGGGTCGCCACCCAGATGTCGGGCCCGATGCCGTCCCCCTCGATGAAGGGCACGATCGGACGGTCCGGAATCGAGAGCTTGCCGTCGGTGTACTGGATCTCTTGCCCGTCGGCGGGCGGCTTGAAGAAGTCTCCGTTCGTGGTCACGGCGATGCTCCATGGTCAACCGGCGGCGGTTTGGGACTCCGCCGCCGCGAGGGTTCATTCGTAGCGGATGTGGGAATTGGGGACCGAGACGTAGTCCCGGACGGCAGAAGTTATCACAGGGCCGGGGCCACTCTCCGCGGCGAGAACGGCCGGGGCTGGGGAGCTCACGTCCACCGTCCGAGAACATCCCGGCGTCAGCCATCTGCTAGTCTCTGCCGGTCGTACCTATTATTCGACCGTCAGTCCCTTGCTTTTCCGTCCGGCCGCTGTTGCTCGGCTGGAATACCCGTACCGAGAAGGAGACCCACGAAGCCATGCCAAGATCCGTCACCCACAGACCCGCCACCCAGAGATTCATGGTGAAGCCTTACCTGCCGGTCCTTCTCGCCGTCCTGCTGGGGACCCTCGCCGCCGCCGGCGCCCACGCTGCGCCCGCCGGGGAGAGCCCGGTTCGGTTCCTCACCGGTCCCCAAGCGGGGGAGCCCGTCGACCTCGCCCTCGGATATCTTAACGCCAACCGCGAGGCCTTCGGCCTGTCCGCGTCGGACCTCGCCGACATGGTCATCGTCGACCATTACCGCACCCGGCACAACGGCGTCACCCACGTTTACCTGCGCCAGCGGCTCGACGGGGTCGAGGTTTGGAACGGCGACATCAACATCAACGTCGCCCGTGACGGCAGCATCATCAACCTCGGCAACCGCTTCGTATCCGACCTGGCGGGCCGCGCCGTGTCCAGGTCGCCGGGCATCGACGCCGAGACCGCCGTGCAGCGGGCCGCGACCCACCTGGGCCTCGTAGCCCGCTCGTCCCTGACGGTTCTCGAGACCGCCGGCGGCCCGTCCCTGGCGGTGACTTTCGACGGCACCGGCATCTCCCACCGGCCCATTCCCGCCAAGCTCGTCTACGAGCGCACCGACGCCGGCCCGCGCCTGGCGTGGGACGTGGTGATCGACCCCGTCGACAGCCCCAACTGGTGGGACATGCGGGTCGACGCCGAGACCGGCGAAGTGCTCGGCAAGGTCAACTGGACCGACTCCGAATCCCACGGGGTGGCCCACCACGGCGTAGCCCACCACGGCGAAGCCCACCAAGGCGAAGCCCGCGGTGGCATTCCCCAGGACTCCTACAACGTCCTGCCGCTGCCGCTGGAGAGCCCCTACGACGGCGCCCACTCCCTGCACACCGGCCCCGCCGACCCCACCGCCTCCCCCTTCGGCTGGCACGACACCGACGGCGACATCGACCCCGACTTCACAGACACCCGGGGCAACAACGTGGAGGCGTCGGAGGACACCGACGGCAACAACATCCCCGGATTCCGGCCCAGCGGCGGCTCCGGCCCCGTGTTGACCTTCAACTACGCCTGGAACGCCGGGGACCAGCCCGACGGCGGCACCAACCAGGAGGCGGCGATCGTCAACCTGTTCTACATGAACAACGTGATGCACGATCTCACCTACCAGTACGGCTTCGACGAGCCGTCCGGCAACTTCCAGTTCAACACCTACGGCCGCGGCGGCACCGGCGGCGATCCGGTCCAGGCCGACGCCCAAGACGGCTCCGGTACCAACAACGCCACCTTCGGTACCCCGTCAGACGGCGCCGACCCGCGGATGACGATGTTCATCTACCTGCCGCCCCCCGAGCTCGTCGTCAACACCCCGGCGAGCATCGCCGGGTCCTATCCGGCGGGGGGAGCTAGCTTCGGCGCGACCATCGACGCCGTCGGCTTCACCGGGAACGTCACCTACGTCGACGACGGGGACGCCACCGCCGGCTCGATCCATGACGCCTGTGAGACCATCACCGCCGGCGCCCTCACGGGGGTCGTCGCCCTGATCGACCGCGGCGGCTGTGAGTTCGGCGTCAAGGTGCTGAACGCCGAGAACGCCGGCGCCATCGCCGCGATCGTGGTCAACAACGCCGGCGACGGTGTGCAGGGCATGGCCCCCGGCGCCGTCGGCGGTCAGGTCACCATCCCGTCGGTCTTCATCGGCCAGGGCAACGGCGACCTGATCAAGGCGGAGCTGCCGACCCCGGGGGTGAACATCACAATGCGGTCCTCGAACCCGATCCGGCGGGACAGCGACCTCGACAACGGCATCATCAACCACGAGTACGGCCACGGCGTCAGCAACCGCCTCACCGGCGGCCGCTTCAACACCGGCTGCCTGGACGACGACGAGCAGGCCGGTGAGGGCTGGAGCGATTTCTGGTCCCTGATGCTCTCCGCCGAGGCCGGGGATCAGCGCGACGACGCCCGCGGCATCGGCAACTACGCCACCTTCCGCGACCCGACCGCCGGCGGCATTCGCAATTTCCCGTACTCCACCGACATGGCCGTCAACCCCCAGGTCTACTCCGACATCGGGGGCACCAACATCCCCCACGGCGTCGGCGAGATCTGGATGGCGATGGTGTGGGAGATGTACTGGAACCTGGTGGATAAGCACGGCTTCGATCCCGACTTCTACTTCGGGACCGGCGGCAACAACCTGACGATCCAGCTGGTGATCGACGGCATGAAGCTGCAGCCCTGCGAGCCGACCTTCGTCGAGGCCCGGGACGCCATCCTGCTGGCGGACCAGACCAACAACGGCGGGGCCAACCAGTGTGAGATCTGGCGCGGCTTCGCCAAGCGGGGCCTGGGCCTGAACGCGGCGACCCTCTCCAGCGGAGTCGGCGACGAGACCGACGACTTCGATGTTCCCGCCGCCTGCGCGGTGGACATCTTCACCGACGGCTTCGAGTCGGGGGACCTCCTCGCCTGGTCGAACTCGGTCGTCGACTGATCTGAGATCGAGACGTCAAAAAGGCCCGGGTCGCTGATGCGGCCCGGGCCTTTATTTTTGCTGGGTGGGGGTGGTCAGCCGAACGGTGATTAGCCGAACATGGGCTCTTCGTCGTTGGCGATGAAGTACTGCTTCGAGACCTGGGTGGCGCCGCGGATCGCCGGGATCGACGTGGCCACCAGCACCTGGATGCTCGACGAGTGCTGTAGCTCGATCTGGCTGAGGAGGCTCACCACCGCCTCGAAGTCCCCGGCCACCATTTCCTCCTTGCCGGGGGAGTCGATCAGCAGGAGCCCGGGATGGGCGCCGTTGTCGAGGTCCTCGGCGGTGGTGATGGCGAGGGCGAGGTAGAAAGCGAGCACGAAGCGCACCTTCTCGCCGGGGCTCAGCTCGTCGAAGGTGTAGACCTTGCCGTTCTGGCTGATCCGCGGCTTGAGCTGGGCGTCGAGGGTGAGGTCTTCGAGGCCGGGGAAGCCGATGGTGGTGCAGTACTCCTGGACCCGGCGGGCGAAACCCTGCTTGCGGCGCTCGTTGACGTCGGCGTCGAGGGTCCGCAGATAACGCAGCACGGTGTCGAGGATCGTCTTCGTGCGCAGCAGGCGCTTCATGTCCGCCGACCCGCCGTCCTTCGACACCAGGCGGGTGGCGCTTTCCCGCTCCGCTTCGAGGCGGCCCAGGTAGCGGGTTTCGAGCTCGATCTCGCGGTCCATCTCGGCGGTGCCCTGGTGGGCGCTGCGCAGCTGGGCCTGGAGATGGCGTTTCTGCTGCGCCACCTGGTCCGCGTGGAATTCCATCTCCTGAAGCTCGGAGCGCCGGCCCTCGACGGTCCCCCGCTGGGCCTGGATCGCCCGACGCACCCTCACCAGCCGGCCCTCCGCCGCAGCCTTCAGCTCGGCGCCGCGGCGGGCCTCTTCCCCTTGGATCTGGGTCCGCTGCTCCGCCGTCAGCTCGATGCCATACACCGGCCAGTGGTCGGCGGCCACCGGGGCCAAGACCCCCTGGGCCAGCAGAGCCGACTCCAATTGGGCGGCGTCGTCCTCGCTGGCCCGCAGCTCCATCTCCGCCTCCCGCAGGGCGCCGGCGGTGCGCTGTTTGGCCTCGTCGAGTCCCACCAGGCGCTCCGTCAGCTCCGCCAGACGCTGGTCGAGGTCGTTGGAGGTGGCGCGGACGAAGAGGGCGGTGCGCTCTACCTTGAGCTCGTCGATGTAGCGTTCGAGCTTGCCGATCTCCTCGTCCAGGGAGGCGAGGTCCCGCAGGCCGAAGGATTCCTCGAGCCGACGATGGTAGCGCTCCTCCTTGGCCAGCAGGTTCTCGACGTGGGCCAGCCGCGCCTCGACCGCGAAGAAGGCGTCGATGCCCCGGACCCCGAGCAGCATGCCGACGATCTTCATGAATAGATTGCCGTAGGGGATGCCGTCGGTCACCAGGTCGGTGTAGCCCATGTCCTGGTTGATGTACATGCCCCGCACGTAGGCGCGGTAGGAGGTGGGGGCGTCGAGGAGCTTGTCGCTGCCCTTGCGGGAGTCTTTCTGGGTGCCCATCAGGGGCCGCAGGCCGAAGGCGCGGTTGAAGAAGCCTTCGAGGGTCTGCTGCATGGCCCGGCCGCTCTTGAATTCGAGCAGCGCCTCCGCCGCGTCCAGATCCTCGGGGGCCGAGGGGTCGCAGCGCAGCAGGCGGCCCGAAGGGCGCCGGCCCTTGCGTACGACGATGGCGTGGGGCTCGCCGTCCAGCTCGAAGAAGAGCTCGACCCGGTGGATCCAGCTGTCGACGTCCTTCTTGAGGTCGTTGCGACCGGTGAGGCAGAAGTGGATCATCTTGAGCACGGACGACTTGCCCTTGTCGTTGCCGGCGCGGATGATGTTGACCCCGGGGAAGAACCGAAAGTCCCCCTGCTTCTCGCCGTCGAAGCGGAGACGGCGGATGGTCAGCTGGGTGCGGGGCCCGGGGGCCATGGACAGGGCGTTGTCCAGCCCTTCGAGGGCCTCGGCGAACTGTTTCGGGGTGACCCCCCGTAGGGACGGCCGCAGTGTCGAGTACAGGTGCTCGGTCTCGCTCATAGCTGCTCTTGGAACGTGTCGTAGAAGAGGCTGGGGAGCAGGTCCGCCTCGGGGGGGACTTGCTCGTCGCTGCGGAAGGCCCCGAGGGCGACTGCGACGTCGCGGAGCCGGGCTTCGAGGTCCCGGTGCTGCGCCAAGAACGGAGCCTCGGCGAGCACGGCGCAGAGCTGGAGGTGGAGGGACGCCAGGCGGCCGCTCGGGTAGTAGCGCTGCTCCAGGACCTCGGCGCCCCGTCGCGTCACTCCATAGGCGAGGGTGCCGGGGTTGGCGGTGGTCCGAAGCAGGTCCCGGTTGCCGAGGTACGCGAGGACGTCGTCGAGCCGTCGCCAGGTCGGAGGCTCGAAGACCCGGTGCCCTGATCCGCCGCCGGAGCCCCCGGTCCAACCGCCGCGCCGGCCGGTGGGGCGATGGAGACGCTCTTCGCTGGTCACCAGGCGCCGCACCTGGCGAGCCGTCGAGCTGCGCCGGTCCCCGGAGTCCGGTCCACGGCGAAACTCGTCGATCAGCAGATATGCCAGCGTCGTGGGGTGGAGGAGGAGGTGGTCGAGGGCGAGGAGCCTGCCCTCCCCTTCGATCACCGAGACCACCGGCCCTTGGGATCGGGGCGTGCCGAGCTGATGCACGAGGGTCGCCAGTCGGAGGGCGGCGGGTTCCACCGGATAGCGGCGGCCGATGAGTGGGGTCCAGTCCATGGATGCAGAGAATCGTTCACGGAGCCCAGGACCTCCGCCCAAGCGGGGTCCGAGGCCGGCCGGCAACGTTGCTTCGAGGGGGCGTCCAGGGCGAGCTGCGCCGGGTCGGCGAAGCTCGGTGATCCGAGAGCTGAAGGAAGAGTATATGCCCCCGGACCCGCCGCCGCGCGGCCGCGTTTTCTAAAAGCCCCGCGCGCTGTCTGTGTAAAAAAAAAAAGCCCGCCGGAGGGGGCTCGACTGCATATGCCCCCGGAGGGGGGCGTCGCCAGATCAGCTGATGGAGATTTTGCGGGCCTTCAGGGTCTCGACCTTCGGAAGGGTCAGGGTGAGGACGCCGTTGGCGAACTCGGCCTTCACCTTCTCCAGGTCGACCCCCTGGGGCAGGGTGAACGCCCGGCGGAAGCCGCCGAAGGAGCGCTCGATCCGGCGGAAGTTGGTGCCTTCCCCTTCTACGTGCTCCTGGGTCCGCTCGCCGGAGATGGAGAGCATGCCGTCGTCCAGGGAGATCTCGATGGCGTCCTTCTCGATCCCCGGCAGGTCGGCGGTGGCGACGAAGGCGTCGTCGGTCTCGACGATGTCCATCGCCGGGGCGAAGCCGCCCCCATTGCCACCGGAGTGCTCGGCCACCGGCCAGCCGACCTCGTTGAAGAAGCGGTCCACCAGGCTCACCAGAGGCTCGTTGGCGAAGGCGTGGAGCGAAGGGGTGCTACGACGATGACGAAGAATGGCGTTACGCATGATTGGTTTCCTCCAAGTGCTTGCCGGCCTCAGCCGGCGGATCGTGTCGAGCTTCGGTTCTAGAGCTTCGAAAGGGCGGCCTGTGTCCCTTTCATGAGCGTAGAACACTAAGATCCACGTCTCTATTCCAGATCTGAGTATTTTTTGCTCAGATATCGATTTGGGGCCTACGACGCCGCAGGGATCGAGCTGGACCAGGGTCAGCTTTGGGACCAGGCCATCCTGCGCATCGACGCCGGGGAGATGGGCATCGAGGCGAGGCAGGCGATCGACGAGATCGCCCGGCGGATCCAGGGCCCGGCGGGTCCGTCGGGGTCCGCCAAGACCTGTTCACCACTCTTGCCGAGGCGGAGCCCCTACGCTCCGGGTGACCTAGGGGCTGTCGCCGCCGACGCCGACGACGGTGCGGGCGGTGTAGCCGTCACCCTCGACTTCGACGCGGACTTTGCGGCGCTCGTCTTCGCCGAGGTCGGCGTCGACGTAGAACGACAGGGAGTACTGGCTGCGCAGCTCGGCGTTGATCTCGGCGTAGGCCCCCGCCAGCTCGTCGAAGGTGTCGACGAAGTAGAGTCGTCCGCCGGTGTCGCCGGTGACGCGGCGCAGATCCCGCTTGGAGTAGGTGCGCTGCAACGTATCGAGGGCGCCGAGGCCGATGAGGTAGACGGGGACGCCGGCGTTCTGGGCCATCTCGGCGCACTGCTTGGGACCGAAGCGGCTGTCGAGGTCGTCGCCGTCGGTGAGCACCACGAGGGCGCGGCGGCCCGTCTGGCCCTCGAACTGCAGCAGCGAGAAGACCACGGCGTCGTACATGGCGGTGCGGCCGTCGGCGTTGAGCTGGCCGAGGGCCCGCATGAGGGAGGGGAGGTCGCCGCTGACGTCGTGCAGCAGCCGGGGCTGGAGGTCGAAGTCCACCAGGAAGGCGCGGTCCTGGGGCAGGACGGTGGTGCCGAGGAATTTGGCGGCGGCGCGGCGGGTGTCGTGCATGAGCAGCTCCATGCTGCCGGAGCTGTCCACCAGGAGGCCCATCACCAGGGGCACGTCGTCGGCGTAGGCGAAGCTCTGGGGCTGCTGGCGTTTGCCTTGGTAGACGACCGTGAAGTCTTCTGGACGCAGGTCCTCCACCGGACGGCCGTCGCGGTCGGTGACTACCACGTGGAGCTGCACCAGGTTGACGTCGATCTCCTCGACGCTCTCCGGGGAGGCGAGGAGGACCACGTCGTCGATGGAGGAGCCGTCCGTCAGGTAGGCGGCGACCCGAATGTAATCCTCGGCGCTGGCGTCGGGGGTGGGCACCTCGACGCGGATGGGGGAACCCTGGAGGGTCTCCACCAGGGCCTCATTGCGGTAGACCTCCACCCTCTGGAGGCGGGTGCCCGCCGGCACGGTGACGGAGGCCGCCACCTGCACGGAGCCGGCGTTGGGGTCGCCGTCGAAATCGGTGATCCGCACCCGGAAGGGGACGTCCTGCTGGTTGACGACGACGGTGTCTTGGCCCATCACCTCGCCGAGGGAGTCGTAGGCGAGGACCCGCACCGTCTGTTCCTTGGCGGGGCGGGCCAGGGGCAGACGGGCGCGGAAGGGGCGACGGCGGTCTTCCTCCACCTTCTCGCCGTCCACCTCGAAGACCACGCGGTCGACGGCGACGGTGCTCACCAGACAGTCGAATCGGGTGTCGCCGGACACCGGCTGATCCCGCGGCGGGACGAGGCGGATCACCCGCTTTCCGGGGTCCGTGGCCGACCCCCGACGCGCCGCGCCGCGGGGGGGCGCCGGTCGACTCTGTGGAGCGCCGGCGGCGTTGGGATTCGTGCCGGGGGCCGCGGCGTCTGCCGTCGTCCCGGTGTCGCCCCCGGCGGGCCCCGGCGTCGCCGCGGTGCGGGTGCCGCCGCCCCCGGCCCCCTGGCGGTAGCTCACCTCGTACCAGGTGCCCTCCCGCTCGGGGATGCGCACGGCGGTGAAGCTGGGGCCGTCGATGGGGCCCTCCGGCTGCTCCAGGGGAACGGCCCCCCAGATGCCGGTCACCGCCTCGCGGACGACGAAGGTCATGTGGCGGGTGCCCTCCGGCAGGTCCGCCCGCAGCACGTAGCGCAGGGCCTCGATGCTGGCGAAGTCGCCCAGGTCGAGGCGCTGCTGGTGGGCGAGGATGGCCTCGCCGTCCACGTCCAGCAGCAAGAAGACGCATACCGTCGCCTCGGGCACCAGCTCCAGGGGCCCGGCCTCGAATTTGCCCTCCACCGTCGCCCGGACGCGGCCTTCGTCGAGCAGCATCTGTTCGTCCACGGTGAAGCGGCTCTCCATGGGCAGATCCCCGAAATCGAGATCCCCCGCCAGCAGACGGGCTGCCAAATCGGCGGGGAAGCGGCACTCCGCACCTCCTTCGGCGGCCGCCGGCGCCGCGGCGGTGCCGACGGCGATCGCCAGTGCGGCGAGGAAAAAGAGGGCCAGGGCGGCGGAGAGGCTGCGGGCGTTGCGGGGTCGCATGGTGGGTTCCTCGACGTCTTTGGGATGTCCCGGGGCGGCGGGTGGAGTCCGGTGCAACTTCGAATGCAAGGGGCGGGCCAGAGGCGCGGTGGAACGGGGACCGTTCAGAGGTGGCGGTTCGAGCGGCCGGGGCGGACAAACGAATGGAGCTCCAGCCCCCCTCGCTTCGCCGACTCCACCGCCAGGCTCGACGCCGCCCCCACCGCCGCCAGCACCGGTACCCGCGCCATCATCGCCTTTTGGACGATCTCGAAGCCGGCGCGGGCGCTCACCACGAGGATCCGGTCCCGCCACGGCAGTCGGCCCGCGAGGAGCGACGCCCCGATCAGCTTGTCCACGGCGTTGTGACGGCCGACGTCCTCCGCGATGTCCAGCAGCGTCCCCTCGAGGTCGAAGAGGGCCGCCGCGTGGAGGCCGCCGGTGGCTTCGAAGAGGCGCTGGTGGGGCGCCATGCGGTCCGGCAGCTGCCGCAGGAGGTCGATGTCGACGGGGGCGGAAAGGGGAGTGAGGGTGGGGCAGCGCTGGAAGATGTCCTCGATTCGAGCCTTGCCGCAAAGGCCGCAGGCCGCCACCGCCAGGCGCTCCCGGCGGGCGCGGTCGAGCTCCTCGTTGCGGTCCCGGGCGGCGTCGGCGATCCGCACCTCCACCACGTTGTCCGGATCGTGGATCAAGGGGTCGCGGCACGGCTCCACCGACTCCAGGTCCGCGGCGTCCCGCAGCACCCCCTCGCTGAGCAGGAACCCCGCCGCCAACTCCCGGTCGCTGCCCGGCGTGCGCAGGGTGACGGCGAAGGACTCGCCGTCGAGGCGGATTTCGAGGGGCGCCTCGTCGACGACCCAATCGTCTTCGGGTCCGGCCCCGGGTCGGCGCTCCACCCGGACGGGGTGAAGCCCCGCCGGGGGCTTGGGGGGCGGTGGGGTGCTCATCGGGTGGATTCTACGGGACCCGACGCCGCGCCTCGAACGGCTTCGGTCCGAGGGCGTCAGGGTGCGGGGAGAAGGCGCTGCGTCGCCACGGCGTTGGCCTCGATGGCGTCGTCGCTGAACCACCACCAGCGGGGTTCCCCAGAAAGGTACGGCTCGATCTGGTCGGTCTGGTGGGGATGGAACGCCCGCCCGACGACCCCGCCGGGGAGGACGGCGCGGATTTTCTCGTCGTCCGCCAGGTCCGCCACCATGCGGAGGGAGTCGGTGAAGGTGACCTCGTAGGGGTCGCCGAAGGCGTACCAGCCCCGCAGGAGGGTCTCGCCGGAGCCGCCGAGGGGGTGGGACTGGGCCCCGAGGAGGCCGGCCCCGAAGCCGGAGGGCCGTAGGGGGTGGTGGAGGCTCAGCCGATGTAGGTCGCCCCAGCGCCAGTCGCCGGGGTCGGCCCCGAGGTCGGGGGCGAGACGGCCGAAGGCCTCCCGGGCGGCGTGGCGGAAAAGGTCGTCCCGGGTTTCGACGGCCTCGGTGGTGCGGTCGTCGAACCACGGGGAGTCCCCCGCCGTCACCATGGCTTGGAGGCGCTCCTGCCAGAAGTAGAGGTTGTCGAGCAGGTCCGCGGCGAGCTCGGGCCCGAGCTCGTCTTCGAAGACGGCGCTGGCGAAGTGGCGGTAGATCTCCTGGAAGAGGAGCGGCTCGGGGCGTTCGGGGTCGTCGTGGAAATCCCAGTCGGAGAGCAGGCGCGCCACCTGGGCGATCCAACCGTCGGGCCCGGTGGAGTCGGCCTCGAGGGCGGTGGCCATGATCGGCGCCACCGCGGCGGCCATGGTGTTGTAGGTGTCCCGCTGCATCCGCCAGTGGTCGTCGACGGTCAGGGGATCGTCCCCCGCCAGCAGCTGGACGAGGCGCCGGTAGCGGTAGGACGAGGCCGCCAGGCTGGTGTAGTAGTGGGGGTAGTCGGCGGGGATGGTGAGGTGGTTGGCGGTGCCCACCCAGCCGCGGCCGGGGTTCCTGGCGTGGGGCATCTCCTCGAAGGGGATCCAGCCGAGCCAGTCGTCGCCGTCCTCCAGCTCGGTGAGGTCTTCCACCCGCCGCGGCACGACGCCCGCGCCGGGGGCGCGGATCGGCTGTCGGCCGGAGACCCGCCAGGCGATGTCGCCGTGGACGTCGGCGAAGACGAAGTTGAGCCCCACCATGGTGAGGTGGCGGAGGGCTCCGTCGATGTCGTCCACGGAGCGGGCCAGGAGGGCGTGGGCGAATCCGATGTCGGGCCCCATGGTCTCGGCGGGGGCCCACCGAAGGGTCAGGGTCTCGGTGCTGCGGAGTTTCGGCAGGACCCCGGTGACCACCGGACCCCGGCGGGTCGAGCGGATCTCGATGGGGTGCTCGCGGTAGCCGCCTTCGGCGTCGTCGTCGCGG
This sequence comes from Acidobacteriota bacterium, assembly GCA_038748685.1. Lineage (GTDB taxonomy): Bacteria > Acidobacteriota > Thermoanaerobaculia > Multivoradales > J023 > JAUIJL01. Next base: position 2,985 of record JBCDIS010000014.1, on the reverse strand, counting down.
ATCCGGAGGACCTCCCGGCGCACCTCGAAGGGCACGGAGCGATCCCCTTCGAGGTAGCGCCCCGGATCTCCGGGGTCGACGGTTTCGACGTAGAGGTCCTGGACGTCCCCATAGGCGTTGGTGACCGACATGGCGACGTGGCTGCTCCGCATCACGGTGAGCCCGGGGATTCCCGGCACCCCGGCGCCGACGGCCCGCAGCGTGCCGTCGCCATCGCCCCACACGAGGCCGATCGGGTGCCAGATGCCCGGCAGCATGCGGGGGTCCAGGTGGGGGTCCCCGGCGAGGATCGGCTTGCCGCCGGCGGACCGATGGCCACCGACCGCCCAGTTGTTGCTGCCCAGCTGCGCGGCGTAGGGCTCGAGGAGGGCATCCGGTAGGAGGCCCTCGGCGGGTGCCGCTGGTCGAGAAATAGGGCTCGGCATCGAGGCGTCGGCAAAGGTGCTGGATCCGCCGTCGACCCCATCGGCGGGCGTTTGGGGGGACGGGTCCGCCGCGGGCGGGGCGGGGTCGTCGGGGTTGATGTTGATGGGGAAGAGCTCCGCCGCCCGCTGTGGACCGAGGGCCTCCACCAGATCCTGGGCCATCAGCTGGTGCTTGAGGTCGGCGGCGCTGCCCCAGCCCATGTAGTAGAGGATCGACAGGGAGTCCTCCACCGTCCACGGTTCCGGGTCGAGTTTTGCGAGGGTGAACTCGAAGGGCAGGTCGTCGGCCTGGGTTTGGAGGTAGGCGTTGACGCCGTCGGCGTAGCGCTGGAAGAAGTCCCGCTCGTCGTCCCCGAGGATCTCGGCGTGGCGGCGGGCGAGGCGGTGGAATCCAAGGGTCCGCCGCAGGGTGTCGATTCCCAGGGCCCGATCGCCGCCGAGCTCGGTCAGGCGACCTTGGGCCGCCAGCCTGGCGAGGCACATCTGGAGGAGGCGGTCCTGGGCGGTGACGAAGCCTTGGGCATAAATCGCGTCGTCGAAGGTCTCGGCGTGGGCGTAGGCCATGCCCTGGTCGTCGCGGTGGACGGTGACCGGGCCTTCCAAACCGGGGAGCGTCAGCTCACCGCCGGTGGGGTAGCGGGCCTGCCAGTGCAGTCCGACCCAAAGCGCGGCGATGAGCAGGGAGAGGGCGATAAAGAGAGAAGCGAAACGAACGGGCCATTTCATCGACGAGCTCCGGCAGGTGAGGGGAGGGGATCCCTAGATTTAATCACCCCCGGCTCAACTCCGCGAGCTTCGCGAACTTCGCGCCACGGCGGTCGCGCTGTGGGTCGTCCCGTGGTCCTGCGCGCGGCCTGCAAAACTCGCGGGGACGTTTTCGGCTCGGCGTGCCGTCACCGAGGTTCAGGGCCCTGTACCGCATCCAGCGTTGTTCCAGCTCGAACAGTTTCGGCCGTGCTCGAATCCGCGGGACTCCTGCTACCGCGGTCGTGGCGCCACCGTGGCCGCCGTTTGCGCACGGGGAGTCCCGCACCCTGCGCGCGGCCTGCAAAACTCGCGGTGTCGAGCCGGCTCAGGAGCCCCAGGCCCGCCGCAGGATCTCCCGGGCGTCGGGGTGTTGCATGGCGAAGTCGTGGTAGCCGCGCTGGCCGGGGATCCACTTCCACCAGAACAGCCCCTCGATGAAGGGCTCCGCCGCCAGCCTTTCGAGGGCCACCTCCATCAGCCGTCGACGCAGGTCACGGTTCTCTCGGGTGTCGTGGGTGTCAGTGCGCCAGGGTTCGGTGGCGGCGACGGACGACAGGTCGTAGCCGAGCTCGGCGAAGAGCACCGGCTTGCCGTGGCGTTGGGAGAGGGTCCGCAGCTGCTTCAGGGGGGCGTTCCAGCCGTCGTCGATGGCCTCCCGGGTCGGGTAGGTTTCCGCCGACAGGGGGAAGTAGCCCTGGACGGAGATGAGGTCCAGGTCATCCCAAAAGGGGACGTCCCCCAAGCGGTCCCAATTCGCCGAGTAAGTAATGCGGCCGGAATAGACCCGCCGCACTTCGGCGATGATGCGGCGCCACTCGGCGTCGTGCTGGGTGGTGGATTCGTATTCGAGGCCGACGGCGAAGAGGGGTACCCCCGCCGCCTCGGCGAAGGCCGCCTGGTCGACGATGAAGGCGCGGTAGTCGTCGAAGAACCGGCGCCAACGGGTCTTGTCGTCGCCGAAGGCGATGTCCCCCCGCCATTCGAAGCTGCCCCAATAGGCCAGGTGGGGCTTCCAGAACATCTGGATCCCCACCGCCTCGGCGAGCTCGACGGCGCGGGAGAGGAAGCCCAACTCGGCGGCGGGGGTGTAGCGGACGGAGCCGTCCCGCCGGACGCCGGCGTAGGGGTGGATCGCCACCCACTCGACCCCCAGCTCCCCCAGCTCCGCCAGCGACTCCTCCATGCGTGGGGAGCCCCACACCGGACCCCAGGTGGGGCAGGAGACGGTCATTCCCTTGACGAAGGGGCGGGCGGGGGACGGGGCCGCCGGATCGGCGGTCGAGGAGTAGGATGGCGATGCCATCCCCAGGAGGAGGGCGGAGGCGAGGGCGAGTGGGCGGAGAGACATCGTGTGCATTTCGGGGCTGTGCGCTTGACGCGAAGGGCGCGTCCGTAGATATTACCTGTGTAGTTTACGGAGTGGCGAAGCCTACGGTTGCCTGCGGGAACCCAGCCGGCAGGACATCGCCGCCCGGCGAAGGCTCGGCGCCCGGCGGCCCACGGCGATGGGATCCGGCGGCGTCGGCACCCAGGTGTCGACGTCCACGGCGAAGGGCCGCGAAGATGACCGCCGAGGCGGCCGCGGGGCTTTGCACACCGCGGTCCCCAGGGCGCGCGGCCCCCCGAGCCCCCAAGACAACCGAGCTCCACGCGTCTCAGGCGCTGGCGGAGGTGAGATTTTGAATATTTTCGAAGAATTCCAGTGGCGCGGTCTGCTCTACGACTCCACCGAAGGGGTGGAAAAACATCTGGCGGAGAACAAGGCGACCCTCTACATCGGCTTCGATCCGACCGCCAAGAGCCTGCACGTGGG
>JBCDIS010000013.1:0-70204 GCA_038748685.1 Acidobacteriota bacterium | reverse complement strand
TGCAGGCGAAAGTGGCGGTCATGAGGAAGCTCCTGCATGCGATGCACGGCATGCTCAGACACGGCGAGGATTTCGATGGAGACAAGTTCTCGCCCGCGGCGCTTCCGCCTGAACCAGCTTGACAACCAACAGAGTATCTACCCCGGGAAGCCGAAGGGTTTGGGAAAACTCGCCTATTCTCGCCGGCCTGACAACACGCCCTAGCTCGGATCACTGGGCGTCAGGGTGCCGGTGAGGTGCAGGTGCTCACCCCCTTGGCTTTGGACCGCGATATCGACGGTGCCGTCGTCGCGTCGGGCGGCGGTGTGCTCCACCGTCGCCGGCAGGCGGATGGGCTTGTGGAAGGCGACGTCGAGGGCGGTTGCGGCGCCGCCGTGGGCGGCGAGGACCCGGGCCGCCGTGTCCATACCGTGGGCGATGGGGCGCGGGAAACCGAGCAGCCGGTGGGCGTAGGGCAGGTGGATCGGGTTCCAGTCCCCCGACAGGGCCGCGTAGCGACGTCCGGCATCTGCGGCAAAGGCGAGGGGACCCTGGGGCGGACCTGGTGGGGCGACGGGCTCGGCTTGGGAGGACGGCGGGCCCGGGCGAGACGGCAGGCGGTGGAGGTAGCGGCTGACGATCTCCACCTGTCCGTTGGCGGCGACGAACCGCGACACGACGTCGAATTCCAGGCCCTTCGCTGCCAGATCGCCGCCGCCGGTGGAGACCTCCATGGAACCGGCGTCGCCGGGCTCGATACGACCGTCGAGGCGGAAGCGGTTGGAGCGGTGGATCAGCCCGAGGAGAGGTAGCGGGAACCGACGGCCGGCCATGAGCTGGATCTGGGCCCGCTGGGCCGGCAGGTAGGCAAAGGTGAGGGGAAGTCCGCCGCCGGCGAAGCCGAAGTGGCGGCGATAGCGCTCGACGGCCTGCCGTTCGAGGACGACCCTGCGGATCCGCAGGGCCAGGTTTGGGAGATCGGCGGGCCCTCCGACCCGACGTCCGCGGTGGAGGAGCGCCGACGCCAATAGTCGTGGCAGGGAGGGCAGGGCGGCGCGTTCGTGCATCGGGTCGAGTTTTCCTTCCGCGGTTTCAAAAACCAGTCAGGGGTACATCACCTCGTCTGAGCCTCAGGCAAGACGTCGATCACCACCACCTCCGGCCGGCACAGGAACCGCAGGCGGGGAGCGCGACCCCGCTCCATGCCGATGCCCCGGGAGACCACGAGGGTGCTGCCGTTCCCCAGGTCGGTGACGCCGGCGGCCCAGGACCGGGGGACCCTCGACAGGGTGAGGATCGGACCGAAGAACGGTAGGCGTACCTGTCCGCCGTGGGTGTGGCCCGCCACCAGCAGCTCCGCCGGCGGGCGGGTGAGGGCGTAGTCCGGGGCGTGGCCGAAGACCACGTGGAAATTGTCGACAGGAGCGATGGGGATCCCGGCGCGGGACGGCCCCAGGGGCAGAGCCGTCACCGTCACAGGACCGGCCTCGAACGTCGACAGGGACTCGATGGGGGTGACCCGGGTCCCGGCGAAGATCGACGGCCAGTCGGGGTCCTGTTCCACGTCGCCGCCGACGGCGAAGACCCCCAGGGGGGCATCGAAGCGCAGGTCGGCGAGGAGCTCCCGCAGTGCTTCGGCCAGGCGGAGGCGCTGGGCCGAGCCCACCTGGAGGTAGTCACCGGTGAGCAGCACCAGGTCCGGCGACGCCTCCATCACCGCCCCGAGGGCCCGGCGCTCGTAGTCTCCGATGTGGTCCGTTTGGAGATCGGCGACAACGGCGATCCGCACCGGATGGTCGAGCTTGGGGGAGGTCAGCTCCACGCGGCTCACTTCGAGGTACCGGGGTTCGATCAGAAACGCCCAGGCCCCCACCAGTGAAACGATGAAGGCGACGACGACCGACGCCGCCGCGATCCGCGGCCCGCGGGCCCGAAAGCCCCAGGCCGAAAGACAGAGGAACACCGGCAGGTAGACGAAGAGGACGTAGGCGGCGAGCCGAAGGACGTGGAAGGCGTCGGCGGCGACCGACGCGCCGGCCATGAGTCCCACGGCGACGAGGGCGGCGGAGGCCAGCACGAGGTGCCGGGGCTCGCCGCGGCGGAGCAGGGTGCGCACACCCAAGGCCACGGCGGCGATCAGAACGGGGTGGAAGAGCCAGGTCATGCCCGGAGCATCCCCCCGGTCCGTGGCGGGTTCGGGGCCAACCGGTGCCAAACCGGTGCCGACGGACGGAGGCGCTGAGATTTGGAGGGGTTCACGTCTCAGATCCCCAACCGCTTCATCCAGCGAAAGAGGGTCGTCCGGTCGACACCGAGGGCCGCGGCGGCCTCCGCCCGGCGTCCCCCGTGTCGCTCCAGGGCTCGGCGGATCCGCCGAGCGGCGGCGAGGTCGAGGCTCTCCTGGAGGGTCCCGGAGTCCTCCCCCGGCGGCGTCCCCGAATCCGGCGACGCCTCCTGGAGAAGCAGGTCCTCCGCGTTGATGCGACCCGTCCTCGCCAGGACCGAAGCCCGCTCTATTGCATTCTCCAGCTCCCGCACGTTGCCGGGCCACGGGTGTTCGAGGAGGGCGGCCTCCGCCGCGTCCGTGAGCTCCAAGGGGCGCCCGGAGCGCTCGGCGCATCGCCCTAGGAAATGCCGGGCCAGGGGCAGGACGTCGCCCGGACGACGGCGCAGCGGCGGCAGGGTCACCGGGATAACGGCGAGGCGGTAGAAGAGGTCTTCCCGGAACCTGCCCTCGGCGATCTCCCGCCGTAGATCCCGATTCGTCGCGGCGACGATCCTCACGTCCACCCGCCGCGGCTCCCCGCCGCCGACCCGCTGGACCTCCCCTTCCTGGAGCGCCCGCAGCAGCTTGGCCTGGAAGTCCGGCTCCGTCTCGCCGATCTCGTCGAGGAAAAGGGTACCGCCGTCCGCCCGCTCGAAGCAGCCGGGGCGGGGGGCGGTGGCGCCGGTGAAGGCCCCCTCTTCGTGACCGAAGAGCTCGCTCTCGAGAACCCCCGGGGCGAAGGCCTTGCAGTTGACGGCCACGAAGGGACGCCCGAGCCGTGGGCTACGGGCGTGCAGGCGGCGGGCCACCCCCTCCTTGCCGGTGCCGCTCTCCCCCTGGATCAGGACGGTGGCGTCGCTCGGCGCTGCGCGGTCGACCCGGTCGAGCACGTCCGTCATGGCGTCGTCCTCGGCGATCAGATCCCCCGCCACCGCCGCCCCCAGCTCCGTTCGCAGGAGCCGGTTCTCACGCTGCAGCTGGCCGAGCTCCAGGGCCCGCGCCACCAGCCCCCGGAGCTCATCGTGGTCGAAGGGCTTGGTCAGGTAGTGGAAGGCACCTTGCCCCATCGCCGCCACCGCCGAACGCACGTCGCCGAAGGCGGTCACCAGGATCACCGGCAGCTCCGGGGAGCGCTCCAGGAGACGGCCCATCAGCTCGACGCCGTCCATACCGGGCATCCGCCGGTCGGTGACGACGACGTCGGCGCCGTAGGCGTCGAAGGCCGCCAGGGCCTCGGCGCCGCCGACGCAGGTGTGGCAGCGGTAGCCGCTGCGCCGCAGGGCCACCGCCACCGACTCCGCCATGCGGGGCTCGTCGTCCACCACCAGGATCCGGGCCTTCGGGCCCCCCGTCGCCGGCTTCGGGTCCGTCACGCCGCGCCTCGCTCGGGCCGAACCTCGGACTGGGCCATCAGGCGCACCGCCAGCTCGGCGCCCGCTCCGCCGGTGTCGACGACGGCGAGGGTGCCGCCGTGGGCGTCGACGATCTGCCGGGCCACCGCCAGGCCGAGGCCGGCGCCGCCGGACCGGGTGGTGAAGAAGGGTTCGAAGACGGCGTCGGATACGTCGTCGGGAATGCCGGGCCCCTCGTCGGCGACGAAGAGCTCCACCGCACCGGAGGCCCCAAGGGAGTCGACTCCGCGCCACCCCAGGCGGATCCGTCCCCCTTCGGGCGAGGCTTTGGCGGCGTTGTCCACCAGGCCGAGGAGCACCTGGCACAGGAGATCCGGGTCGACGTCCAGGACGGGGCCAGGGCCTCCGGGGGCATCGAGCACCAGGCGGGCCGGCCGCCCCCGGAGCATTTGCTCCGCCAGCAGCCGGGTCCGCTCCAGCAGGTCGGCGGCGTGGACCTCGGCCCGCTCCAGGACCGGTGGCCGGGCGAAGGCCACCAGGCTCGACGTCACGTGGGCCAGGCGGTCGATCTCCTCCACCAGCTGCCCGCAGGTGTCGCGGGATCGGTCGGTCCCCCCGACGTCCGCCAGGTCCTCTTCCAGGTTCTGCACCAGGGACCGCAGAATCGCCAGCGGATTGCGCACCTCGTGGGCGATGGCCCCCGCCAGCTGTCCCAGGGACGCCAGCTTCTCCGTCTGGGTCAGACGCGCCTGCATCCGGGCCAGCTGGTCCATGCGGCCGGCGGCGGCCGTCGCCGCCGCCCGTTCCCGCTGCCGGGCCTCCCGCGCCAGGCCCAACAAGAAGCCGAAGCCGGCGAAGGACACCTCCACCACCATCCCCGCCACCAGAGTGAGATCCCGCTCGCCGACGCGGAACGTGGCCCCGAAGGCGAGGGCGACGCCGGTGTAGGCGACCCCGAGGAGGAAGGCCGCGGCGGCGAAGCGCCAGCGGTCGAGGCGCCAAGCGGGGGTTTGGGCCGAAGGGCTGGGGCGGAGGTTCGAGGAGTCCATGATGATGGGCTGAGCAAAGCTCGGGCCAACGGATCCTACCCGAGCCCTGGAGCCGGACGGCCAGTCCACCCTCCTGCCTGGCGCCTCGGGCGTTGCGAAGGCGCCACGGCGCGTTGCGGATCTGCAACTTAGAACGGAGCCTCTTCCGCTGAAAGCCCGAAATCGGGGCGTTCCCGGGCCTGGCACGGCCGTCGCACTCCCGGACCGACGACGGCCGCGTTGGGCGGCCCGCCGACCCTCGTCATCCAAGGAGGACTCCAAGATGTCCACGTACGCGAATTCCCGACGACAACCCCGCGCCGCCGTGCCTTCGGCGAAGGTCACTGGCCTTCGTTACTCGGGCCTGCTCCTCTCGGGCCTGCTCCTCTCCAATCTGCTCTTCGCTGGCCAGGCGATCGCCTCGGAATCCGCCGGCGCCGTCATCGACGCCTACTACCAAGCCTATCGGTCCGGTGAGCCGGCGAAGGTGGCGGAGGTCTATGCCGACGACATCGTCTTCGTCGACGTCAGCCAGCGCCACGAGGTCAAAGGTAAAGAGGCCATGCACGCCAGCATGGTCACCCTGGCCGCCATGCACGAAGCGATGGGGGTCGAAGAGAAGCGCCGCGCCGTCCGCGGTGACCTCGTGATCGTCGAGGTGATCTACACCGGCACCCTCGACGCCGCCGCCCTCGGACGCTCGGGCGGGGACGGCCTCACCTACTCCCTACCCGCCGTGCTGCTCTTCGAGGTCGAGAACGGGCGCATCCACCACCAGACCGACTACCTCGACTTCCGCACCCTGAGCGAGCTCATGGCCTTGGCCCCAACTCCAACCACCCCCGGCCATTGACCCACTGAACCTAGGAGACAACTACGTGAGCACCTCGAAACATGAAACCGTCCTTCGCAAAACCCTTCTCGCCAACGCCCTCTTCTCGGGCCTGTCGGGCTTGGTCGCCCTCGCCGCCACCGACGCCGTCGCCGCCTGGATGGGGGTCGAGCGGGTCTACATCTTCGAGCTGGGCGCCGAGCTGATGCTCTTCGGCGCCTTCGTCGGCTTCCTCGCCAGCCGGGATCTGTCCCTACCTTGGGTGCGCAAGGCGGTGGCCGCGGTCGCCGCCCTCGACGTCCTGTGGGTGGTCGGCAGCGTCGCCCTCCTGCTGACGCCGGGGATCCTCACCGTCGCCGGTCAGTGGACCGTCGGCCTGGTGGCGCTGGCGGTGGCGGACTTCGCCGCCCTCCAGATCTGGGGATGGTGGGGCATGGGCCGGACGCCGGCGGTCCCTGCTCCGGCCCGGGCCTAAGGCTTCGTTTGAAAGATCCGCCGTCGGCTCAGGGCTCTGGCGGGCGGTCCCAGGGCGGGCCGGCGGCGAAGGACTCGTCGAGAAAGTCGAGGAAGACCCGCACTTTCAGCGGCAGGTAGCTGCGGGACGGGTAGATCACCCAGATCGCCGGCGCTTCGAAGGTCGCGGCGGTGGCCTCGTGGTCCGGGAAGAGATCCACCAGCCGCCCGTCCTGCAGCTCCCGGCCCACGATCCACCGGCCCTGGAGGATCACCCCCATCCCGCCGACGGCGCATTGTTTGAGCGCCACGGCGTTGGAGGTGTGGAGGCGACCGGGTACCCGCACCTCGGTCACCACCCCGTCGGGGTCCCGAAAGCTCCAGCGGTCGCCGAAGCCCGGCATGTCGAGGAGCAGGCAGTCGTGCTGGGCCAGGTCAGAGGGGACCCGGGGGCGTCCGCGGCGTTCGAGGTAGGCGGGGCTGGCGCAGGCGCGGGCCACCATCGGCGCCAGGCGGCGGGCGATCAGGCCCGAGTCGGCCAGCGGACCCAGCCGGAGGGCGACGTCGATGCGGGCCTCCAGGAGGTCGGGGGCGGCGTCGATGAGCTCGAGGTCGAAGCGCAGATCCGGATATCGCCGCGACAGCTCCGGCAGCAGGGGGACCAGGTTCAGCTGGGCGAAGCTGACCGGGGCGGCGATCCGCAGCGTTCCCGTCGGCCGCTCGCTGACGTCCACCGCCTGCCACCGGGCGTACTCCAGCTCCTCGATCAGGGGCTCGACGCGGCGGAAGTAGATCGCCCCCGCCTCGGTGGGTGAGAGGCGGCGGGTGGTGCGGTGGAACAGGCGGACTCCGAGCTCCGCCTCCAGACCGGAGATCGCCCGGGAGATGGTCGACGGGTCGACGTTTCTATCCCGGGCGACGGCGGCGAAGCTGCGGCGACGGAAGACGTCCGAGAAGGTGCGGAGAAGCTCGAGCTCCATGGCTTGAAACCCCTATTGGTGCAGGTTCAGCATGAATCTTGTTCCAGTTCCGATCTTATCAACCTACTGCGCACGGATTAGGGTGTCCTCCGACACGACGCGAGCCCATGGCGGGAGCCAACGACACAGGCCAATGACGAGGAGCACGACGATGAGCAAGATCGCCTGGATGGGATTGGGGGCCATGGGTGCCCGCATGGCGCGGCGCCTGCTGGACGCCGGACACGGGCTGACCATCTACAACCGGACGCCGGAGCGGGCGGCGCCCCTCGGGGAGGCGGGCGCGCGGATCGCCGCGACCCCGCGCCGGGCCGCCGACGGGGCGGAGATCGTCATCGGCATGGTGACCGACGACGACGCGTCCCGCGAGCTGTGGCTCGACCCTCGGGAGGGCGCCGTCCTCGGCCTCGGCCCCGGCGCCGTGGCGGTGGAGGCGAGCACGGTGACCCCCGGATGGATCCGTCAGCTGGCGCCTCGGATCCGGGAGCGGGGCGCCAATCTGCTGGATGCTCCGGTGGCCGGCTCCCGTCCCCAGGCGGAGGCCGGGCAGCTGATCTTCCTGGTGGGGGGCAACGGCGACGCCCTCGCGAAGGTCCGCCCGGCTCTGGACCGGCTGGGGAGCGCCGTCCACCACGTGGGCCCGACGGGGCAGGGGGCGGTGATGAAGCTGGCGGTCAACGCACTCTTCGGCGTCCAGGTGGCGGCGATGGCGGAGCTCCTCGGCTTCCTCGAGCGCTCCGGCGTCGGCGGCGAACGTGCCCTGGAGATCCTCGGGGACCTGCCGGTCACCAGCGCCGCGGCCCGCGGCGCAGCCGGCTCGATGGTGGCCCGCCGGTTTGAGCCGATGTTCCCCATCGATCTGGTGGCCAAGGACTTCCGCTACGTGGCGGAGGCGGCGGGGGAGGCGGGGGCCGAGGTACCGACCGCTGAAGCGGCTGGCCGGGTCTTCTCCAGGGCCCGGGAAGCCGGCCTCGGCGCCGCGAACATCTCCGCCGTCGCCCGCCTCTTCGACGGCCCGGGGGGATCTTCCGACTGAGCCGACACCCTCCACAAGGGGGGGGGGTGGACCGAGGGCTGTATACTTCCGCTCTGGCAGCCCAACCGTCCCACTTCGATCCCCGGAGACCTCCCCATGGTCCAAGGCGAGCACCGCCATTTCCGCAGCTGCAACCTGTGCGAGGCCATGTGCGGCCTGGAGATCCGTACCGACGAGCGGGGCCGCATCACCGCCATCCGCGGGGACAAGGACGATCCCTTCAGCCGTGGGCACATCTGCCCCAAGGCGGTGGCCCTCCAGGACATCCACGACGACCCGGACCGGCTGCGCCAGCCGGTCCGCCGGCGCCCCGACGGCACCTTCGAGCCCATTGGCTGGGAGGAAGCCCTCGACCTGGCGGCGAACGGCATCCGGAAGCTCCAGGAGGAGCACGGCCGGGACTCCCTCGCCCTCTACCTCGGCAACCCCAACGCCCACAACTACGGCTCGATTCTCTTCGGCCCTCCCCTGCTGCGGGCGATCCGCACCAAGAACCGATTCTCCGCCACCTCCGTCGACCAGCTGCCCCATCACTTCGCCGGCTATTTCATGTTCGGCCACATGCTGCTGCTGCCGATCCCCGACATCGACCGCACCGACTTCCTGCTGGTCCTGGGGGGCAATCCGGCGGTGTCCAACGGCAGCCTGATGACCGCCCCCGACATCAAGAAGAGGCTCCAGGCCATTCGGGACCGCGGGGGCCGGATCGTGGTGGTGGACCCCCGCCGGACCGAGACGGCCCGCCGCGCCGACGAGCACTTCTTCGTGCGCCCCGGCACCGACGCTTTCCTCCTCGCCGCCCTGGTCCACACGGTGCTCGACGAAGGGCTGGGGGATCTCGGTCACCTGGCGGACTTCACCGACGGCCTCGACGCGGTCCGCCACGGACTCGCGGGCTTCACGGCGGAACAGGCCGCACCCGTGTGCGGTATCAGCGCCGAGGCGATCCGGCGCCTGGCCCGGGACTTCGCCGCGGCGCCGTCGGCGGTCTGCTACGGCCGCATGGGGGTCTCGACCCAGGAATTCGGCGCCCTGTGCCAGTGGCTGGTGAACGTGCTCAACATCGTCACCGGCAACCTCGACCGCGCCGGCGGCGCCATGTTCACCAAGCCGGCCTTCGACGCCCTAGCCATGCGCCACAACCCCGGCAGCTTCGACCGCTGGCGCAGCCGGGTCCGCGGGCTGCCGGAGTTCGGCGGTGAGCTGCCGGTGGCGGCCCTGGCGGAGGATATGGCGGAGCCGGGGGAGGGTCAGATCCGCGGCCTCTTCACGTCGGCGGGGAACCCCGTGCTCTCGACCCCCAACGGCCGGCGGCTGGAGAAGGCCCTCGAAGGGCTCGACTTCATGGTCTCCATCGACATCTACATCAACGAGACCACCCGCCACGCCGACGTCATCCTGCCCCCCACGTCGGCCCTGGAGCACGACAACTACGACATCATTTTCCACGTCCTGGCGATCCGCAACACCGTACGCTTCAACGAGACCCTCTACGAGCCCCCCCAGGGAGCTCTGCACGACTGGCAGATCTACCTGGAGCTGTGGAGGCGGCTGCGTCGGAAGCTGCCGGCGAAGGAAAGACTGAGCCGCTTCATCATGGGCAAAGCCGGCCCCCACGGCCTGGTGGACTACGGCCTGCGCAACGGCCCCTTCGGCAAGAAGGGATCGGGATCCCCCGTCGGCCCCCTGACCCTCAAGAAGGTCAAGGAGCACCCCCACGGCATCGACCTCGGCCCCCTCGAACCCTGCCTCCCAGGCCGCCTCTTCACCCAGCACAAGCGGCTGGACCTCGCCCCCCGGCTGCTGGTGGACGACCTGGCTCGCCTGGCGGACCGCCGGGCGGAGCTCGCGGCGGAGGACAGCCTGGTGCTCATCGGACGCCGTCAGGTCCGCAGCAACAACTCTTGGATGCACAACTACCCCCGCCTCATGCGTGGGGCGGACCGCTGCACCCTGCTGGTCCACCCCGACGACGCCAGATACCTGGGGCTCGAGTCCGAAGGCCATGCCGAGGTCACCTCGCGGGTGGGTCGGATCGTGGCGCCCGTCGAGATCAGCGACGAAATCATGCCGGGGGTGGTCAGCCTGCCCCACGGCTGGGGCCACGGGCGGCGGGGGGTACGGCTGCAGGTGGCCAACGCCCACCCCGGGGTGAGCATCAACGACCTGACGGACGAAGCCATGGTGGACACCCTCTCCGGCAACGCGGCCCTCTCCGGGGTGCCGGTGCGTGTGGCACCAGCGAGCGCAAACGACAGCACGCGGACCGAGGAGGCCGCAGGCGGATGACCCAGAACCTTCCCCACCACGCGTTTCGGATCGCCGCGGCCTGGCTCCTGGCCGTGGTCGCCCTCGCCCCGGCCCACCTCGGGGCCCAGTTTGCGGATCCCTACGGCCCGCCCCCGGATCGCTACGTCGGCGAGCCGGTGAGCCTCTCCCTGCAGGACGCCGACCTGGTGGAAACCCTGCGGACCTTCTCCAGGCTGGGGGACTTCAACCTGGTCCTCGACCCGGCGGTCCGCGGGCGGGTGACCGTCGAGCTGAAGGACGTGCCCTGGGACCAGGCCCTGCAAGCCATCCTCAAGACCCAGGGGCTCGGAATGGACCTCTCCGACGGCTACCTCGGCGGCGCCGCCACCGTCCGCATCGTCCCCGTGTCGAAGCTGACCCAGATGCTGAAGCGGGAGGCGCAGCAACCGACCCCCGCGCCGCGACGCAACCGCCTGGAGGGGGACCTCGACCACGTGTCCCCCCGCCGCATGGCCCGTCTGCTGGAGTCCGGGGGCTACCTCGGCGACGGCCGCGCGTACCTCGACGCCGCCGGCAAGCTGGTGGTGGAAGCGGACTTCGAGCGGCTGCGCTCCGTCGCCCTCTTGATAGCGGCCCTCGATGTCGAGGGGGCCGGGGACCAGCGCTTCGCCGCCCTCGTCGCCCGCGCCCAAGAGCTCTGGAACGCCGCCCCCTGACGTCTCCCGCCAGATCCGCCAGAGCGGATTCTGCGGTAGGACTTGAAGCTCCGGAGCCAGTCCGGAGCGTTGGCATTTTCTTCTGGGGCGGTTGACATCCCTACGATGCTAGGAGTTATCATCCACCCTGGCTTGATTAGATGGGTGGACCGGATCCCGCGGTGGATGTTCTGTTCTAGTCCTTAGTCTAGGGATTGGCAAGAGCAGCCAGGCTGAGGTCGGGCTATCGAAATGGTTGTACTTTCGCTGAAAGTGCAAACCCTTAGCCCGTGGGTCGAAGTTCCTTTATAAACGGTTCATTGGGGAATACCCATGAACCCTCCGTTGGGGGTTGGATGATGTTCAGAACCAAAATCGTTTGGGTCGTTGGAATCCTGTCTCTGTTGACTTCGGCCGCGGCGGCGGCGCAGTTTGTGCCGCGGAACCGGTGCTACGACTGCGTCATGAACGACGCCGGCCGTGAAGTCTGCCAGAACCTGGACCCCGGTGAGACGGGCAAGGCCCTCTGCACCGAAAGCGTGCAACATAGCTCGCTGAACCAGCCCGTGTACCTGTGTACGCTGGCCGGACCGGATTGCTTCAAGACCCCCGACAACCCTCCCCAAGCACCGCCGGAACCGGAGAACAACTGCCAGGCTGGGCTTTTGCGGGTGCCGCTAGTCCAGAACGGCGAGATATTTCCGGGTTGGACACCGCCAGAGCCCCTTCCATCGGCAAGCTCCTTGGAGGGCTGAGCCGTGGGGGCTTGGATCGCCTCCGTCATGGTCCCGATCTTGGGGATCATGACCGGTTTTCAGGGAGAGGCCGTATCGCTTCGGGTCGAGCTGGTCGGGCCTGCCGAGGGGGGCACGGTCGAGGTCTTCGCGGTGCGGGGCGCCGAGATCGTCGTTGCCAATCCCGTCGATAGCAACGTTTTCCAGATCGATATCGAGGAACCCGACCCCTGGTCGCTGACCTGTGAGGGCGATGGGCTCTGGTGTCCGGAGGTCGAAGTCGAGGAACAGGAGTCGACCTATCGACTGCCCGTCTTCGCGTCTCGACGCGCGCGCCTCGAATTGTCGTCCCAGCCCTCCTCCCTGCGGATGCAGGTGGCGGCGTACGACGGTGGACGAACTCTGACCTCGACCCAATCGGTGGAGATTCCGAGCCGGTCCTTGGAGCTGCCGAGGGTGGAGAAGTTGGACCTCCGGTTCACAGCGCCGGGCTATGGACCGGTCTACGTCTATGGGCTCGGGCCCGGGGATCCCCTCCCACCCCTGAACCTCGTACCGGGGGCTTCGCTGAGCGGGTTCCTGCTGGACGCCGAGTCCCTACGGCCCATTGACGGGGAAGTCCACTTAGGTCCCCCCGAACCGATGGCGGGACTCCAGGTGGAGGAACGCCGACGGCTGGATCGGCGACGGTTGCGGCTGGAGGTGGGCGAGCGCGGCTTCTTCCAAGCGAGGGGCCTCGCCGCCGGCGAGTATCGGCTCCGCGCAACCGCGGAGGGCTACTCCCCGCGAGATCTCCACATCGACGTCGGCGCTGGGGCTGAGACCCACCTTGGGCAAGACCTTAGACTGTCTCCGCTCGAAGACGTCTCTTGGACCCTGCTTCCGGCGGTCCATCCAGCGGGGGAGGCGTGGGAGTTGACGCTCCTTCAACCGGATGGATCCGAGGTGGTCCGGCGGCTGCCAGAAACGGGGCAGGTGGAGCTTCAGCTGCCTGCGGGAATCCACCAAGTCTCGATCCACGGTGCGGGCCAGCGGTACGTCTTCCAGCCCATCGCCGTGGGGGACGGTGGAGAGATACACCTGGACCTCGATCTGGCCGAGGTTCGCGGCCAGGTGGCCCGGGGGGACGAAGCTGTCCCCGCCGAGCTGTTTCTGCGGACCGGAAAGGGGGCGGAGATCACCCTCGAGACCGACCTGGAGGGTTACTTCGAGGGCTGGGTGCCGGTACCCCCAACCGGGGAGACCCTGGTTCAGGTGAAGAGCCGCAGCCCGACGCGGGATCAGTACGTCAAGGGCGTTTTCGAGCCGGTCTCCGGCAAGGGTTGGACCCGACTTCTCGTCGAGCTGCCCGCGCACCGGGTGAAAGGGGGGGTGGTCGATGCCCTGGGGCGGGGCGTCCGTGGCGCTCGGGTCGTGCTTTTCGACCGCTCGAACCAGACCGCACAGACGACCACAGGCCCTTGGGGAGACTTCGAGGTCGACGTGGACCCGTCGGCCAGCTACTGGGTCCACGCCTTCCACGTCGACCACGGTAAATCCGCCCTCGTCCCCCTGGACACCGAGGAAGGCAGGACGGTGTTGGAGCTGTCGGACCCGTCGACCGCGGTGCTTCGCCTCGTCGGCGGCGGTGGGCAGGGGGTTGTCGGCGCCAGGGTCACGGCGCGGAGCGTACCCAGTTTCTCGACGGACAGCGGGACCTCCGGCCTGGATGGCTCGGCGAAGATCAGGGTTCCAAAGAACACGAGGGCCGCCAGCACGACGGTCTTCGCATCGGGGCGCCCGATGTGGGGAGGGTGCGTACCGTTGACCCCCGGGGGGCCACCGATCGAACTGGAGCTCCCCGACGAAGGCGGCACCCTATCGATCCAGGGGGAGGATGGGGGGGAACCCTGGGTACTCGTGAGCGCCGCCGGGGGGGTCTGGAGTCCGAGCAGCCTGGTCAGCTGGCGCCTTCGCCAGGGATTGGACGCGGGCACGGCTTCGGAAGCCTTGGTGGTCCCCGCCATGGCCCCCGGCCTCTACGGCGTTCTGCCCGCGAGGGCCCCACTCTGGGAACTCGCGAAGGCGGCGTGTGAGGTCCAACCGCGGGTGAGCTGGCAAGTCTTGGCGCCGGGTGGTTTTCTGAACCTGGTCTTGGAGAACTAGTACCGGCGCTTCGCCACCCCCGTCGCCCGCGCCCAAGAGCTTTGGAACGCCTGGCCCTGAGGGGTCACCCCCCGATGCGGAACATCTCGACCTTGTCGGCCGGCACGAAGCGCCCCGCGCGGAGGGCTTCGGTGCGCTCCTCGGAGTAGCGGTCGGTGCGACGGGCCCACAGGTCGGCGAGGCGGCGGGTCAGGGCTCCGTCATCCTCCCCGGCCCGTAGCGGGGTCTTGAGGTCGTGGCCGACGGCGGCGAAGAGGCAGGTGTAGACCTTGCCCTCCGCCGACAGCCGCGCCCGGGAGCAGTCGCCGCAGAACGGCTGGGTCACCGAGGGGGATCACCCCCACCTCACCGCCGCCGTCCCGGTAGCGGTAGCGGTCGGCGACGTCGCCCGGCCGCTCCCTGTGGACGGCTTCGAGGGGAAAGACCGCGTCGATGCGCTCCAGGATCTGCCCGGCAGATACCACCCGGTGCGGGTCCCAGGCATTCACCGTACCGACGTCCATGTACTCGATGAAGCGGACCACGCAGCCGTGGTCCCGGGCATACCGCGCCAGGTCGACGATCTCGTCGTCATTGGTGCCCTGCATCACGACCACGTTGAGCTTGACGGGCCCGAGGCCCGCGTCCACCGCCGCGTCGATCCCCTCCAAGACCCGGGCCAGGGGCAGGTCGAGGCCGTTGATCTTCCCGAAGCGCTCCGGGTCGAGGGAGTGCAGGCTGACGGTCACCCGATCGAGACCCGCGTCCCGCAGGCGGGTCGCCATCTTGGGTAGGAGGAAGGCGTTGGTGGTCAGGGCCAGGTCGTCTACCCCGTCGATCGACGCCAAGGACGCCACCAGCGTGTCGATCTGGGCCCGCAGCAGGGGCTCCCCGCCGGTCAGCCGAATCTTGCGCACGCCGAGGCCGACGAAGAGGCGGGCGAGCCGGACCGTCTCCTCGAAGGTGAGGATCTGGGGCTTGGGGAGGAAGCGGTACTTCTGATGCGCCGGCATGCAGAAGGTACACCGGAAGTTGCACCGATCGGTAACCGAGATGCGCAGATCCGACACCGGGCGCCCCAAGCGGTCGAGGGGAGGGTCGATCCCGTGGGCGGTCATACGGAAAGCATATCCCACCGGCTCGCCTTCGGTGCCGGCCCCACGGGTACCCCTGGAGGGGCCCGCGGGTCGACGACCAAAGGCACCGCGGCCGTCCCGGCAAATCGGCGGTTCAGCCCCAAACCCTACTGAGGGTTGGAGATACGGCCGCCTAGCCGTATACTGTTCGGGTCGACTGACCGTCAGGTAGAACGTTTCTTTTTCATCCTCTTCACGGTGCGTCCCGCGGCTTTGGGCTGCGAAGGCCACGCCGTGGCGTCACAGGACTCACCCCCTCGTATGGCCTCCGCTCTCGAATGACCCAAGGCCCCCCCAGGTCCCGCTGCCCGGCGGAGTATCGCCACTCCCCCCGTCGAGAACCCTCGCGGCTGGGCTCACCCCGGCAGCCGTCTACGCCGAAGACCGCCCGCCCCCGCCTGCGGTGGCTCGTCTGGCCTACGGTCCTCGCCGTCGCGGCGACGGTGGTGATCGCGGAGCGGCGGGCCGACGCCATCGCGGACATCGGCCTGGCGAAGGGCCTTCTGGTGGCGGGGCAGGCGGAGGAGGCGATGCACGTTCTGGGCGACCTCGAATCCTGCCCCTTCACCGGCCCCCAGGCGAGGATGGGGCTACGGATCCTCGAAGTCTACGAAGATCCGCGGGACACCGTCGTTCCCACCGCCGCCCCAACGGGGGACGAAAGGAGCCTCGATCCAGCGGCCTTTCCCCTTCCCCTGGTGGTACGAGCCGCCTTCGAGCGGGGGGACTTCGACGCCGCCCTGCGCCTGACCCAGCTGGCGGAGGAGGTGGGACAACCCACCGTGGCCGCCCTCACCGCCGCCGCCCTGATCGAAGACGGCCGCGACGACGAGGTGGAGGACCCTCCAACCTCCGAAGTCTCGAGCCTGCTGGTTCAGAGGGTGGCCCACCACCTGGCGTCAGAGGAGCGGGGAGGGGTCCTGCTGCGGGATCGACGGGGCATCCCCATCGGCCGCGTCGTGGGGGGTGAGCTGGAGCTGGAACCGGGCGTCGAGCCGGCCCTCGTGCCGGAAGCCGTCGTCCGCCTGGCGGAGGTCCACCCCGACGCCGGCGCCCTCACCCTGTCCCTGGACCTCGAGCTCTCCCGTCTCGCCTACGGTTCCTTCGGCCGATACCGGGGCTCCATCGTCCTCCTCGACCCGGTCAGCGGCGAGATCCTGACGGCGGTGAGCGACCGGCGGACCTCGCGCGCGGCCGGGGATCCGGCCCTAGAGCAGTTCCGCGAGCCGGCCTCGATCGCCAAGCTGATCACCACCACCGCCTACCGCCGGGCCGGGCTCGACCCCGACGCCGAGCTCCAGGGGGCCGTCTGCCGCGGGCACGTCTTTTACGACGGCAAACCGGTGTACTGCCCCAACATCGCCGGGCGCCTCGGCGGCCTCGACCGCGCCATGGCGGTGAGCTGCAACGTGGCCTTCGCCGAGCTCGGCGTCCAGCTCGGACGCGACCGCCTGATGGAAGAGTTCCGGCGCTACGGCTTCGGCCGTTCCCTCGGGGTCGACGCCGGTGGCGGTCCGTTCCCCGGGGGTCGCCTACATCCCATCGACGACGACCGCCAGCTGGCGGACCTCGCCATCGGCCTCGAAGAGTCCGAGTTGACGCCCCTGCACGCGGCGCTGCTGGCGGCGGTGATGGCCAACGGCGGCGTCCGCCCGGAGCCGACCCTGCTGCGCTCCGCCGACAGTCGCCTGGGCCTCCACCGCCGCAGCGCCCGGAACGGCCCCGGTCGCCGCGTGCTGGACGCCGGCTGGATGCCCCAGATGCTCGGCGCCATGGAGGCGGTGGTGGCCCGTGGGACCGCCATGCGGGTGCGCACCCGGGGCTTCCCGGTGGTGATGAAGACGGGGACCGCCAGCCATCCGCGGTGGGGTTTCCACGTGAACTACATCGGCGCCGGCCCCATGCCCGACCCCAGGGTCGCGTTCTGCGTCCGCGTCACCGACCAGCGCACCTCCCGCCGGGTCCGCTCGGCGGCCCAGGAGGTCACCGGTCATTTGCTGCGGCGGCTGCGGTCGGTGCAGCGGAAGCGGGGGTGGTCCGAGCCCAGGATCCAGCCGGTCTCCCCGCTGCGCGTCGCCGAGGAACGCCTACCAACCCGCATAGGCCGCCCCGGCGAGCGAGAGCTCGCCTCGGGCCGCTGAGGCGAGCCCCTGGAGGGGCCTCAGAGGCTCGGGCCAAACATCACGGCGTTCAGGAACAGCGGCATGGTGCCGCGCCAGAACAGCCGGAAGGCGGGGTCCTGGGCGAACGCCACCACCCGCCCGTCCCCCACGTCCTCGGTGGCCATCAGCAGGGCCCCGGGCAGCCTCGCTTCGGCGTCGGGCCACACCAAACCGCCGAGCACCGATCGGTCGTCGCGCACCGACAGCAGGTCCACCTTGGGGTCGCCGGTGGGGCGCATCAGGAAGTCCCCCCGCACCAGCACCGGCGGCGGCAGGCGCACCCCGGCGGTCAGGGGATGGCGGCGGGCGAGGTCCGTGGCGACGATGGCGCCGGGAACGTCGATCGTCCCTCCGCCGCGGCCCTCCGCCGCCCCTTCCCCGGCGTCCGGTCCGTCGAGCTTCCGCAGGCCCGTCCAGCCCCGGTCGATCAGCCACTCCGAAGCCCCTGCGACGGTCACCAGCAGGCCCCCGGAGCGCAACCAGCGCCCGACGGCCTCGGTCCCGTCACCGCCCAAGGCTTCCCCCCAGTCGCCGTCGGGGAAGATCAAAACGTCGAAGTCCCCGAGGTCCGCGGCCCCGAGCCGGGCGGCCGACAGCCGGGTCACCGGCAGGCCGATGTCGACGTCGAGCAGGTGCCAAAGATCGCCGTGGGAGGTCTGCCGGACCCCTTTCCCCGCCACCAGGGCAACCCGAGGTACGCGGACCGGTACCAAGCTGGCGGAGCCCAGGGAGGTTCCCGACAGCGACCACGAGCTGCCGACGGCGGTCGTGCTAGCTCCGGTGGAGTCCGCCGCCGCCCCCAGCCGTTCCCCCGTGTCCAGCCGGTTGCCCTGCCGCGGCACGAACAGGCCACCGCGGCTGTCGGGCTCCTCCCCGAGGGCGTCGAGGGCCCAGCGGAACCGCACCCCTTCCCGGCCGAGGGACGCCGCCAGGCGGTAGCCAGCCAGCCCCTGGGGATGGACGAACCAGCCCACCGGCGTCGACCCGTCCGCCGGGGACGCATCCGCGGCCGGCCACGGGGCCGCCGTGGTGGGGGGTACTGCGAGGGTGCGCCAGGTCTCGACGTTGAACGCCAGGGGCAGGGACCACGCGGTGACGTCGTAGATTTCGGGGTCCTCCCCCGCCTCCAGGCGATCCCGCTGGCGTTCGAGGAAGGGTTCGGGGATCTCGGGGGACGGCTCCACGAGGACCCGCAGCAGCGTCCCCAGCCGCTGCCCCGTCGACGCGACCCAGGTTCCCGCCGGCAGGGTGCGGGCGACGCCGAGCCCGGGGTCCTCCGACACCAGGGGGGTCACCTGCAGCTGGGTGGATCGGGTCAGCCGCCGCACGTCGATGCCGTGGGCCGTGAGCAGCTCCGCCATGGCGGCGGCTTCGGGCTGGTCGGGGCGCCATAGGTAGCGAATCGGCTCGGAGTCGGCGAGCTCCCGCTGCCGGGCGACGTGGGCCCGGAGCAGGCGGCGGCGCCCCTCGGCGGCGGTGCGAAGGGTGGCGAGGGCGGTCACGTAGTGCCGCGACACCCGGTCCACCAGGGTCAGCCGACGTCCGTCGGCGAGCTCCAGCAGCGACCCCGCACGGCCGCCGCCGGCCATCTCGTAGGTCATTCCGATACCCCCCCGGAGGATCGGATAGGTGTCTCCGTAGCCGGGGTAGAAGAGGTCGTACTCCTCCCGCACGAAGTAGAGCCACGCCCGGCGGTCGAAGGCGTCGGCGTTTGATCGACCGAAGGTCTCCAGCCAGGCGAGGGTGCTCGGGGGGACGCCGGGGTGGACGGGGTCCGCGGCCGGGGGGAAGAAGTAGGTCTTGGTGGACGACATCTCGTGGAAGTCGACGTAGACCTGAGGCTCCCAGCGCCGGTAGGCGGCGAGGCGCTGGCGGGTCTCCACCTGGGTGAGCCACGCCCAATCGCGGTTGAGGTCCACCAGGTAGTGGTTGAACCGCCCTCCGGGCCACGGCTCGTGGTGCCCCAGGGCATCCGGGTGGGGGTCCGGCAACCGGCTCCGCTGGCTGCGGAACCACGAGACGTAGCGCCCGTGGCCGTCGGGGTTGGCGAGGGGATCGAGGATCACCACCACGTCGTCGAGATCGAAACCCAGCCCACCCCCCGAAGAGGACGCCGCCAGCGTGTACGCCACCGCCATGGCGGTCTCCGCCGGGGAGGTCTCGTTGCCGTGGACGCCGAAGGCCAGCCAGACGACGGCCGGCAGACCGTCCACCAGGCTCTCCAGCTCGTCCCCCCGGAGGCCCGGGGCCACGAGCCGCAGGCTCGCCCGCCGCAGGTCCTCCAGCTTGTCGAGGTGCTGGGGGCTGGCGATGACCACCAGGCTCAGGGGCCGCCCCTGGTGGGTCGTGCCGTAGGTCTCGAGGCGCACCCGGTCCGACGCGGCGGCGAGGGCCTCGAAGTAGTCGAGCTGGCGCGCCTGCGGGGTGAACCGCTCCCCCAGGGCGTAGCCCAGAAAGTCCGAGGGATGGGGAAGGTCCCCGGGGCCCGGGGCATCCGAAGCACCTGGGGAGGAAGCCTCGGCCCCCGGGTCGACCGGAAGGCGCAGAACCTCGAGAATCGGCTCGGGCCGCTCCGCCATGGCCGGCAGGGCCGCCAGGAAAGCCAGGGCGACCGCCCAGGGGGCGACGCTGCGGCGGGTCCGGCTCAGCGGTTTGGACCTATTCACAACGTGGGCGCTCCGTGACCGACGGTCCGTCGGCCACGTGGGCCTGAGCCGGGCCGGCGGCCGGTCAGTCTAGGGAGTCTGCGCTGATCTTGAGACGCTTCATCATCTCATGAAGCGTCGTGGGTTTGACCTTCAGCAGCTCGGCGGCCCGCTTCTGCACGCCGTCGGCGGACCGCAGGGCGCGGACGATCAGCTGCCGTTCATACGCCGCCACGGCCTCCTTGAAGGACGAGCCGCTGGACGGCAGCCCCGCTGGGGGGGCGGCGGCGAGGCGGGGCTCCCGAACGTTCGGCGGCAGGAGGTCGACGTCGATGGTGTCTTGGGTCGAGAGCACCACCGCCCGCTCGATCACGTTCTCCAGCTGGCGCACGTTGCCCGGCCAGGCGTAGTCCAGCAGCAGCTCCATGGCCTGGGGGGTGACGGCGGAGATCTCCTTCTCGTTCTCCTCCGCGTACTTGGCCAGGAAGTGGCGCACTAGAAGGGGGATGTCCTCGGTGCGGCGGCGCAGCCGCGGCAGATCGACGGTGATGACGTTCAGCCGGTAGTAGAGGTCTTCCCGGAAATCCCCCTCCTTCACCGCCTCCTCGATGTCGGCGTTGGTGGCCGCCAGGATCCGCACGTCGACCCTTAGGGTCTCGACGCCGCCGAGGCGCATGAACTCCTTTTCCTGGATCACCCGCAGCAGCTTGGCCTGGGTGTCTAGGGGGATGTTGCCGATCTCGTCGAAAAAGATGGTGCCCCCGGAGGCCACCTCGAAGAGCCCCTGCTTGGCGGCGATGGCGCCGGTGAAGGCCCCCTTCTCGTGGCCGAAGAGGTTGCTCTCCAGAAGGTCGTGGGGCATGGAGCCGGAATTCACGGTCACGAAGGGGCCGTCGGCCCGCCTCGAATGGTGGTGGATCGCCTTCGCCACCAGCTCTTTGCCAGTACCGCTTTCCCCGAGCACCAGGATGTTGGACTTCGACGGAGCCGCCAGGCGGATCAGCTCGAAGACTTTCTGCATCGGCTTGCTCTTGCCGATGATGTTGTCGAAGCCGTAGCGCTGGCGGAGCTGCTGCTTGAGCTCCCGGTTCTCCTGGGTCAGCCGCCGCTGCTCCAAGCCCTTGCGCAGGGTCAGCAGCACTTCCTGATTCTTGAAGGGCTTGGGGATGTAGTGGAACGCCCCCTCCCTCATCGCCTCGATGGCGCCCTCGATGGACGAGAAGGCGGTGATGATGACCACCACCATGTCGGGATCCTGGTGGCGGATCTGCCGCAGCACCTCCATGCCGGACATGCCGGGGAGCATCAGGTCCAGCAGCACCAGGTCGACGTCTTCGGTGTCCAGCAGGCGTAGCCCCTCTTCGCCGGTGGTGGCGTTCAGGGCGTTCCAGCCTTCCTGCTGTACCAAGGACGTCAGGATGTCCTGCAGGACCTCCTCGTCATCGATGATCAGGATGTTCATTCCGGCTATTCTACGGGGCTGGGGGGCGCGGGGGGTCTGGGGTCAGGAAACGACCGCGCCGTAGACCGGAATCTCGACGGTGAAGGTGCAGCCGGAGGCACCTTCACCGGCGGAACCACGATTGCTGGCGCGGATGCTGCCGCCGTGGCGCTCGACGATGCCCTGGCAGATGGCCAGCCCCAGCCCGGACCCGCCGTGGCCCAGCTTGCTGGAGAAGAAGGGCTTGAAGATGGTCTCCAGGCGCTCCGCCGGAATGCCGGGGCCGGTGTCCGCGATCTCCATGCGGACCCGCCGGGGGCCCGCCGCCAGGGTCACAGTCACCCGCCGTTCGCCGTCCATGGTGGCCATGGCGTCGAGGGCGTTGGCCACCAGATTGGTCACCACCTGGTGCAGCTCCCCTTCGCTGCCCAGCACGTGGACGGGGGTCTCCGGTGGGCTCCACTGGAGGCTCGCATCCGCCTTGGCGGCGCGATCTTCGATCAGGTGGACGGCGTCCGCCACCACCTGGTCGAGCCGGACCCGCGACATCTCCCCCCGCCGGTTGCGGGCCAGCTCCAGAAGGTTGTTGACGATCTGGGCGGCGCGGAAGGTCTGCCGCTCCATCTTCTCCAGGATGGCGTAGCGCGGATCGGCTTTGTCGGTATCCGCCATCAGGAACTGGGCGTAGCTGGAGATGCCCGTCAGCGGCGTGTTCACCTCGTGGGCGACACCGGCGGCGAGCATGCCGAGGGACGCCAGGCGTTCCCGCTCCTCCAGCTCGATCTCCATCATCACCTGCTCCCCGACGTCCTGGACCACCAGGACCCGCTCGCCGGAACCGGCGCCGCGGTACCGCGCCGTGCTGATCTGCAGGTAGCGCTCCTGGCCGTTGGGCTCGCAGTAGCTGATCTCCATCGGACCGGCGCCGGTCTCCGGCAAAGGCCTCACCGGTAGCAGCTCCGCGAGGGTGACCCCCTCCGCCTCCGGCCGGGGCCGTCCGCAGACGGCGGCGAAAGCCAGGTTGCAGGTGCTGACCCGGTCGTGCCCGTCCACCACCGCGATGCCCGCCGGCGACGACTCGAGGATGCCCTTGTTGTAGGCCTCGAGGCGGGTCACCTCTTCCAGCTGATGGCCGACCTCGTCGAGCAGCTTGGCGTTTTCGATGGCCAGGGCCGCCTGGTCGAGGAGCCCGCGGACGAGGTCGATGTCCTCACCGGAGAGGGGCTCGTCGTCGAATTTGTAGCTCATCACCGCCAGGCCGAGGTGGTGACCCCGCACGGTCACCGGGAAGGCGTACCGGTAGCCGGCGACGAAGAGGCGCTGCTGCGGCGTGGAGCCGGCCCCCGGCAAGTCGATGGCGGAGATCGACTCCACCGGACGGTCCCAGACGTCGTCGCCGAAGGCGTCTTCGCCGAGGGCGCGGGGCATGCCTTCCTGGGGCCGCACCAAGGCGAAGCCGCCCTGCTGGGCCAGGTAGAGATTCACCCGCACCACCAAGCCTTCGGAGAGGCGGTCCACCAGCTCGGCGCAGAGGTGGTCGAGCCGGCGCTCGTGCAGCAGCTCGCGGCCGAGGGCCCGCAGGGAGTGCCGCTGGCCGAGCCTGCCGCCGTGCTGCAGGCGCTCGATGCCGGAGGCGACGGCGTTCTTGGTGGGAACCAAGACGCCCGCCAGGGCCAGTCCGGCGGCGAAGGTCAGCATGTTCCGGGCCACCGCCAGGTCGTCGCCGATCCCCTTCTGGAGCAGCATCTGCACGAGCTGGAAGCCGAAGAGGCCCACCATCACGGCCGCCGAGTAGGACACGGCGTTGCGGAGCACCAGCTCCAGATCCAGGAGCTTGTGCTTGAGGATGGCGTAGGCGAAGCCGAGGGGCACGAACACCAGCGGCGCGACCGCCAGCACGGTCGACCACGGCGGAGGCTGGAAGCCGAGTACGAAGGGAACCAGGTAGAGGGCCAGGAAGGGCGCGTAGCCCCCGGCGAGGCCGGCGAGGATGAATTGGGTCTGGCGCCGATTCTCCCATTCGGCCCGGTCGCGGAACCGGGTCACGAGGGCAACGGCCGACGCCACCACGCAGGCCGCCAGGAACAGCAGCTCCAAACGATCCAGCAGCGCCAGGGTGGCCGCTTCGGCGAGGCCGAAGGCGAGGCCGCCGTCGAAGAACACCTGGTCGACGTAGAAGGCCCCGAGCCCGATCGCCGGCAGGTAGAGGGCCGCCAGCAGGGCTGCCCTCCCCCGCACGACGAGGGGGGTCGGGAAGACCAGGAAGAGATGCAGGGTGAGGGCCGGCAGCAGCAGCCGGGCCCACTGGTCGACGAAGAACACCATCTCCTCCACCGGACCGGCGGGGGAGGGTACGGGGGTCAGGATGTAGAGGGCCGCGGAGGCGGAGCACCACAGGGCGAAGAGCCGCGCCTTGGCTCGCCCGTCCTTGAAGCTCGTGTAGAGGCCCACCAGCAGGTAGAAAATGCCGATGGCCGCCAGGATCAGGTAGGGCCAGTCGATCTGCAGACCCGGGCGCCGGTAGGTCACGTCGACGACCGTCTCCGCCCGTTGGACGATGAGGGTGCTGAGGTCCCGACCCCGAAGCATCTGCCGCAGGCGCTCGCCTTCGGCCGCCGCCTGGTCGCCGTTGACCATCAGCAACAGGTCGCCGGCTTCGAGTCCGGTGCCCGGCAGCGTGACCTCTTCGACCTTCCAGCTACCGCCGGCGGGAGAGGCGATGAAACCTACGGACTCGAACGAGCGGACCTTCTGCTGGAAGCTGGTGCTACCCAACCCCGCGATGACCGTGGCGAGCAGTAGGGCCAGGGCGAGGGAGAAAAGTCGGCGGCGAGGAATTCGAGACCACATGATGCTTGTCCGTATTTCGGATAAGCATAAACTGTGCCATCCCCCGATCCGCTGTCCCTAGGGTCCAATCGCGGAAGAACGGCCGGCCCAGGGCTCCTAGGTCTCCCGCAGGCCCTCCGGGTCCCCGGGTAGGTCCAAGCAAATGAACAGGATCCGAATCCATGGATTCAATTGCATGACTCTTTGGAGCCGGAGACCGCGCCGGGATCCGCGACGCCCTAGGCTTCAGAAGCTGAAGGAGAATCCGCCGGTCAGCTTCTTGTAGGTCTCGTCGTCGGTCGACAGCGTGTACGGCGTCGCGCCGCGGCTTAGCTCCATGTTGAGCCGAACCGCCCAGTTGGACGCCGCGTTCGCCAGGATGCTCAGATCCTGGGTCAGCATCAGCTGGAGACGCTGCATCTCCATCTTCGTCATGGCCGCCTTCTCCGAGTCCACCGGATTGAAGGTCTGCTCCAGGTGGTGGAAGGCGACGAAGACTCCGGTCGAGGTGCTCTGGAAGCGCGTGTCGAGGGAGGTGACGAGGTAGCGGACCTGATTCTCGTAGGGCAGGTTGTCGGTGGCGTAGAAAATGCCGCCGCCGCCCTCCGCGATGTTCGATTCCAACTTGGCGAGGACCTTGGGGGTCACCCGGCGAACCAGGCTCACCTGGAGCTCGGGGACCGAATCCCCCTCCACCAGGAAGACGCTTTCGAGGCGGTCGAAGAAGTCGGGGCTGAAGTAGAGCTGAAGGGTCTCGGCGATTTCGCGGTGGACGGCGCCGACGCGGATCGACTCGTCGCTTCCGGACTTCTGCGAGAAGCTCACTTCGTAGCAGGCCTCACCGGAGCGCTGACAGGCTTCCCGGCCGCCGAAGAAGGAGCTATTGAATCGCTGCGGGGCCGCCACGTCGTCGGAGGACTCGTCCTCCACCCGGTGGGACACCGAGGTGCGGGCTTCCCAGCCGTCTCCGAGCTGGACCACCATGCCGCCGTGGGGCATGAGGGAGAGGGAGCCGTCGCGCACCGAGGAATAGAGGCCGTACTCGACGAAGACCTTCGGGCGGATCTGGGAGCCGGCGATGCCGAAGACGTCGAGGGATTCCTGGTCGACCCCTTCGAGGAGGCCCGGAGTGCGCCGCTGCTGGTAGGCGAGACCGGTCCGCAGGGAGGTCTCTCCGAGGCTCATGGTGTAGGAGCCTTCGAGATCGAAGGTCTCGGACCAGCCGGGAACGTCGACGGGCCGGAGCCCGGACCCGCGGTAAAAGTTGTTTTCCTGGAGGAGCGTCGCCGAAACGCTAGCCTCCGCTTCGTCCCCGGTTCGGCCGTTCCATGCGAGCTGGTAGAACTCCATGTCGATCGGGCCGCCGAGGTCGGTGCCGGTCAGCTCGCCGGTGGTCGTCGACAGGCGTACTTGCTGATCCTGGGCGGACTGAAGCTGTAGAGCCACCGATTGGGTTTGACCGTCCACCGAGCCGGCGCCGGCACCCTGTTGGGCCAGCTGCTGGAAGTGGCCGTCGAGGCCCATCTTGAGACCGCCGGTCGACCCTCGGAGGCCGATTTCGGCACCCGTCACCTGGGCGTCCCCCAATCCGCCGAGCTGCTCGACGCCGCTGGAGGCGGTCATCTGGGCTTCGAGGAACGGACCGGCCTGCAGCTGGTCCCCGGCGGGGCCGGAGAATGAGCCGCTCCGGGTATGGACCTGCTGGATCTGACGGAGCACGTCAACGGGGACCCGACCCCGGACGTGCCAGTAGCCCTCGGCGTCCCGGGCTTGGCCCAGCTCTTCCCGCCGCAGGCTCATCTCGATGTATTGCCGCTCGTCGCGGGTCCGGCGGAGCAGCAGCTCGACGGTCGGTACGAAGCCGGGCTTGTGGGCCACCAGCTTGTACATGCCCGCGGGCAAGGTCTCGAAGAGGAACTGGCCGCGGCGGTCGGTCTCGACCTCCCGCATCTTGTGGGAGGCCACTTCGTAGGCGTAGATGACGACGGAGGAGAGGGGCTTGGCGTCGGCGACGACCTTTCCGGTCACACCCTGGACGGCACGTCGATCCGGCTCGGCGACGGCGACGGTCCCCAGGCAGAACGCCAGTAGGGCGCCTAGGCGTAACGCCAGGAGCGGCATCCGCCGCCCACCTTTGCTCTTCCGTATCGTCGTCATAAGCAAATGTCCTCGAAGACCAAACTACCGTCTAGGGGCCTACAGGCCTATTCGCATTGCATGAGTCGCTGGATTTCAGGGATCAATCGTCAGAGACCAACCATTCTACCCCGATTTTGGCTTTTCAGCAGGGCGAAGGGCCCCGGCCGGAAGCGGGAGAGTTTTTGCCTAGATCCCCTGCCGCGAGTCGATCCCTTCTTCTGCAAGGACCGCGCCACGGGCCAGGCCGACGCCACGCCGCCCACAGACTGCGCGGGCGCCGGCTCCATAAACCGCGCAGTCACTGCGCAGACCCCTTCGGTGTCGCCTTTTTGCACTCGACCGTGTCTTTTTTCACACACCCGCCTTAGAACCCCGCTCCGTTGGAGGCCTGGGCGTCCGGGGTCCGGGCGACGGAGACCACCGTCACCGCGGACGCCGAAGCTGCCCGCAGGCAGCGACTGGCGGCCTCCACGGTGGCCCCGGACGTCACGACGTCGTCCACCAGCAGGATGCGGAGGCCACGGACCCGCCGCGGCCGACGCACGGCGAAGGCACCGGTGAGGTTCTCCCTCCTCCCTTTACGTCCAAGGCGGCTCTGGGGCGCCGTCGCCCGCCGTCGACGCAGCAGGTCGACGGCGGGAATCCCCAGGGCCCCAGCCAGCGGCAGGGCGATGAGGCGGGCCTGGTCGTACCCCCGACGCCAGCGGCGCCAGGGGTGTAGGGGCACCGGAACCACGGCGTCGAAGCCCTGGAGCCGTGGTCCCAGGTGCCGGGCCAGCTCCTCCCCCAGGCGGAACCCCAGATAGTCGAGCCGACCGAACTTGAGCCCGGCGACGACAGCGTCGAGGGGAGGTCCGTAGACCCAGCGCCACAGGTGGCCCTGGAACGGCTCAGGCCGGCGACGGCAACCGCCGCAGAGCCGCCCCCCGACCCCCTCCGCCAAGATCTCCGTAGACGACTGGTCGGGCGAAGGGCCCGGCGGCAGGGGCCGCCCGCAGCCGGTACAGCACGACTCCGGAGCTCCCTTCAAGAGACCCCGGCAGGCGGGGCACAGGCCGATGCCCTTGGGCTGCGCCGGCGCCGAGCACGCCAGGCACGGAGCCGGCAGCACGAGATCGAGGCACGCCCGCAGGACTTTTCCCGTGACGCTTTGCCCCGCCGACTCGTACGACCGGCTGGGATTTCTGTGTCGAAGGTCCGCCCCACGAGCTCCGCGGTACCGAGCGTCCATGCCGTCCTCCCGGTTGCACCGGCGCGGCGACATCGCCGGGCCGGCGGGCCAAGGCGGCCCTCGATGACATGGAACGCAAAGCGGGCGGACGATCTTCAGACCTTTCTGCCACAATGCTCCCCGCCACCGCGGCCCAAAGGCCGGCGGCACGATCCGGACCGAAACCTGCGCCACCGCGCACCCCTCGAAGCACGACACCGACCCTAGGAGCTTCCCGTGCGGCGAATCCGTTGCCTGTCCACCGTCATCGCCCTTCTCCTCTGCACCCTGACCCTGCCTGCTTCGGCCGCGGCGGGCGACGACTTCACCATCGCCCTCATGGGGGGCACCGGCGGCTCCCCGGATTCCGACGGCTTCGGGAACACCAGCGTCCAGGCCCTGTTCGCCATGGACCTCGCCGTCCGCACCCGTTTCGTCCTACGGGCGGGGCAGATGGACCTCGACCTGGAGCAGGGGGACTTCACCCGGGGCTTCGACCTGACCTACGTCACCGCCTCCACCGAATACCAGATGCCCTCGTCGTTCTACGAGTCGGGCCTCTTCATCGGGATTGGGTTCTACGACCTCGAGCCCGACTTCGGCGAAAGTGAAGACGCCATCGGCCTCAACCTTGGGGTCACCGGCGACTTCACCCTCACGGACCGCTGGAGCATCCTGGCGGAGTTCTCCGCCCACTGGGCCGATCTCGACGCCGAGAATTTCTTCTTCCTCGGCCACGTCGGCGTGGCGTTCCATTTCTGATCCAGGTCGGCTCTGAAACGCCAGCCACGGGGGGACGCCCGCCGCAGGGGACGCCCCCGTTGGCTCAGCCGCGGCCGGCGGTCGCCAGGGCTTCGTCGATGCTCCTGCGCACCGCCGGAGCGTCCCAGTCGGTGGCACCGATGAAGCTGCGCACCACCCGCCCGTCGACGATGAGGTGGGTCTCCGGGAGCTTGTCGGTGCCAAACTTCTTGGCAAGCTTCCAGTCGTCGTCATAGAAGCTGTCTTCCCGCTGCCCGAGGAACTCGCCGACGGCGTCGTGGTCGTCGGCCACCGCCACCATCACCAGGTCGAAGTCGGGGCGCCCCCCGTAGTCGGCGGCGAGCCGCTGGATCGCCGGCGTCTCGACGATGCAGGGTGGACACCAGGTGGACCAGAAATGGACCAGGGTCACCGGTTTGAGGAGGCTCTCGAACTCGAATTCCGCCCCCGCCGCCGTCACCAGCGGACCGTTGGGGGCGGCCTCGTCGTCGTCCCCTTGGGGATAGAAGAAGACGCCGAGCACCAGGATCGCCGCGATGGCGAAGAGGACCTTCGACTGCCAGCGAAGGTGCTTGGGGGCCGATGGGGTTGGGGGGTTGCCGCTCATGGGTGTCTCAAGATGCAGACGCTAGGGATTCTTGGGCACTTTCGCTTTCCCGATCAGACCCCGGACTATATCCTCATACACTCACGGCTCTGGACCTCCCGCCCCCCCGGCGCCGCCGATATTCCTTCCGGGAACTGCTCCGATGAATTCCTTCCGCCGATGCATTGACACCCCGGAACCGATACTTGTATATTCCGCCTCCCGAATCCGTGGGGCCGTAGCTCAGTTGGGAGAGCGCTTGAATGGCATTCAAGAGGTCGTGGGTTCGATTCCCATCGGCTCCACCAGTCTTCCCCGCCCCCGGCTCCCCAACGCCGAGGGCAACCCACCGCCGGCCAGGGCCTCCCACGAGTCCCGCCGGCGGTTCGGTTTTTCGGCGATCCGCCGCAGGAACCCGTGGGCGACATGACGGCAGATACGCTCGCCGAGCCCGACGCCACCCAAGACGGGCCGTGGTGGCGTCGATGGGTCCAGTGGCTGTGGGCCAAACCCGACCCGGATCTGGTCCACGCCGGCCAGCGGGGGGAATGGGCCATCGCCGGCCTGCGACTGCTCCTGCTGCTCTTGGTGCTGTACTTCCCCCTGGCGGAGTACCTGCGTTCGACGGCCGAGCAACGTAGCCAGCTGGTGGTGACCATCGCCGTGGCGGTGGCGGCCCTGGCGGAAGCCCTGCTGCTCTACTCCGCCGCCAAACGCAGCATGGGGCGCGGCTGGATCGGCTTCTTCAGCGGCATCCTCGACGTCTCCCTGGTCACCCTGGCGCTGCTGATCTTCCTGCGCCTGGGACGGCCCCTGGACGCCGTCAACGACATCCTCATCTTCCCCGTCTACTTCCTCGCCATCGGGGCGACGAGCCTGCGCTACGACTGGCGGATCAGCATCCTCGCCGGCACCAGCGCCATCGTCCAATACTTCGCCCTCGTGCGCTACGCCGTGTGGCAGTGGGACCTCGATCGCCCCGATTTGGCCCCGGAGCTGGCGGCGGAATTCAGCTGGACGCTCCAGCTCGGCCGCCTCGCCCTCCTCGCCCTGGCCACCGCCCTGGCGACGACCCTCGTGGTGCGGGCGCGGGAACAGCGGACCCTGTCGAATCGAGATCGGCTCACCAATCTCGCCAACCGCGGCTTCTTCGACGAGAGCATGAACCGCATCGGCGCCCTCGCCTCCCGCTCCGGGGAGCCGGTGGCGGTGGCGATGATCGACGTCGACCACTTCAAGAAATTCAACGACACCTACGGCCACCTGGCGGGGGACGCCGCCCTTTGCGCCGTGGCCCGTCTCCTCGGGACGTCCTTCCGCACCACCGACCTCGTGGCCCGCTACGGCGGAGAGGAGTTCGCCGGGCTGTTCCCCGGCATGAGCCTGGAGGACGCCACCCATCGCCTCGAGGATCTGCGGGAGCGCATTCGGGAGATGGCCATACGGGTGGACCCGAACCGCTCCGCCAAGGTCACGGTGAGCATCGGCGTGGCGGTGTGGCCCCAGGACGGCGTGGACCTTTCGGAAGCCCTGGGGTTGGCGGACCTCAGGCTCTACCGAGCGAAGACCCTGGGGCGGGATCGGGTGATCGCGTCGTCGGACAAGGACGCGCACCACATCGACGATTCGGCGGCACAAGCGGTCTGAGGCCGCGGGGCCGCACAAGCGGCCTGAGAACGGCGGCCTGAAGAGCGCTCTGGGACGGCACGGCAAGAAAATTTGCCGGACGGCGCAGGATCCCCCGTCGGCGCGGGTTCCACGGGCATCGACACCCGAGGACCTCGCACGAAAGGGGATCGACCCATGCCCGCATCGCTACCGAATCGCAAACCGCCGTTCCGACCGGCGACCTTACTCAAGGTCATTCTAGCGACCGCCTCCTTGGCGCTGGCCGCCGTCGCCGCCAACGCCACCCCGGACCCGGAATCCCCCGACCCCCTGCCCTGGCGCGCCGCCGGGCTCGACGAGCGGGCCGCCGCCGCCCATCTGCTGGACCGCCTCGCCTACGGCCCCAGGCCCGGGGAGGTCGACCGCGTGGTGGCGATGGGCATCGACGCCTGGGTCGACCGGCAACTCCGAGGGGGCCTGCCCGACCCGGAGGTGGAGCGGCTGCTCTCGGGGGCCAAGAGCCTCGGCCTCTCCGCCCAGGAGACCGCCCTCCGCTACCCGGCCCCCGGCCAGGTCCTGCGAGAGGCGCTGCGGGAAGGGGTGATCGACCGAGACGCCGCCCAGGCCGCCCTCGGATCCAGGGGGGATCCGGAAGCCAGGCGGGATCCGGCGCAGCGGCGGAAGGTGCTGCGCTGGGCCCGGGACCAGGGCTACCGACCCGTCCGTGAGGCGACGGGGGAGCTGATGGCCCAGAAGCTCGTCCGCGCGGTCTACTCCGAGAACCCCCTGACGGAGGTGCTGACCGACTTCTGGTTCAACCACTTCAACGTCTCGATCACCGACAACCAGGCCCGCGTGTACGTGGGCCCCTACGAGCGGGACGCCATCCGGCCCCACGTGCTCGGCGACTTCCGCGCCATGCTCGAAGCCACCGCCAAGCACCCCGCGATGCTCCACTACCTCGACAACGTCCGCTCGGTGGCGGACGACGGTGCACCCACCGCCCTGGCGGCGAACCTCCAGCGCATGGAGGGCCGCCGCGGCCCGAGGGCGCGAACCCGACGGGCCGGCGGCGTCCGTGAGCGCCCCCAGGGACTCAACGAGAACTACGCCCGCGAGCTGATGGAGCTCCACACCCTGGGGGTGGACGGCGGCTACGACCAGGACGACGTTCGGGAGGTGGCCCGGGCCTTCACCGGCTGGGCCACCTACCCGCCGGGCCGCCGCGGCGCCGACCTCGAGCGGCGGATCGAGCGGGCCCGGCGCTTTCCGGGGGCGGGGTTCGTCATCGAGGAGGACTTCGTCTTCCGCGCCGACGTCCACGACGCCGGAGCCAAGACCGTGCTCGGCCACCGACTCCCCGCCGGACGGGGCATCGAAGACGGCCGGCAGGTGCTCGATCTCCTGGTGACCCACCCCTCCACCGCCCGCCACCTGGCCCGGAAGCTGGCGGTCCGCTTTGTATCGGACGATCCGCCGGAGGCCCTGGTGGAACGGCTGGCGGAGTCGTTCCAGCGCACCGGCGGCGACCTCCGGGGGATGACCCGGACCCTGGTGGAATCGCCGGAGTTCTGGTCCCCCGAGGCCCGCCGGCAGAAGATCAAATCGCCCTTCGAGCTCACCGCGTCGGCCCTCAGGGCCGTCGGCGCCGAGATCGTGGACCCGGGGGAGACGGTGCGGTGGATTGCCCGGCTGGGGCAGCCCCTCTACGCCTACCAGGCCCCCACCGGCTACCCCGACCGCGCCGACGCCTGGGTCAACGCCGGCGCCCTCCTGGGGCGCATGAACTTCGGCCTCCAGCTCGCCACCGGCCGCATCCCCGGGCTACGGCTCGACCACGGGGCCTTGGACGGCCACCGCGAGCCGGCCTCCCTGGAGGAGGCCCTGGAGACCTACGTCCCCCTGCTGCTGCCGGAGCGGGATCCCAAGTCCATCGTCCCCAAGCTCCTGCCGGTGATCCGGGATCCCGAGCTGGCGACGAAGGTCCAGCAGCTCGCCCCCGCCGCCGACACCGCCGTCGCCGACGACGGACTCTGGGGGGAAGACGACGACTGGAGCCCTCTCCAGGAACCTCAGGGTCGTCGCTGGCGGGGCCGCCGATGGGACCGCCGCCCGCCGCCACCGACGCAGGTCGACGATCGGCCCGTCGCCCACGTCGTCGGCGTGATCCTCGGCTCCCCGGAGTTCCAGCGCCGCTGAGGCGCCTTCCCCTCATCCAAAGGAGATTCCACCATGCTCGACCGTAGAGCCTTCCTGAAGACCGGCGGCCTCGCCCTGTTCACCGCCGGCGCCGGCCCCACCTTCCTCCAGCGCGCCGCCCGGGCCGCCCAGGCCCCCGGCGCCTTCCACCGCCGCAAGACCCTTGTGACGATTTTCCAGCGGGGCGCCATGGACGGCCTGATGGCGGTGCCGCCCCTCGGCGATCGACACCTCCCCAAGCTGCGACCCCGGCTGTCGATGGACGCGGCCCGTGGGGCCGGCGGCGATCGCATCCACGACCTCGGCGACGGCTTCGGGCTCCACCCCGCGTTCTCCGATCTGCTGCCCTACTTCCGGGAGAACCATCTGGCGATCGTCCACGCCGTCGGCTCCCCGGACCCCACCCGATCCCACTTCGACGCCCAGGACTACATGGAATCGGGCACCCCCGGACGCAAGGGCACCGCCGACGGCTGGCTCAACCGGGTGGCGGGTCGCCTCGGCCACGACGCCACCCCTTTTCGGGCGGTGTCCATGACCGCCGCCCTGCCCCGCTCCCTCTACGGCCAGACCCCCGCCCTCGCCGTCACCAACCTGCGGGACTTCAAGGTCGACGTGCCGGGGGGCTCAGGAGCGCCCCGGGCCGCCGGTGACGGCTTCGAGGCCCTCTACGAACAGACCTCCCAGGAGCTCCTGCGGGACACCGCCCAGGACACCTTCGAAGCGGTGGACATGCTGGAGGCCCTGGACGTGCAGCGGTACCGGCCGGCCCCGGGGGCCAACTACCCCCGCAGCCCCCTAGGCAAGGCCCTCCAGCAGATCGCCTTCCTGATCAAATCGAACGTCGGCCTGGAGGTGGCGTTCGCCGAGTCCGGGGGTTGGGACACCCACGTCCAGCAGGGCACCGTCAACGGCTCCTTCGCCCGTCGGGCCCGGGACCTGAGTCCATCCATCGCCGCGTTCTGGCGGGATCTCGGCCAGCACCGCGACGACGTGACCCTGATGACCATGACCGAGTTCGGTCGCACGGTGGCGGAGAACGGCTCCGGCGGCACCGACCACGGCCACGGATCGTGCATGTTCGTCCTCGGCGGCGACGTCGACGGCGGCAAGGTCCACGGGCGGTTCCCGGGGCTCGCCCGGGGGCAGCTCCACGAGGGTCGCGACCTAGCGGTGACCACCGATTTCCGGTCGGTGTTCTCCGAGGTGGCGAGCCGGCACCTCCCCCTGGACCCCGGCGCTCCGCTGTTCCCGGGCTGGTCGGGCCCCCGCCTTCCCCTCTGGCGGGCGGGATGAAGGGCAGCTAAGCCCCTCGGCGACGGGTGGCGTAGACTTCCCCCATGGGAAACCTCAGCCAGCCCCCCGTCGTCCCCAACCGCTCCGTCGCCGCCGCTCCACTATCGACCCCGGGCGCGGTTCCGCGCCTCCTCCTCGGCGTTTTTCTGACCCTGGCGGCGGCCGCCCTGGTGGCCTGCGGCGGCGGCCCAGATGACGCCGCACCAAACACCGACGGCGGCGGCCCCCCCGCCGCCAAAGATCCGGCCGTATCCGACGCCGTGGCCCCGGCCGTCCGGGTGGTGGCCACCAACGTCCACACCGCCTGGCTGGCGGACCGTATCGGCGGCGACCCCGTCGCGGTGGAGAGCCTGATGCCCGCCGGGGCCGATCCGGGCTCCTTCATTCCGGAGCCGGAGCGCATCGTCGAGCTGGCGTCGCCGGAGGTGGACCTGGTCCTCGCCCACGGCGCCGACTACGAAACCTGGATGCAGATCGCGTCGCTGCCGGAGGACAAGGTCCACACCCTCACCGACGGCCTCGATCTCCTGGTGCTCCACGGCCGCACCCACTCCCACGGCCCCGGGGGCGAGCACAGCCACGTCGGCCAGGACCCCCGGACCTTCACCGACCCGGCCCTCGTGGCGGAGCAGGGGAGGGCGGTCCTCGCGCTGCTGACGGCCGCCGCCCCGCCCCTCGCCGCCGAGCTGGACGCCCGCGGAACGGCCCTCCAGGGGGAGCTGGAGGCCCTCGCCGAAGCCTTTGCCGCGGTGGGGGAGGGGATCGCCGCGGCGCCGATCCGGCTCGCCCAGAACCACCCCTCCTTCCACTACCTGGCCCGCCGCCTCGGGGCCCCGATCGAGACCTTCGACCTCGATCCGAATCGCCCGCCGGCGGACTCCGAGGTCGCCGCCGTCGCCGCGTGGATCGACGGGGCCGGGGGGCGCCACGCCCTGCTCTGGGACCGGGCCCCAGCCCCTGAAGTGGTGTCGGCCCTGCCGGAAACGCTGGAGCACCGAACCCTCGACCCCTTGGACGGGTCCACCGGAGGCGGCTTCGACTACCTCGATCAGGCCCGGGCGAACCTGCAGACCCTGCAGAAACTGGTCGACGGGGGCCCGTAGGACGCCCCGAAGACACCGCCGCGTGGCTCCCCCGGATCCGAACGCGGAACCACTCCGCCGCGCCCTACTCCCAGGGCTCGATGGAGGACACGGTGTAGCTGCCGTCCGGAAGCTTCACCGTGTCGCCGACCTTGGAGCCCAGGAGGGTCTTCGCCAGGTCCGACTCGCTGGACAGGACGTCGTTCTCGGGGTCGCTCTCCCAGGGACCCAGGATCGTGATCGTGCGGTTGCCGCCGTCCCCTTCGAAACCCACCCGGGCGCCGATCACCACCTCCGTTCCGCTGACCTGGGAGGCGTCGATCGGGCGGACCCGGCGTAGATCTTCGTCGAGCTTGCCCGCCAGGGCCGACAGCAGCTCGTGCCGCTTGCGGGCGGCGTGGTACTCGAAGTTCTCCCGCAGGTCCCCCATCTCCCGCGCCGATTCGATGGCCTTGCGGTTCTCGGGGAGCTCCTCCTCCGCCAGCCGCTTGAGCTCCGTACGCTTGGCGACGATGCTGGCCTCCGTGGCGTAGAGGGGCGCCTCCTTCTCCTCGTGCAGGTCGGGGAAGCGCAGCTGGATGGCGTTCACCAGGGGCTCCCGCTGGTAGTCCTCGAGGGCCGCCGACTTCTGGACCGTCTCCAGGGCGGAGACCGCCTGGTCTTGGGAGAGGTGGTCGAGGAGCCGGGGCAGCGCGCCGCCGGAGTCGACCTGGTGCACCAGGCGGGAGGCGCGGAAGGGCAGGAAGTCCCGATGGTCGAGGGCGAAGAGCAGCTGCTTCATGAGCCGGAGGGGATTGCGCCCCAGCCACTCCGAGCGGTCCGCCGCCCGTTCCACCAGCCAGACGAAGGCCGGCGGCGCCTTGCGGGGCTGGCTGACCAGCTGGTCGAAGAAGGTGCCCACCCGCTCGGGGGCGCTTTCCTCCAGGCCCGCCGACAGCCGATCCAGGGAACGGGCCTCGTTCTCCTTCCACATCGCCTGGAAGTAGAGATCCTGCCAGTCGGAGCGCACCTCCCGGGTCAGCTCGTAGACCCGCTCCCGGAGCACCCGATCGTCGACGCCGGAGAAGATCTGCAGCGGCTCCGCGTCCGCCAAGAGCTTGCGGGGGTCCCAAGTCACGTCGTCCGCCGGTAGTGTGCCGGCCCGCTCCAGGTTGAGCCAGATCTCCGCCGCCAGACCCGATTCCTTGAGGTGGACCTTCTGCGCCGTCAGCGCCAGCACCGCCGACATCTGCTGCCGCAGGGTCTCGTCCCGCTCGCCGTCCCGGCGGAGCATGGTGATCTGGGTCCGCGGATCCGCGGCTTCGAAGGTCTTCCACAGGGCGCCGTGGGCGTCTTCGGTGGTGGCCGCCCACATGTAGGCCCGCTTGGTCTTCGGATCCGCCAACACCTGGGGATGCTTGCGGGCCGCCGCCCACCAGGACGTCCACTTGCGGGGGGACACCAGGCCGGTGAGCAGCTGCTTGATCTCGGCCCCCGTCAGGGACTGGCCGGCGCTCTCCAGGAGCAAGCCCAAGAGACCCCCGGGGTCGGAGTCCCGCAGCGCCTCCATGGCCTCCGGCTCCTCGATCTTGCGCCGCAGGAAGTGGCCCTCCGGAAGGGCCGTCAGCAGCTTGCCGGCGCC
Organism: Acidobacteriota bacterium; assembly: GCA_038748685.1. Lineage (GTDB taxonomy): Bacteria > Acidobacteriota > Thermoanaerobaculia > Multivoradales > J023 > JAUIJL01. The sequence continues at coordinate 33,759 of JBCDIS010000013.1, read as the reverse complement.
GCCGAAGCCCACCCGCAGCTCCATGCCGTGGTCGAAGACGACCTTGAAGCTCTCCAAGGCCATGTTGACCTCGGCGACCCTGGCGACCCCCTTGCCCTTGATCTCCACCACCGTACCGACGTCGAAGGCCAGTAGGGCTTCGAGCTTTTCGGCCTTCTTCCAGTTCTTGGCGCTGTCTTCGATGGCCTTGTCGAGCCCCACCTTCTCCACCATCGGCTCGAAGCTGCTGACCTCCCCGTAGAGCTCGCGGAGGGTTTCCAGCAGCGCGCCGTGGAGCTCGGCGGCGGAGAACATGGAGCGGCCGGACTGCCGCAGCAGCGCCATCCGCTCCCGCCAGTGGTCGCGGTCCACCAGCTGGTCGTCGAGCAGCTGGAGCAGGGTCGACGCGGTTTCGGAATCCGCCTTCGAGACCGCCTTCGCGGCCGCCGTGAAGAACGGTAGATCCCCCGGCGCCTCCTCGATACGGGCGAGCCAGAGATCCTCGACGGCGTCGAAGTCCCCGTCGGCGATCTTCTGTTTCAGGTCTGCGGGCAGCACGGAGGAGGCGGGATCGGCGGTAGCTGGGCTCATGGGGTACTCGAACTGGCGGAAGTGAAGGTCGACGGCATGGGGCCCGCCGCGGGCAAAAGCGGCGCAGACCAGGGGAATCGGCGGTGTGTCGGCCGATAGAGTATAGGACATGGCGACCCCCTCCCAAGGCCACCGGCCGGACGACCTGCCCCAGCGGCTGCGCCGGGCCGACCGCCGCGGTCTGCGGCTCTTGGTGGAGGAGCACGGCCGCCAGCTGACCCTCGGCGACGTGCGGCAGATCCTGCTCAATCCCTTCGTCGACGGCGAGGTCATCGAAGAGCTGTCCTTCATCCGCTCCCTGGTGTCCAAGATCGAGGTGAGGCGGGCCCTCGCCCGTCACCGCCGGACCCCGGAACCGGTGGCCATGCGCTTCGTCGCCAACCTCTTCTGGCGGGACCTGATGGAGATCACCGCCGACACCCGCCTGCGGGCGCCGGTCCGCCGGCTAGCGGAGCGGTACCTCCTGCAGCGCCTGCCGCGACTGACCACCGGGGAGAAGATCAGCCTTGCACGGCGGGCGACGCCGGAAACGGCGGGCCGGCTGCTCCTCGACCCCAACCCCAGGGTGGTGCGGGCGGTGCTGGGCAACCCGCGGTTGACGGAGGAACGTCTGCTGCTGCTGGTCTCCCATCCCGAGGCCGAGCCCAGGATCCTTCACCTGGTCTCCGAGGACCCCCGCTGGGGCCCCCGCTACTCGGTGTCCCTGGCGCTGGCCCGCAACCCCAGATCGCCGTTTCGAACGGTCTTCGCGATCCTGCCGAGACTGCGGCGACGGGACCTCGAGTCGGTGGCGGTGCAGGCCAGTCACTCCTCCGTGGTGCGCCACCGCGCCCAAGACCACCTCGACGCCCGGCCCATTCCGGAGACTACGGGGGTCGGACGCGACGCAGATTCGCCCATCGCGGTACAATTGATAGATAATCGAGGCGAATTCAATGCGTGACGATTCCGAGTCGGGATCCTTCGGCGACGACCCGCAACCCCCGACGCCCTGGAATCCCAGATCCTGTTGCCGAGGCCAGACTCAGATTCGATGAAGAAGCATCGCAAATCCTCCGGTCGGAACCAGCGCGGCGCCAAATCCCAATCCGGTCCGGCCGAGACCCCCTCGGCTCCGCAGAACCAGGCCGAGACCCCCCACTCCGACGACGGCGTCGAGAGCTTCGGCCCCTGGCTCCGTCGCCAGCGGGAAATGCGGGAGATCGATCTGCGGGAGATCGCCGAGACCAGCAAGATCAGCCTGCGGTACCTCCAGGATCTCGAAGAGGGTCGCTTCGAGCACCTGCCCGCTCCGGTCTTCACGAAGGGCTTCCTGAGGCAGTACGCGAAGTACGTGGGGCTCGACCCCGAAGAGGTGGTCAACGCCTTCCTCGACGCCCGCCGGGCGAACGAGGACGAAGACGAGGACGGACCCGAGATCGTCCCCCGCAAGGCGGCGCGGCCCTCCAGCGGCGGCCGCTACATCGCCCTCGCCCTGCTGCTGGCGGCGCTGCTGCTGCTGGCAGTGTTCCTGCTCTCCCGCTGGAACGGCCAGGAGGGCGGAGCCTTCTCCGGCCTGGTCGGCGGGTCCGACGGCTCCACCGCCACCGAAGCGGCGACCTCGGAGCCGGCCCCGCCGGCCACCGGGACCCCCGGTGAGCCGCGGACGGCGGCGACGACGGGCCCGCCGGTAGACGAGCCCGCCGCGGACGCCGACGACGCGGACGCCGCATCGACGTCCGAAGGTGCGGCCTCGACGGCGAGCGACCCGGTGGACCTGTCCTCCCTCGATCTGGTGCTGGAGTTTTCCGGCGACTGCTGGGTCGAAGCCACCGTCGACGGCCGGCGGGCCCTCGCCGCCCGCAAGGTCCAGGGGGAGTCGGTCCGGCTCGCCGCGGACGAGTGGATCGAGCTGCGCTTCGGCGATTACACCGCCGTTCGAGTCGAGGTCAACGGGGCCCTGTGGGACCTGGAGCCCCCCCGCGCCGGCGGCAACGTGAGCAACGTGCGCATCGACCTCGAAACGGTCCGAGCCCGGGCAGCACAAGGAACGACGTGACATGAGCCAGCAGGCGACCCTTCTCGACCAGATCCTCTCCGGCGCCAATCGGAACCTCCAGGTCATGGCGGCCCAGGGACTGGTACCGCTGCCCCCCGAACAGCTCATCCCGATCCAGGTCGCCCTGACCAGCAGCCCGGACGCCGAGATCTCCTCCAAGGCCGGCGAGGCCCTGGTGGGCATCGAAGAACACGTGGCCACCGAATTTCTCCGCCACCAGGCCAGTGAACGGGAGCTGCGGTACTTCGGCCTCTTCGTGCAGCGGTCGACCCTCCTCGAGGCGGTGCTGCGCAGGCCCGACGTCCCCCGCAACGTCCTGCGGGACATGGCGACGCAGCTCACCCCCGACATGCAGGAGATCCTGATCCACCGGCAGGACGCGATCCTTGACGAGCCCGAGATCCTCGTCGCCTTCGAGTCCAACCCCCAGCTCTCCAACTACGTCAAGCGGCGGATCTGGGAGTACCGCGAGCATCTCCTGCCGAAGGAGAAGGTGCCCCACAAGAAGGCCGAGGAGATCCTGGCGGAGGCCGACGCGATCACCGAGGAGGAGATGGCGGAAGCGATCGCCGAGGTCCAGGCCAAGGCGGAGGTGGAGGAGGACGAGGCCCCGGTGGACGAGAAGACCGGCCTCAAGGAAGCCGAGGTTCGCCTGCTGCCCGTCCCCATGCGGGTGAAGCTGGCCCGCAACGCCGACCGCCAGCTGCGCAACCTGCTGATTCGCGACACCAACGCCCAGGTCGCGGTGACGGTGATCACCTCCAACTCGATCCCGGACTCGGAGGTCGAGCAGATCGCCAGCAGCCGCAGCGTCTGCGAAGAGGTGCTGAAGGAGATCCCCAAGCGGCGGGAGTGGATCCGGCGCTATTCCATCGCCAAGAGCCTGGTGAAGAATCCCAAGACCCCCCTCCACGAATCCCTGAGGCTGGTTCCCCGCATGGTGGTCCGGGACCTTCGGGACCTGGCCAAGGACAAGAACGTGCCCGACGGAGTCCGCAGCACCGCGCTGCGCCTCTACCAGGCGAAACGATGAGAATTCCCCGTTGATGCGCTAATCTTTGAGGCCCTTCGGCCGCCGCCCGGGACTTCCCACCGGGTCCGGGCCCCCGAGGGCAGCCACCAGGGCTATGGACATTTCTTCCAACAAGGATTTCTACGCGGTTCTCGGGGTCCCCAGGGACGCCACGGTTCGCGACATCAAGAAACGCTTCCTGGCCCTCGCCCGGGAGCGCCACCCCGATCGCTTCCAGGGGGACGCCAAGGTCGAAGCCGAGACCGAGTTCCAGAACATCACCGAAGCGTTCAACGTCCTCTCGGATCCGGTCCGGCGCCGCCAGGTGGATCTGGCCCTGTCCCGCCCCGCCAAGGCCCAGCACGACCCCCAGGACATCCTGCGGGTCTACCTCAACCGGGGCATCCGCGCCTTCAAACAGGGCAATTGGCTCGAAGCCGCCAACAACTTCGACCGCGCCACCCAAACCAACCCGAACGAGGCACAAGCGTGGCACCATCTCGCCCTGACCTGTATGAAGGAGCCGAGATGGAGCACAAAGGCGCAGGAAGCCATCGTCCGGGCCTGCGAGCTGCGGCCCGACCATCTGCCGTACCTGAAGCTGGCCGGTAGGATTTTCGCCGACGGCGGGATGACGCCCCGAGCAAAACAGTACTACAATCAGGCTTTGAAGCTCAGTGGTGGAGATCCGTCGATCCGTAAGGCCCTTGCCGATCTGACCGGCGGAGCACCTGCGGATGGCCCCGAGGCGGCCGAAGGCAAGCCGAGTCTGTTCAGGAAGATCTGGTAAATGGTTCGCATCGAAGCCTACGGCTCGACCGATGTCGGGTTACTCCGCACCCACAACGAAGACTACTTCGACATCAACGAGGACGACCATGTCTACGTGGTCGCCGATGGGATGGGCGGCCACAACCACGGCGAGGTCGCCTCCCAGATCGCCGTCGAAACCATCCTGAACTTCATCTCCGAGTCCGCGGACCACGACAGCACCCTCCCCATCGGGTACGACGCCAACCTCCGCCGCCACTCGAACCAGCTCAAGCGCTCGATCCACCTCGCCCACGACGAGGTGCTGAACGCCATCCGCCGGGACGGCTCCCTCCTCGGCATGGGCACCACCGTCGTCGGCGCCATGCACCAGGGCCGCGTCCTGGCCATCGCCCACGTCGGCGACAGCCGCGGCTACCGGCTGCGGGACGGACACCTCGAGCTCCTGACCCAGGATCACACCTGGGTCAACGAGCAGGTGGTGGCGGGCTACCTCTCCGAGGAGCAGGCCAAGTCCCACCCCCTGAAGAACGTCGTCACCCGCGCCCTGGGGGGGGATAGCGACGTCGTCGTGGACATCATCGAGACCCTGGCCGAGCCCGACGACCTCTTCCTCCTGTGCTCCGATGGCCTCACCACCATGCTGAGCGACCAGGAGATCCATCAGCGGCTGGCGGCGGAAGGTACCCTCGAAGACATCTGCCGGCGACTGATCCACGACGCCAACGCCCGCGGCGGCTTCGACAACGTCACCGTCGTCCTGCTCCGGGTCGCCTCCGCTGGAGCCGAGAGCCACAACGGCCTGCCGGCCCACGCCGACCCCGACGAAGACACCGTCGGTTTCGACGACGAGCCCCCCACCCAGCCCCTCGAGACCGAAGTCTGACCGAGGCCGATGGCGTGGGGCCCGCCCGTGGGCCCTTCCGTAGGGGCCCGCCCGTGGGCCCTTCTGTAAGGGGGCCCGTCCGCGGGCCCTTCTGTAGAGGGGCCCTTCTGCGTGGGGCGCATCCACCGGGTCAGGCGCCGAAGCGGTACCCCTGCCGGGCGCGGACCCGGAACTCGGGGTTGCGGGTCGTCACCTTGACCTCGCGGTAGCCCCGCTCACCGGAGGGGTGCTCCGCCTGGTAGCCCAGCAGGTAGTAGCCGTTCACCTCGTCGGCGACCTGGCGCATGGGCAGGATGAAGCTGGTGAAGTTGAAGTGGTAGCGCCCGCCGCTGTCCCCCGCCAGCTGGGTCAGGAAGTCCCGCTGCACGTGCTCGAATTCGTTCGGCGTGAGATCGATGGGGTAGACGGCGACGTTGTTGTCGTTCAGGCTCTGTTCGAGCTCCGGGTAGAAGCGCTCGTCCGGGCGGGCCATGAAGGCACCCTGGAGGAAGCCGCCGGTGCCGGCGGTACGCCGCACCTCGCCGAAGCCGGTGGTGAACATCAGCAGGTTCTTGCGCCCGAGGATGTCCCGGGTGGCCTCCGCCACGAGGCTGATGCCGTCGTAGATGTTCTTGCTCTCGTCCCGCAGCTGGTCGCCGCTGGGCAGGTGGGCCAGCAGGGAGGGCTTGTCTTCTTCCGCCGCCGGTCGCCTGGAGGCCCACTGGTTCCCCGGGTCCTTGCTCTTCGAGGCGCTCTCGATGGCCTCCACCAGCTTGGCGCGGTCCTGGGTGAAGTCGCTCTGGACCTTCAGCTTCACGTCGTAGCTCGCCACCGCCACCCAATCCCCCTGCAGCATCTCCTCCTGCACCCAGCGCTTGGCCTGTCGGCTGGCCTCCAGCTGCTTGCGGACGAGTCGGCTGCGGGGGTCGAACTGCCGCCGCTGGTCGTGGAAGAAGAGGATGAAGTAGCGGTCGGCGGGGACTTCGTTGGGCAGCGGGTTCTGAACCCCTTTCTCCCCTTCCCGCAGCTGGAACCGGTTGCTGTAGAAGCTGACCCCGGTGACGTTCCGGGTCTGGTCGTCCTCCTCGATCACGAAGTCTTCCGGGCCGAGCCCGATGACGACGTTGCCGTCGCGGTCGGTGACCAGGACGTCCAGCAGGACTTCGGAGACCTCCACCAGGTCGCCGAACTCGGCGCGGGGGGTCGGGTCCTGGGCGTACGCGGTCGTCGCGGTCAAAAGCGCCGTCAGGGCGAGCGCCGCCAGGGCGCCTGCTGGCTGGGTCGTCTGCAATCGATTCTTTTTCATGGCTTCCTCCGTATCGGTATCGGCATGCAAACAGTTCGCGTTCGTTAGCGGTTCGGTTTCGCAAGGGGCGTGCCAGGCCCGCGCCGGGGCGGCGCCGGACAGGACGCGGCGCTGCCCGCCGCCTCCCCGTCCACTCCAGAGGACGCTCCGTGCGGCTTCGGCGACGCCCGGGGCCGCGGAGCGCGCTTCTACCCTTGACCCGGGGGAGGGCCGGCGGTATCCTTCCGGTCCGCTTCACGGCCGTCCCGAATCGCCCCTGTGCGAGCTGGCCGGAAGCGCTTCGGGGCGTAGCTCAGCCTGGTAGAGCGCACGGTTCGGGTCCGTGAGGCCGGAGGTTCGAATCCTCTCGCCCCGACCATTCCTTCCCTCCCCGTCCCCGGTTTCCCAACCTCCCCAGATCGAATCAGCGCCACCGCTCCGCGGTCCGCCGGAGTCCGCCCGTCCCCCCGTGCTTGCGGATCGACAGCGGATTCCCTATCCTTGCCTCGGCTCGAAACCAAGACGTAGCAAAGGGTCCCCGCACCGGGGCGTCTCCACTCTCCCGTCGCTCTTCGGCGATCGTGGGGATGGAACGGTATTTGCTCGGCATCGAGCCAAGAAGCGACGGGCGTGGCTCCTCCAGCGGCGACGACCCGAACCACCCATGTGGGGGTCGGACTCCGCGCCCCCGTTCGACCGGAGGTCTCGATGAGCCAAGCCACCGCAGCCGACAAAGAATGGTTCGGACACCCGAGGGGACTCTCGACCCTTTTCTTCACCGAGCTGTGGGAACGCCTGAGCTACTACGGTATGCGGGCGATTCTGGTGCTGTTCATGGTCGACGCCCTGCAGAACGGCGGCTTCGGCCTCACGGACGCCAAGGCCGCCGCCATCTACGGCCTCTACACCGCCGGCGTGTACCTGACCGCCCTCCCCGGGGGCTGGATCGCCGATCGCCTGATCGGCCAGCAGCAGGCGGTCTTCGTCGGCGGCGTGATCATCGCCGCGGGGCACTTCACCATGGCGGTGCCGATCATCCCGGGCCTCGAAGGTCTGTCGGCGGCCTCGTTCTACGCCGGCCTGGTGCTCATCGTCATCGGCACCGGCCTGCTCAAGCCCAACGTCAGCGCCATCGTCGGTGACCTCTATCCCGAGAAGGGCGCCCGCCGCGACGCCGGCTTCTCCCTTTTCTATATGGGGATCAACATCGGCGCCTTCGGCGGCCCCCTCCTCTGCGGCTACCTGGGGGAAGAGGTCAACTGGCACCTCGGCTTCTCCGCCGCGGGGTTCGGCATGGCCCTGGGACTCGTCCAGTACAAGATGGGCCTCAAATACCTGGGGGACGCCGGAAGCCTCCAGGGCACAACCGCCGAGACCCGGAAGCGGGATTGGACCCGCCTGTGGGCCGCCTGCGGCGCCGTGGTGGGGGCGATCGTGGTGGTGGCGCTGCTCAGCCAGAGCCTAGGGCTCACCCTTGAAGGGGTCGCCCAGTCCATGGGGGTCGTCATCGTCGGCCTGGCGGTGGTCTACTTCGGCTACATCCTCGCGGCCGGCGGCCTCACCTCCCGAGAGAAGAAGCGGGTCGTGGTGATCTTCCTCCTATTCGTCGGCGCCGCCCTCTTCTGGTCCGGCTTCGAGCAGGCGGGCTCTTCGATGAACCTCTTCGCCGAGCGCTACACCGATCGGTTCATCGGCGGCTGGGAGGCCCCCGCCAGCTGGCTGCAGTCGGTGAACCCTCTGTTCATCATCCTGTTCGCGCCGATCTTCGGCTGGCTGTGGGTCGCCCTCGGTAGCCGCGAGCCGTCCATCCCCGTAAAGTTCGGCCTCGGCCTGGTGCTCCTCGGCGGCGGCTTCCTGGTGATGGCCTGGGGCTCGACCTACATCCCGGAGAACACCGACGGCTTCGCCGGCGTCAGCCCCATGTGGCTGATCGTCACGTACTTCCTGCACACCGCCGGTGAGCTCTGCCTGTCGCCGGTGGGGCTGTCGAGCGTCACCAAGCTGTCCCCGCAGCGCCTCGTCGGCCAGATGATGGGCACCTGGTTCATGGGCGCCGCCCTCGGCAACCTGATCGCCGGACTGGTGGCCGGGCGCATCGAGTCGATGCCGCTGCCGAGCCTCTTCGGCACCGTCGCCACCTTCGTGCTCGTCGCCGGAGCCCTCTACATCGCCTTCACCGTGCCGATCAAGGCGCTGATCGGCGACCTGAAGCAGGACGCCTAGGGCTCCTCGGGGGGCCTCCCCGAGGAGGGCCCTCAAGGCTCGTCGAAGAGCCAGAGCTGGAGGCTGGCCGGCTGCTCGAAACCCGAAGCGGTGACCCCGAGCAGCCGGACCGGCTGGTCCCCCGCCTCGGTCTGCCGCAGCAGCTGCTTGGCGATGGCCGTGATGGTCCTTATCGACGCGGTGGGATCCGTCAGGCTGCGGGCCCGGGTGAGGGTCGTGAAGTCGCCGTAGCGCACCTTCACGGTCACCGTCCGGGCCGACAGCTCCCGCTGCTCCAGCCCCTCCACCACCTTCTCCGACAGCCACTCGATCTGCTCGTCCATCTGGTGCAGCGATTCGAGGTCTTTGGAGTAGGTCCGCTCGTGGCCCAGGCTCTTGCGCTCCCGATGGGTGCGCACCGGCCGCTCGTCGATGCCCCGGGCGTACTCGTACATCCCACGTCCGTGGCGACCGAACCGGGTCTGTAGCTCCTCGACGGTGAGGCGCCGCAGGTCCCCCACCGTCTTCACCCCGAGGGCTTCGAGGCGCCGCTCCGTCGCCGGGCCGACGCCGTGGAGGCGCCGCACCGGCAGTGGGTCCAGGAACTCGCGGATCTGCCGCGGCCGCACCACGGTCAGACCGTCGGGCTTGTGGTAGTCCGAGGCGATCTTGGCGATCAGCCGGTTGGGGCCTACCCCGACGCTGACCGTCAGGTCCCGCTCCTCCCGCACCCGCCGGCGGATCTCCTGGGCGACGGCGGTGGCGCTGCCCCAGGGCCCCAGGTGGGAGGACACGTCCAGATACGCTTCGTCGAGGGACGCCGGCTGCAGGATGGGGGTGAACTCGCGGAAGATCTCGAAGATCTTGGCGGACTCTTCGCGGTAGCGGGGGAAATCGGAGCGCAGAAAGACGGCGTGGGGACACCGCTTGACCGCCTGGGACGCCGGCATGGCGGAGCGCACGCCGTAGGCCCGGGCTTCGTAGCTCGCCGCCGCCACCACCCCGCGCCCCGAAGGACTGCCCCCGATCACCACCGGTTTGCCCCGCAGGGCGGGGTCGTCCCGCATGTGGACCTGCGCGTAGAAGCAGTCCATGTCGCAGTGCAGGATCCGCCGAATCGATGTCCCCGGGTCGCTCACGCCTCCAGTATATACGCCCCGTTTACGCCTTTGCTAAACAGGGCATCTCAACACTAGTCGGCATGCCAAAAGTGGGTAGCGTGATCACGACCCCGGTCGGTTTCCGGCGTAGGGGCGGGGCTTGCCCCCGCCCGTCTTGGCAGGATCGCCGAGGTTTCGAATCCGAGAGTAGGTTTTGCTTTCGCGTATGGACCCATACCTGAGCACCCCCGCCTGTGCCTCGGCGTGACGGTCGTCTCGAGTTTCACCTCGCGTCGGCAGTCTCCAGCCAGTGTTTTTCCTGCGCGGGCGGGGGCAAGCCCCGCCCCTACCCCGGAGAGGGTTCGACGAGTGGGGATCCCGCGGTCCGTGCTTCCGGGGACCGTGCTTCTGGGGACCGTCTACCGCCCGTTCGGGCGGCGGGCGTCGCGGATCGCCTTGAGCTCGCGGTAGCGGCGGCGGCGGGCGAGGGCCGAGCGGACCTGCGGCCAGCCGACGATGAGGTTGAACGACAGCAGGACGGCGCCGTAGGCCACCACCAGGCCGTAGGGCCGTTCCCCCGCCAGGGCGGCGTTGATCAGGGCCGGGGCGAAGTAGGTGTGGGCGAAGGCCGACGGCATCAAGCCGAGGGTGGAGGTGACGAAGTAGCGGCCGGTGGGCACGCCGGCGAGGGCGGCGGCGTAGCCCACCAGGGCGAACGGCAGGGGTAGGAAGCGGATCTGCACCAGCGGCCAGAAGCCACGCCGCTCGAAGAGCTTCTCCGCCCGCCGGAGCCGCGGGCCGGCGAGCTGGACCACCGCCTCCCGGCCCATGGCCTTGCCCACCCAGTAGCTGATCATGGCGCCCCCCACCAGCCCGAGGGTGTTGTACGCCCCCCCCAGGAGGGGCCCGAAGACCAGGCCACCGCTCACCACGAAGGGGGTCGCCGGCAGGCCGACGGGGGCGATGACGCAGTAGGCCAGGATCAGCGCCGCCGGGGCCCAAGGCTTCTCCCCGAACGCCGCGAACAGGGCGGGGAGGCGCTCCTGGTTCAGCAGGTCCCCCACCGGCGTGAAGCGCACCAGCAGGATTCCGCTGACGCCGAGGGCCCCGAGCACCAGCAGGCGCCCGAGCATCTGACGGCGTTTTCCGGGATCGGCGATGGGGGACGACATGGCGCCTTGGGCCGGCGACGCGGGGAACGGCGCCGGCCGTGACCCTTCCGGGGTCAGGAGGAGGGGGGAGGACCCGGGGGCTCCACCTCGGTGTCGAGGCAGAGGAATTCCCGCAGGTGCTGGACCAGGACCTCCTGCGACTTGGGGTCCATGAAGTTGAGCCGCAGCTCGTTGATCACCATGACCTCCATGGCGATCCACTCCTGCCAGCTGGCGTCACAGACGTGGGCCCGGATCTCGTCGCCGAGGGCCCCTCCGTACGGCACGTTCTGGGCCGGCGGACCCCAGGTCCGCGCCCGCTTGCAAAACACCAGATCGGACATGGTCAACCTCCTCGGCGGTTCAGGACGCCTCGGCGGGCAGGCGCCCTTCCTCCACCAGCACCTGGCGGAAGTAGTCGATGGTCTTGCTGAGCCCGTCCCGCAGCGGCACCCGCGGCTCCCAGTCCAGGTGCTCCCGGGCCATCGCGATGTCGGGCTGACGGATCTTCGGGTCGTCCACCGGCAAGGGCTTGAAGCCGATCTCGCTGCGGCTCCCGGTCAGCTCCCGAATGCGCTCGGCGAATTCGAGGATGGTCATCTCGTGGGGGTTGCCGATGTTCGTCGGGTCGACGCGGTCGCTCTCCAGCAGCCGCAGGATGCCGTTCACCAGGTCGTCGACAAAGCAGAAGGAGCGGGTCTGGGAACCGTCACCGAAGACGGTGATCGGCTCGTCCAGCAGGGCCTGCTGGATGAACGCCGGCACCACCCGGCCGTCCCGCGGGCGCATGCGGGGGCCGTAGGTGTTGAAGATCCGCACGATGCGGGTTTCTAGGCCGTGGACCCGGTGGTACGCCATCACCATGGCTTCGGCGAAGCGCTTGGCCTCGTCGTAGACCCCCCGCGGCCCCACCGGGTTGACGTTGCCCCAGTAGGTTTCGGGCTGGGGATGGACCAGCGGATCGCCGTAAACCTCCGAGGTGGAGGCGAGCAGCAGCCGCGCGTTCTTCGCCCGGGCGAGGCCGAGGGCGTTGTGGGTCCCCAGGGAGCCGACCTTGAGGGTCTGGATCGGCAGCTCCAGATAGTCGATGGGGCTCGCCGGCGACGCGAAGTGCAGCACGAAGTCCACGTCCTCGTCGACGTGGAACGGCTTCGAGATGTCGTGCTCCAGGATGCGGAAGTCGTCGCGACCCTCGAGGTGCGAGAGGTTGCCGCGCCGGCCGGTGATGAAATTGTCGACACAGATCACGCGGTGGCCCCTGGCCAGCAACGTGTCGCAAAGATGGGAACCGAGGAAACCGGCCCCCCCTGTCACCAAGGCGGTCTTCACGATGCCTCCTCTCGAAGCTCTTTTCGGCGTCCGGTCAAGTGGCGGATTCGGGTACGCCGTCGGGTCGGCCGACGGACACGTAGCGCAGTCCGTGGCGAGTGACGGCCTCGATCTCGTAGAGATTGCGCAGGTCGATCACCAGCGGCCGCGCCAGGAGCTGACGCATGCGGCCGAATTCGAGGGCGCGGAACTGATTCCAGTCGGTCAGGATGAGGAGCGCGTCGGCCCCCTCCGCCGCCTGGTACTCGTCGTCGCAGTATTCGAGGCTGTGGGGGAACTCGTCCTGGAAGGTCCCCATGGCCTCGGGGTCGTAGGCCCGGATCTTCGCCCCCGCTTCGTGCAGGGCGCCGAGGATCGGCAGCGCCGGGGTCTCCCGCACGTCGTCGGTGTTGGCCTTGAAGGCCAGCCCGAGGGCGGCGACGGTCTTGCCTTCGATCTCGCCCCCCAGGGCGTGGCGCACCTTCTCCACCATGCGGTCCTGGGTCAGGGTGTTGACCTCCAGCACGGCGTCGATGATGCGGAACCGCAGGCCCCGCTCGTGGGCGATCTGGGAGACCGCCCGGGTGTCCTTCGGGAAGCAGGAGCCGCCGAAGCCCGGTCCGGGGTGCAGGAACCGCGGTCCGATGCGCTCGTCCAGCCCCATGCCCCGGGCGACGGTCTCGACGTCGGCGCCGTAGGCCTCACAGAGGTTGGCCATCTCGTTGATGAACGAGATCTTGGTGGCGAGGAAGCCGTTCGATGCGTACTTGATCATCTCGGCGGTTTCGACGTCGGTGTCGACGAAGGCCACCTTCGCCCGCTTCAGCGGCGCGTAGATCTGGTGCATGATCTCGATCGCCTTGGGGTCGCGGCTGCCGATGACCACGCGGTCGGGGTAGCGGAAGTCCTCGATGGCGGACCCTTCGCGTAGGAATTCGGGGTTCGAGACCACCGCGAACTCGTGGCGGCCGCCGCTCTTCTCCCGCACGATCTCCTCCACCATGGCGCCGGTGCCGGTGGGCACGGTGCTCTTGGTGATGATCGCTTTGTACCCGTTCAGGTGCTCACCGATGGATTCGGCCACCTGGCGGATGAACTTCAGGTCCGCCGAGCCGTCGGGGCGGGGGGGCGTGCCGACGGCGATGAACACCGCCCTCGCCTCTTCCACCGCGGGGCCGAGGTCGGTGGTGAAGCGCAGCCGCCCCTGTTCCATGTTCTTGCGCACCAGCGTGGCCAGCCCCGGCTCGAAGATCGGAATCTCTCCCCGACCCAGGCGTTCTACCTTGCCAGTGTCCTTGTCGACACCGGTCACGTCCATGCCGAAGTCGGCCAGGCACGCGCCGGTCACCAGGCCGACGTAGCCACTGCCTACGACGCAGATCTTCATGGTTCTTGGTGCTCCAAATGGGATGCGCGGGCGGGGTCCGGCTCGGGAGAAAGAGGGCGACCTCGGGATCGAAGGAAGGGGCCTGTGGAAGGCCGTTCGAAGCCGCCGGCTGGGCTCGTCAACCGCTAACGCGTTGTGTGCTCAGGATTCGGATTGGTACCAGGCTACGAACCGGCGCAGACCTTCGCGGATGGGGACGCGGGGGGAATAACCAAGAAGTCGTCCGGCCTTTCTGACGTCGGCATACGTGATGGGAACGTCGCCCGGCTGATCGGGAAGATACTCGATCCTCGGCTCGACGGCAAGCTCCGCCGCCAGCCACTCCACCAGATCTCCGAGGCGGGTGGTCTCGGCCCCGCCCAGGTTGAAGATCTCGAACCCCGGCGCCAGGTCGTAGGCGGCGACGATGCCGTCGACGATGTCGTCGACATAGGTGTAGTCGCGCCGCGTGCCGCCGTCGCCGTAGAGGGGGATCGTCTCCCCCCGGGCCAAGAGGTCGGTGAACTTGTGGATCGCCATCTCGGGGCGCTGCCCCGGGCCGTAGACCGTAAAGAAACGCAGGCACGAGGTCCGCAGGCCGTAGAGATGGTGGTAGTTGAAGCACAGCAGCTCCCCCGCCCGCTTGGTGGTGGCGTAGGGGCTGATGGGCTGCTCCACGGGGTCGTCCTCGGCGAAGGGGACCTTTTCGTTGATGCCGTAGACCGACGACGACGAGCCGAAGACGAAGTTTTTCGGCCCGTGCCGACGGGCCGCCTCCAGGAGCCGCAGGGTACCGATGCAGTTGACGTCCTCGTAGAGGATCGGCTCCGCAAGGCTCGGCCGCACGCCGGCGCGGGCCGCCAGATGGACAACTCCGTCGAATCCGCCCCAGCCGCCGCTGTCCTCACCGCGGAACAGGCGGTCCACCAGCTCGGCGTCGCGGATGTCCCCCTCCACCAGTCGGTGGTCGGGGTGGTCCGCGAAGGGGGCCACGTTGCGGCGCTTGCGGGCGGGGTCGTAGTAGTCGTTGAAGTCGTCGAGGACGGTGATCCGCTCCCCGCGGTCCAGCAGGCGCCGGGTGAGGTGGGTACCGATGAAGCCGGCCCCGCCGGTGATGAGAATGTGTTGGCTCATGGTCGTCTCTGGGGGATCCGGGGGACCCGCGGGGACACTAGGGCTCCGTGCCCGAATCGTCGGCGTCGGGTGCCGAGGACTCGTCGCGGTACCGTTTCTCGATGCCCGCCCGCTGGCGGTTGCGCACCAGCCATCGGAGGAGCTTGGATTCTTCGACGCCGACGATGATATCGCTGATCGCCTCGTAGACCGCGGGGTCCTCGATCAGCCGGGCCACGGTGCCGTCGCCCCCCTCCACCTTCTCCGCCAGGCGGTTGAGGCGTTCGAGGAACTCCTCCAGCTCGCCGGTGATCCGCTCGGCGTAGGCTTCGTCACTCATCAGCCGGGGCAGCAGGCCGTCGCTGGATTCGAGCTCCTGGGCCAGGGCCGCCAGCCGGGTCGACGCCGATTCGAGGTTGGCAAGGGTGGTCTCGGCCCGCTCCTTCATCGCCGGGTCCTCCAGCAGGCTGGGGAGCAGGCCGTCGGCCCCGTCGAAGCGCTCCGCCACGGACTCGAACCGCTCCACGGACCTCGATAGGGAAGCCCCCATCTCCTCGTCGAACAGCATCCTCGCCGCCGGGCTCTTGCCCTCCTCCAGGGCGGCGCCGAGACGGTCGACGGTGTCGAGGAAACCGCGGACGGTCTCCACCATCGGCTTGTCCCCCTCCCGCTTGGGCACCGGCGCCATGAGCTGGCCGAGGACCCCCTCGCCGCGCTCCAGGCGGTCGAGGATCTTGGCCAGGCTCACCGAGATCGCGACGATGTTCTCCACCGCGTCCTCGCCGGAGGCGATCAGGCGGTCCACGTTGGTGGCGGGGGCGGCGTCGATCTCGCCGTCGTTGGGGATGACGACCGCCTCGTCGGACCCGGAGGTGATCTCGACGAACTTGTCCCCCAGGAGGCCCAGGGTCTTGATCCGGGCCTGGGAGTCGCGGCGCACCCTGCGGGCGTAGCGCCGGTCCACCAGGATCCGCACCGTCAACATCTGCTCGCTGGGGTCCTCGGCGAGGACGATCCGCTCCACCCGGCCGACGGAGACGCCGTTGAGCTGGACAGGATTCCCCTCCTGCAGCCCCGACGCCGACTCGAAGCGCACTTCGTAGCGGTTCATCGGCCGAAAGAGGTTGTTCTCTTCGCCGATCAGGAACACCCCGACGGCGAACGCCAGCATCGCCGCCAGCAGCAGCGCGCCGACGCGGACCGTGCTCCCGGCGTCACGCGGCATCGTCCATCTCCGCCCGTCCCGACAGGAATCCCGTCAACACCGGATCGTCGCTGGCGTCGGCCTCAGCCCAGGTGCCGTAGAACCGGAACCGCCCTTCGAAGAGGAAGGCCAGGCGCCGCGACGCGGTCCGCGCCAGGGGCAGGTCGTGGGTCACGATCACCGAGCTGACCCCGAGCTCCCGCTGGGTGTGCTGGATCAGCTGGCCGATGGCCGCCGAGGTCACCGGGTCGAGGCCGGTGGTGGGCTCGTCGTAGAGCATCAGCTCCGGTTCGAGGGCCAGGGAGCGGGCCAGGGCGACCCGCTTGCGCATTCCCCCCGAAAGGTCGCTCGGCATGCGCTCCTCGATGCCGGGGAGCTGCACCATGGCGAGCTTCTCCCGCACCCCTTCGGCGATCTCGTCCTTCCCCAGTGAGGTGTGCTCCCGCAGCGGAAAGTCGATGTTCTCCAGCACGTTCATTGAGTCGAAGAGGGCGCCGCTCTGGAACAGCATGCCGATCCGACGGCGGAACGGGAACAGCTCCTGCTCCCGCAGCCCCGTCAGCTCTTCGCCGTCGAGCTGGACGCTGCCGTCGTCCGGCTGCTCCAGACCGTTGATCTGCCGCAGGGTGACGCTCTTGCCGCTCCCCGAACGGCCGAGGATCACCAGCGAATCCCCCCGCCCGAGCTCGAAATCGACCCCCGAGAGGATCTCGCGCCCGCCGTAGGACTTTCGAAGCCCGCGGACCCGCAGCAGCGGTCCGCTGGCCGGCGGTGGGTCGGCCGAGGGTTGGGGGGCCGGAGACGTCGCGTCCATGATGGGAACAATCTGTCACAAACCCGTTCCCGACGCCATAAAGCCTGTCGTCGCCCCGCGCCTGGGGCGGCCCGCGGGCTGCTAGGCTGCGGCGCGATGTCGCCCCCCGATCCACCCCAGGATAATGCCCATTCCGACCCGGCCCGGGACCCGGAGCTGGACGGTGGACACGGGCTGCAGCAGGGCACCGAGGACGGCGGCCTGGTGAGCCACCCCGGGGACGACGACTCCGGGGACGAGAACCAAAGCCACGACACCATCGGCGCCGGCCATCGCTTAGGACCGTACCGCGTCGTCCGCCGGGTGGGGGCCGGCGCCATGGGGCAGGTCTACGAGGCCGAAGACACCCGACTGGGGCGCCGGGTGGCCCTCAAGATCCTCGCCCCGGAGTGGCTCCACAGCCCCAGCGTCCGGAAGCGATTCCTTCGGGAGGCGCGGGCCGCCTCGGCCCTCGACCATCCGAACATCTGCACCCTCCACGATCTCGGGGAAGGACCCTCCGGGGAGCTCTTCCTGGTGATGCCCTTCTACCCCGGGGAGACCCTGGCGGAGAAGATCGCCGGGGGCCCCCTCGGCGTCGACGACGCCCGGACCTTGGCGATCCAGGTGGCCCGGGGCCTCGACCAGGCCCACGCCGCCGGTATCGTCCACCGGGACGTCAAGCCCGCCAACGTCATCGTCACCGACCGCGGGGAGGCCAAGATCCTCGACTTCGGCATCGCCAAGGTCAGCGACGACGCCAACCTCACCCGCACCGGTACCTCCCCCGGGACCCCCGCCTACATGGCGCCGGAGCAGATCGGGGAGGGCGCCGTCGACGCCCGCGCCGACCTCTGGGCCCTCGGGGTGATGCTCTACGAAATGCTGGCGGGGCACCGCCCCTTCCGCTCCGACGGGGGCAAGGGGGTGGTGCTGTCGATCCTCGGGCGGGACCCCGAGCCCCTGGGCCAGATCAGGCCCGAAGTGCCCGAGGCCCTCGCCGCGGTGGTGTCGAAGCTCCTGGTCAAGAATCCGGACCACCGCTACGCCTCCGCCGCCGAGGTACTGGCGGACCTCGAATCCGGCACCGCGCCGCAGGCCGGTCCCCCCGCCGGCCACCGCTGGCCCCGGGTCGCCCCCGCCGCGGCCCTGGCCGCCGCCGCGGTCTTGGCCGTCGCGGGGGCCCTGGCCGTCGCCCTGTGGAGACCCGCGGACTCAACCCTAGAACCGCCGGCCGAGGCGGAGGCCCCCGGGATCGGGACCCCCGAGGAAGCCCCGCCGGCCGACGACGGCAGGACGTCCGTCGCCGTCCTGCGGTTCCAGAACCTCACCGGCGACCCGTCCCTCGACTGGCTCCGCCACGGCCTGGCGGAAATGCTGGCCACCGACCTCGCCCAGTCCCCGGACCTGGAAATCCTGGGGTCGGGGCGCCTCTACCAGGTGCTGGCGGAGCTGGACGCCTTGAACGACGGGACACCGCGACCTGGCCTGGCGCAGCGGGTGGCCGAGCAGACGGGGGCCGCGGCGGTGGTGAGCGGTAATCTCGCCCGGGTGGGGGAGGTGTTTCGCCTGAGCTTCCAGCTCGAAGACCCGGAGGGGGGCGCGGTGCTGGCGGCGGGCCGGGTGGAGGGCCGCGGCGAGGAGAGCCTCTTCGGCCTGATCGACGACCTCGGCGCCTCCCTACAGCAGCACTTCGCCGACGATCCGGGCTCCACCGCGGATCCGCCCGCGGCGCCGCTCCCGCCGGCGCCGCCGGTCACCGCCGTCACCACCTCGTCGCTGGAGGCGTGGCGGCTGTACGTGGAGGGGATCGCCCTCCACCGCCGCTCCAAAATCCTGGAGGCGGCGGCCCTCCTGGAGCGGGCGGTGGAGATCGACCCCGGCTTCGCCCTCGCCCTCGTGGACCTGAGCAAGATGTACGGCTCCCTCAAGCGGGAGACCGAGGCCCGGGAGGTCTCCAGGCGGGCGGTGGAGCACGCCGACCGCCTGCCCCTGCACCTGCGGGACTCCATCGAGGCGGCGTTCTACGCCACCTCCTGGGAGACCTACGACCAAGCCATCGAGGCCTACCGCCGGGCCCTGGCGAGGTACCCGGGCCAGCGGGCCTGGGCGTCCCACCGGGCGGTCCTGCTGGCGGTTCACGAACGTTTCGGAGACGCCGCCGCGGAGTTGGAAGACTTGGTCGAGAATCGGGTCGACTTCGCCGGCGACTACGTGAACCTGGCGAACGTCTACGCGGCGCAGGGCGATCCCGTCCGCGGCCACCGCCTCCTCCGGCGCTTGACGAGGGCCCAGCCCGAGAACTGGTTCGGGCAGATGGCCCTGGGCTGGAACCTTCTCCTGTCGGGAGATCTCGACCAAGCCGCCCTTTCCCTGGAGGAGGCCGAGCGCCTCCGGCCCGGCGAAGCCATCCTCAGCTTCGTACGCTGGAGGCGCCAGACTCTCCTGGGGAACTGGAACGCGGCGACCTCCGAAGCCCGGCAGCTGCTCGCCAGTCCGGACCCCTCGGACCGATGGCGGGGCGCGGTCTCCGAAGCCAACGTCCATCTTTTCCGCGGCCGGTCGACGGAGGCCATCGAGGACTTCCTGGCCGCCGCCGCCGAGTGGCCCGGCCCGGAGGGCAAAGCGGCCATGGCCCACGTTTGGGCGGCGAACGTCGCCCTGGGGCGGGGCGATCTGCCCTTGGCCCTCGAACAGGCCGATCTGGCCCGGATCCGGGGCCGGGGCGAGTGGCCGGAGCTCCGAGGGATCGCCATCTCAGCGCTGGCCCAGCTGCGGCGCGGCGATCGTGCCGCGGCAGAGGGCCTCCTCGCCGAGCTCGAACGGCGGGAGGCCCTGCGCCCCAACCGGGTCGAGGAGCGTCACTGGCGCCACCTTGCGGGGCGCCTGGCGCTGGAGCGGGGGGATCCGTCCGCGGCCCTGGAGCACCTGAAAGCCGCGGAGACGCTCCTACCGCCGAGGGGCATCGAGATCCACTGGCACTCGCTGCCGGATCACATCCCGATCTACGTCCACCTCGGCCGGGCCCACCTTTCCGCCGGCGACACCAAGGCCGCTCTTCGATGGTTCCGAGCCGCCCGCGCCATGGGATCGGAGCGCCTGGAGCGACCGCTGCCCTGGGTGAAGAGTCACTACTGGATCGGCGAGGTGGAGCGTCGGCGGGGCCGGGATTCCGAAGCAGAAGCACCTCTCCAGCAGTTCGTCGATCTATGGAGCGAAGGCGATCTCGCCCCCGAAGACGTGGCCGACGCGAAGGCCTGGCTCGCCGCCAGGCCCTAGTGGACCGTGATTCTGGAGCGCTTGGGCCCTAGCGACCTTCAGTCGCCGCCGCCCCCTCCCCCGGTCCCCGGTCCGGTCCCGGAACCGACGTTGATCGTCGTGATGTCCCCCCGCGGATCCTCGAAGAAGAACTGCACGATGGCGGCGAAGGTCCCCTGCTGGAGGACCTCCTGCTCCTCGGGGGTCAGCCCGGCGGCGGCGCTCACCCCCTGGGGATCGGACTGGTACTCCTTCAGCCTCGCCTCGTCGCTCGCCAGTTCCACCACCAGCTTGGCGAGATCCGTCTGCCTCCGTCCACCCGCGCTGCTCAGGGTCCCGTTGCTCATGGATCCTCCTCCTGCTTCGATCACGTTTTAAGTGGCAAGGGTCCAGCGTAAGGCAAATCCACCGAAAGGTCGACTCACGCCGTGCGCAGAACCGCGGGAGGACCCCCGCCGGGTTGGCCGGCCCCTGGACACCGGTTCCACGAGTCCCGCGGTTTCGAGCACGGCCGAAACTGTTCGAGCTGGAGCAACGGTCGATCCTCAGCGACCCCCGGGCATCGCGGCGGGGCAACGCCGAGCGACGTCGACCCCCGCGAGTTTTGCAGGCCGCGCGCAGAACCGCGGGACGAACCACCTCGAGTTGGCCGTTGGCCGGCCCCTGGACACCGGTTTCACGAGTCCCGCGGTTTCGAGCACGGCTGAGGCTGGCCGCGCGCAGAACCGCGGGACGACCTCCCCAGGGCATCCCCCCGCGGGAACTTGCTAGCATCGCGCCTCCGATCATCCCAGCGCGAAGGAGCCCTCCATGCGTTTCCACCGATTGTCGATCCTCGTCGCCGTCTCGATGTTCCCCCTCGTCCTCTGGGGCCCACCGGCGACGGCCGCGGACCGGGGCGACGACGATGGGACGAAGGCGGAGGCGGGCTTCGACCCGGCACTCTTCCAGGCCATGGAGTGGCGGCTCGTGGGACCCTTCCGCGGCGGCCGGTCGACGGCGGTGGCGGGGGTGATCCAGGACCCCTTTACCTATTACTTCGGCGGCACCGGCGGCGGCCTGTGGAAAACCACCGACGCCGGGCTCCACTGGCGCAACGTGTCCGACGGCTTCTTCTCCACCGGCTCGGTGGGGGCCATCGCCGTCGCCCCCAGCGACCCCAACGTGGTCTACGTGGGGATGGGGGAGTCGCCGGTCCGCGGCGTGATGACCACCCACGGCGACGGCGTCTACCGCTCCACCGACGGCGGCGAGACGTGGATCCACCTCGGGCTGGCCTCCACCCGCCACATCTCCCGGGTCCAGGTGGACCCCCGGGACCCCGACACCGTCTGGGTGGCGGCCCAGGGACATCTTTGGGGCCCCAACCCCGAGCGCGGCATCTACAAATCCGTCGACGGCGGGCTCACCTGGAAGCGGGTGCTCCACGTGGACGACGACACCGGCGCCAGCGACCTCGCCCTCGACGTCACCAACCCCCGCATCCTCTACGCCGCCATGTGGCAGCACCGCCGGCGTCCGTGGACCATCGACAGCGGCGGCCCCGGCAGCGGCCTCCACAAATCCGTCGACGGGGGCACCACCTGGACCCCCCTCACCAAGGGCCTGCCGGAGCTCATGGGCAAGGTGGGGGTGGCGGTGTCGCCGGCGAACCCGCGGCGGGTGTGGGCGATGATCGAGGCCGACGACGGCGGCCTCTTCCGCTCCGACGACGCCGGCGCCACCTGGACCCGGGTCAACGAAGAGCGGGTGCTGCGGGCCCGGGCCTGGTACTACACCCACGTCTTCGCCCACCCCACCGACCCCGACGAAGTGTGGGTGCTCAACGCCCCCGCCATGCGCTCCATCGACGGCGGCACCACCTTCCATCGCGTCCCCACCCCCCACGGCGACAACCACGACCTGTGGATCCACCCCGACGATCCCCGGTTCATGATCAACGCCAACGACGGCGGGGCCAACGTGTCGTGGAACGCCGGCGCCACCTGGACGACCCAATCCAACCAGCCCACCGCCCAGTTCTACCGCGTCGCCGCCGACCGCGGCTTCCCCTACAAAATCTACGGCGGCCAGCAGGACAACAGCGCCATCGCCCTGCTCTCCCGCGCCACCGACGACACCTCCCTCGGTGAGCGCCACTGGCACGACATCGCCGGCTGCGAGAGCGCCTACCCCGCCTTCGACCCCGACAACCCCCGCTACGTCTACGGCGGCTGCTACCAAGGTCTGATCGACGAGTGGGACGCCGAGACCGGCACCACCCGGGACGTCATGGCCTACCCCCAGCTGAACCTGTCCACGGAACCGGTGGACATGCGCTACCGCTTCAACTGGAACGCCCCCATCGTCGTCTCCGCCCACGATCCGCAGACGCTCTACCACGCCGCCAACGTGGTCCTCCGCAGCCGCGACCGCGGCGTCTCGTGGGAAGCCATCAGCCCCGACCTCACCCACGACCAGGAGGAGCTTCAGGGCCCCGGCGGCGGACCCATCACCAGCGAGGGGGCCGGCGGCGAGGTCTACGGCACCCTGGCGGCGCTGGTGGAATCCCCCCATACCGCCGGCGTCCTGTGGGCCGGCAGCGACGACGGCAGGGTCCACCGCACCCAATCCGACAGCGTGGACGGCGTCACCTGGACCGACGTGACCCCGGCGGCCCTCGGCGGACCGAGGAGGAACCCCGTAGAGGGGAGCGCCGCAGGGGAAGATGAGGCGTCGGAGGAGACGCCCTTCGTCGAAGCCCTGATCAACGCCATCGAGATCTCCCCCCACGATCCGGACACCGTCTACCTGGCGGTGACCCGCTACAAATTCGACGACCTGCGGCCGATGATCTTCGTCACCCAAGACGCCGGCGCCACCTGGAGGCGGCTCGACGGCGGCCTGCCCATGAACACCATCGTCCGGGTGGTGCGGGAAGACCCGGCCCGGGCGGGTCTGCTCTACGCCGGCACCGAGCGGGGGGTCTTCGTCTCCTTCGACGGCGGCGACGCTTGGCAGCCCCTCGAGCTGGGCCTGCCGACGGTGCCGGTCACCGATTTGACGATCCGCAACCACGACCTCGTCGCCGCCACCCAGGGCCGCGCCTTCTGGATCCTCGACGACCTCACCCCCCTCCACCATCTGAACGCCGACCTGGCCGCCGCCGACCTCCACCTCTTCCCGCCCCGGGACGCCCACTTCGTCGGCGGCGGCACCCGCGACGGTAAAGGTCCCCAGACCGCCGGCGCCAATCCCCCCAACGGCGTCGTGGTCCACTACCTGGTGGGGTCTAGCGCTGAGGAGTCCCACGCTGAGGAACCTGAAACCACGGACGCCCCAGAGTCGGCGGACGACGACGGGGCCCCCGACTCAGAGACCGACGGCAACTCAGAGGCCGACGACGAAGCCGACGAGCCCGCGCTGGTGATCGAAGTCTTCGACGCCGACGGCAGCCTCGTGCGTCGGGCGTCCAGCGACCCCGAGGTCGGCGATGGGGGACCGCCGGGCGGCAAGCCCCTCTCCACCGAGACGGGCATGCAGCGCTGGGTGTGGGACCTCTCGTACCAGAACCCGGCCAAAGTCCCCGAGGTCGCCCTCTTCGGCGCCCGCAAAGGACCCCGGGCCGGCCCCGGCCTCTACCGCATACGCCTTTCCCGCGGCGAGCGGGCCGAAGAACGGGTGGTGCGGATCCTCCCCGACCCCCGCACCGGCCTCACCGAAGCCGACTACCAGCCCCGCCGCGAGCTCATGCTGGCCCTTCGATCCCGCCTCCACAGCGTCCACGACGCCGCCAACCGCCTGGCGGACGCCAAAGCCCAGGTGGCGGCCATCCTCCAGCGCCTCGAAGACCGGGACGGCGCCGAGCCGATCCACGACGCCGGCGACGCCCTGGTGGACACCTTCGACGAGCTCGACGGCCTGCTCATCCAGCGCAAGGCCACCAACATCCAGGACGTCATCAACTACCCCACCCGCCTCGACGCCCACCTGGCGTTCCTGCTGATGCTCGTCGACGGCTCCACGCCCCCCATCACCCGCGGCGCCCGGGATCGCGTCACCGACCTCGACGCCCAGTGGCGGGACCTCCGCACCCGGGTCGACACCGCCCTTGGAGCCGACCTCGACGCCTTCGACGCCCTCCTGCGGGAACACGGGTTCCAGGCGGTGATCCCGGCCCAGCCCGAACCGGTGATGCCCGAGCCGGTGGTCGTCGAGCCGGTGGTCGTCGAGCCGGTGGTCGTCGAGCCGGTGAGCGCCGACCCACCCGCCGCAGCGATCGAAGAGCCCGCCGAGCGCTGATCACGGTTTCGGTCCCCCGTCGCGTCTTGGACAGTCCTCGCCCGCGCTGCCGCGGGCGGGATCCATCCTCGACGACGGAGACTTCGACCGATGCTTCCTTTAGCTCACCCCTCTCTCGCCGCCCGCGCTCTTGCCGCCCGCCGCCTCGCGGCGACCCTCGCCGTCGCCACCCTGGTTCTCGGCGCTCCAGCGTCGGCCAACCAGAAGCCCCTCGCCCCTTCGAAAAGCGAACCCAAATTTCAACCCGCCGCGGTGGACGGCATCGCCGGGGAGTACATCGTCGTGCTCGAAGGCATCCCCACCGCCACCCGGCGGGACGGCGCCGCGACTGTCTCGCGGGTCCGGAACACCGCCGAGGTGCTGACGGCCCGCTACGGTGGTGAGATCCAGCGATCCTTCGCCCATGCGATGACGGGGGTCGTGGTCCGCATGGGCGAAGCGCAGGCGAGGCTCCTGGCGCAGGACCCGGACGTCGCCTATGTTTCCCAGAATCGCCTGCTGACGATCGCGCAGGAGGCGGCGGGAAGCTGTTTCCGGCCCGCCGCCCGCGGGGCACAGGGGGGGCCGCTTGGAGCTCTTGTGGAGGCGCCCGCCGCCGCGGCGTCGTCGAGCCAGGTGGTGGACTGCCCGGTCCTCGACCCGCGGGATCCGAGCTACGACTGCGACGGCAACTGGGGGCTGGACCGCATCGACCAGGTGTGCCCGCCCCTCGACGGCTTCTACGACCAGCCCGCCACCGGTGCGGGGGTCCACGCCTACGTCATCGATTCGGGCATCCGCTCCGACCACGTGGAATTCGCCGGGCGGCTGGGCAACGGGGTCAACGCCGCCGTCCCCGTCGGCCACCCCAACCGCTTCGACGTCGAAGACTGCAACCCCATCGGCCACGGCACCCACGTCGCCGGCATCCTGGGCGGGACGTTCTCCGGCGTCGCCAAAGGGGTCACCCTCCATCCCGTCAAGCGGGTGGACGAGTGCGGACCGGGGGACCCCATCGGCGGCGACGAGGGCAGCCTCATCGACGCCTTCGATTGGGTCATCGCCAACCACCAGGCCCCGGCCTTGGTGAGCCTCAGCTCCAACGCCCGGGTGGGGTGGTCGGCTGCGGCCCAGGCCGCCGCCGATCGCCTGATCGCCGCGGGGATCCCCCTCGTCCAATCCGCCGGCAACCGCGGTCGGGACGCCTGCCAGTTCACCCTCCAGGGGAGCGGCACGATCACAGTCGGTGGTTCGGACCTCAACGACCAGGCGAACGACGGCCGCTGGGTGCGGGAGGAAGACGACCCCAGCTTCGACGCCTTCTGCGGCGTCGACTGCGAATCCAACTTCGGGTCCTGCGTCGACCTTTGGGCCCCCGCGGGCCACATCGTCTCCGCCGACCGGGGGAGCTCCAGCGGCACCTGCCGCCTGAGCGGAACCTCGATGGCGGCCCCCCACGTGGCCGGCGCCATCGCCCTCTACCTGCAGGGCTTCGTCGGCGGAAAGGTCCCCAACCCGTCGGCGGTGCGGGCGGCGATCGTCGGGGGGGCCACCCGCGGCGTTCTGGACGACGACCCCGCCAGCCCCCACCGCATCTTTCCGGGCTCCCCCAATCGGCTCCTGGACGTCCACCGGCGGGGGGGCGGGCCGGGCACCAGCGCCCCCAACCACGCCCCCGTGGCAAGTTGGATCCACTCCGGCACCGGCCTCGACCGCACCCTCGACGGCAGCCGCTCCACCGACGACCGCGGCATCGTCGAGTACCGCTGGAACCTCCCAGGCGGCGTGGTCAAGTACGGCCAGGTCGTCGAGCATCTGTTCCCGGGCTACGGTAGCCACTTCGTCAGCCTGACGGTCACCGACGCCGACGGCGCCAGCCACACGTCGATCCCCCGCTCTATCCTCCTGTCGCCGCCGACGGTGACGCCCCGGGAGGGTCTCTGGCACAACCCCGCCCGCTCCGGCAGCGGCTTCGACTTCTACGCCAACACCGCCGGCAACTACACGCTGCTCTGGTACACCTACACCCAGTCCGGCAAGCCGATCTGGTACATCCCCGGCACCGGGCCGAAGAGCTCCGCCATCTGGGCGCAGACCCTCTACAAGGCCACCTGGAACGGCTCCTCGGCCACCCTCGACCCGGTGGGGAACGTCCGCCTCCACTTCGACGACGACCGCCGCCGGGCCTGGTTCTCCTGGATCCTCGACGGCCAGGCCGGCGGCGAGCCCTTCGAGCACCGTCTGGGGGGCTGGGGGCGCAGCGGCATCTGGTATCCGCCGGACGAGTCGGGCTGGGGGATCCAGGTCTCCGAATCCGCCGATACCGTGATGACCCACGTCACCCTCTACGACGGCAGCCAGCCCCGTTGGGTCCAGGGCGAGACCAGCCCCAGCCCCGACGCGTGGATGCAGGTCCGCTGGCACGACGGCCCCGGGCTCTGCCCGTCCTGCACCGGCTCGACCCCGCCGACCCAGCAGGGGGCGGGGGCGATACGCCTCCGCATCACCGGAGGGTCCTCCATCACCGGGCTGCTGTCGACCTTCATCAACCTGCCCAGCGGCCGGAGCTGGAGTCGCAACAGTGTGGAGATCCGTTTGCTGACCGATCCCTGAAAACCATCGACTCTAAGACAAAAGCGGGCGGGGGCGACTCTCGCCCCCGCCCGCCGCGCTATCGATGGCCAAGGGGTGGCCGGTCAGATAGACCGCGTCGTTCACGATCTCGGGTGGCGGTCTCAGCAGCTGGGAGCGCTGACGTAGTCGTCGGACGCGGCCCACCATTCGTCGCCGCAAACACCCACGGGGCAGGCCGCGCAGGCGCCTTCCTCTCCGACGCAAGCGTCGTGGTTGAGGCAATCTTGGGTGTATTCCCGGTCCCCAGACGGACACCCTCCGCCGCAATGTCCTTTGCAGACACCGTGCCCTCCGACGATGAAGTTCTTGGACTTGGTCGTTCCGTTGGCGTCCCAGATCGCGGCCCGCCAGCTACCGACATGGTTGCAGAGGCTGGTGATCGCACGGCCAATGTCGATCTGCTTCTGCCCCTGTAGGGGCAGGCCGACGCCGTACATCGACAGCAACTCGGTCGTCTTGACCAGGTGCCGAACGGCCGTCGAGTTCACCGGGTCTTCGATCTTGGCGAGCTGGGGACCGTGCAGCTCGAAGGCGTGGAGCAGGCTTTTGAAGGCCACCGCGTCCTGCTTCTCCATCGGCACGATCGCTCTGCTTTCGACGCTTCGGCCGTCTAACGTCAGCACTCCCCGCTCTTGCAGGTCGATCGACCAGGTGATGCGCTTGCCGTTCATGACGTAGGACACGGCGGTGTAGTCGGTCAGGGCGTAGTCCACCTGAAAGTCGATCTGCCCGACCTCCGTGACGGCGGATCCTTCGAGCATGCCGCCCCGATCTTCGAGATCCAGGGAGGGGCGGAAAGCGTCTTCGGCCTGAGCCTGGCTAGCGCCGGTCCCAAGCACTGCAAACATGGCGATCAGGGTCACTACCTGTGCACTCAGGGGGCTTCTTGATCTCATTGTGTCTGACTCCTTTGATGAAGAAGTCGCCCGACATGAGCAACTTCAACAAATAAATAGCGCAATAAATCCCCTGAAGGTATCAACCACGGAGAAGAAGGGGAGCGGCGCCCCTGCCGAACCACGGGCCACGGGGCGTTTCAGGCAGGGCCGCTCGCCCGACTTTGGCGCAACTCCAGATCGGTTTGAGGCAATCCCGCGGGTCCCTGCGCTGAATGGCCAAACCCGCGGGCCACGGCCCGCTCAGCCAAGGAGATCCGTCCATGCCTCTAGCCCCGTCCATGCCCCGCCCCGTCCGCACCTGCCTGTGGCTCGCCGCCGCCCTCGTCCTGGTCGCGGCGCCGTCCTTCGCCGCCCAAGACGGGGGCTGCCCCTCCGGCACCACCCCCTGGGTCTACGCCAGCGGCTCCACCGGAGTCGCTTGGATGAACGACACCCCGGGCCACGGCCGCCCCACCGCCATGCCCGTCGCCCACTCCCGGTGCAGCCAGGCGTGGAACGGCGTCGGCCACGCGCCGGCCCTAGGGATGCAGGTCAACGTGACCGTCGGCGCCGGATCCGTCTGGCACTACACCTGTATCGCCTGCCTCGTCGGCGATCCCCCCAACGTGGGCCACGGCGTCGCCCAGCTTCCCTTCGGCATCGGCGACGGCGTGGTGATCGGCGGCCAGACCGGCGGCGGCCACGTGATCGGCATCCACCTCGAGTACGCCGACGCCAAGCCGGTCTACTACGTCAACGTCGCCCGCAACCAGAAGGTGATCCAGGTCCTCGTCGACGCCGAGACGGGGCACGCCGAGGTGGTGAGGAACCAGCCCGCGACGAACCCCTGACCCTTGAGCTCAGCGGAGGCCGGCGGACCTTCGGCGACCTTGCCGATCCGCCGGCCTCGACGCTTCGGATAGATGGGGGAGCGGGATGCCGTAGACTTCCGGCATGAGTGATTCCAAACCCGTCGCCCTCGTCACCGCCGCCGGACGCGGCATCGGCGCCGCCTGCGCCCTGGAGCTGTCCCGCCGCGGCTACCACCTCGCCCTCCTCTCCCCGTCCGGCGCGCCGGACGTCGCCGCCGAGACCGGCGCCGTCGCGGTCGCCGGCTCCGTCACCGACACCGACGACCTGCGCACCCTGGTGGACGGCGCTATGGAGCGCTGGGGGCGGATCGACGCCGTGGTCGCCAACACCGGACACCCCGCCAAGGGGGAGCTGCTGGAGCTCACCGACGAGGACTGGCACGACGCCCTCGACCTGGTGCTGCTGTACTCGGTGCGCCTCGCCCGCCTGGTGACGCCGATCATGAAGCGGCAGGGCGGAGGAGCCATCCTCAACATCACCACCCTCGGGGCGGCGGAGCCGAACCTGATGTTCCCCATCTCCTCGGCCCTGCGGTCCGCGGTGGGGGCCTTCACCAAGCTCTACGCCGACCGCTACGGCGCCGACGGCATCCGGATGAACGCCCTCTTGCCGGGCTTCGCCGACAGCTACCCCGAATCGGACGACATCATCGCCAAAATCCCCATGGGGCGCTACGCCACGGTCGCCGAGGTGGCGCGGACGATCGCCTTCCTGGTCTCCGACGACTCCTCCTACGTCACCGGGCAGAGCATCCGGATCGACGGCGCCCTCGGCCGGTCCTTCTGAGTCGATCGAGGGCCGTTATCTTGCCCGAATCTTTTCCGTTCCGCGGCGCCCTGGCCTTGGGCCAGGCCGAAACCGTGGGTTAGCATCAGATCATCGTGAAGACCATCGCGCTTTACAACCTCAAGGGCGGCGTCGGCAAGACCGCCAGCTCCGTCAACCTGGCCCATTTGGCGTCCCTCGCCGGGTACCGGACCCTGATCTGGGACCTGGATCCCCAGGGGGCTTCGTCGTTCTACTTCCGCATCAAGCCCAAGATCCGCGGCGGCCGCAAGGCCCTGCTGGGCGGCAAGAACGACCTCGAAAGCCA
Source organism: Acidobacteriota bacterium (assembly GCA_038748685.1). Taxonomy (GTDB): domain Bacteria; phylum Acidobacteriota; class Thermoanaerobaculia; order Multivoradales; family J023; genus JAUIJL01. The sequence continues at coordinate 3,985 of JBCDIS010000013.1, read as the reverse complement.
CATCCGCGGTACCGACTTCGAAGGGCTCGACCTGGTGCCGGCGGACTTCTCGTACCGCAAGATGGACGTCGACCTCGGGGGGCTGAAGAAGCCGGCGAAGCGCCTGGCCCGTCTCCTCGAACCCCTGGCGGACGACTACGATCTGGTGTTCCTGGACTGCCCCCCCAGCTTCTCGACGACCTCCGAGAGCGTCTTCGAGGCGGCCCTGGCGCTGCTGATGCCGATGATCCCCACCACCCTGTCGATGCGCACCCTGGAGCAGGTGCGGGGGCACCTGGCCCGCAAGGGGCCCGCTTCGCTGCCGGTCTGGCCGTTCTTCTGCATGGTGGATCGGCGCAAGACCATGCACCGCCAGACCCTCGAAGCCGCCGCCTCCCTCGAGGGGTCGGAGGGCTACTTCGAGGCGTCGATCCCCTACTCCAGCGACATCGAGCGCATGGGCCTCGATCGCAATCCGGTGACCGTCTTCGCCCCCAGCGGGGCCGGCGCCCGCGCCTACCTGGCGCTGTGGAGCCAGCTGGAGTCGCGGCTGCGGACCCTATGAGGCGAGCCTAGTTGCTCGATTTCGTCAATCTGGATCAGACCCTGCCGAAGCAGGAGTACCGGCGGCGCATGCCGGCCCTCCAGCTCCGGCTCCTGCAGCTCCAGCGGGTCCTGCGGGACGCCCCGCGTCGGCACCCTGGTGGTGTTCGAGGGGTGGAACACCTCCGGCAAGGGGGCGGTGATCCGAAAGCTCACCGAGCCCCTGGAGCCGCGGGGGTTCGAGCTGGTGTGGGTCCGCGAGCCCCGCAGCCACCACCAGCCCCTGCCCTGGCTCTGGCGCTTCTGGAGGACCCTGCCCCCCTACGGCGCCATGGCGATCTACGACCACAGCTGGTACTGGCGCACCCTCGTGGAGCTCCAGGACTCCGGCGAGGGCCTCACCCGCCGGGAACCGTGGCTGGAGCGGCTGCGGGACATCACCCGCTTCGAGCAGCTGCTCACGGACTCCCGCTACGAGATCATCAAGTTCTTCCTCCACATCGGCGAGGACGAGCAGCGCCGTCGCCTCGAGGCCCTGGCGCGGGACGACGACGCGGAGCCGCGGGCCGGGTCCTCCGGCAGGCACGACCGCTACGGCCGTGACTACCTGCTGGTCGAAGAGATCCTGGAGCGCACGGAGAGCGCCGCCGCCCCGTGGTCCATCGTCCCCGCCACCGACCTCCGCTTCGCCCGCCACGAGGTGTGCCGCCTGGTGGCCCGGCGCTTCGAGGAGGCCCTCGAACGGCGGGGCTTCGAGGTCCCCGAACCCCTCGGGGACGACGTCTCCCTCGACTCCTGCGACGACGGACGCAACGGCGAGGGGGGGTCCGGCGAAGGGCCGGATCCCGCCGCGGCGGAGGAGGGCTGATGCTCGAAACCGTCGACCTCGGGGCCACCCTCGACAAGGCCGCCTACCGAAAGCGCCTGAAGGCGTTGCAGAAGGAGATGCGGTCGTGGGGCCACCGGCTCTACCGCCAGTCCCGCTCCCTGGTGATCGTCTTCGAGGGATGGGACGCCGCCGGCAAGGGGGGGGCCATCCGGCGCCTCACCAGCAAGCTCGACCCCAGGGGCTACCAGGTCTACGCCATCGCGGCGCCGTCGGGGGACGAGCGGGAGCACCACTACCTGTGGCGGTTCTGGACCCGGCTGCGGTCCCCCCAGGAGAAGCAGATCCTGATCTTCGACCGCAGCTGGTACGGCCGGGTCCTGGTGGAGCGGGTGGAGGGGTTCGCCCGCCCCGAAGAGTGGCGCCGGGCCTACCGCGAGATCCTCGATTTCGAAGGCCAGCTCACCGCCGCCGGCATGACGGTGGTGAAACTGTGGATCCACATTAGCCCGGAGGAACAGCTCCGCCGCTTCGAAGCCCGCCGCGGGTCCCACTACAAATCCTGGAAGCTGACCGACGAGGATTGGCGCAACCGGGACCGCTGGGACGCCTACTCGGAAGCGGTGGAGGACATGCTGCTGCGGACCAGCTCCCTCGAAGCCCCCTGGACCCTGGTGGAGGGGGAAGACAAACGCTGGGCCCGGGTGAAGATCCTGGAGACCGTGCTCGCGGCCCTCGAAGCCAACGAATCCAACAAGGGGAGCGCGTGATGGGAATCGAAATCGAAAGGAAGTTTCTCGTGGCCGGCGACGACTGGCGCGCCGTGGCCGGCGACGGCGTGCCCTACCGCCAGGGCTACCTCGCCACGGAGCCGGAGCGCAACGTCCGGGTGCGCCTCGAAGGGGAGCGGGCGAAGCTGAACCTCAAGAGCAAGGCCAAGGGGCTCAGCCGGGCCGAATTCGAGTATGAGATCCCCCGCGACGAGGCGGAGCAGATCCTCGACGGCCTGTGCCTGCGGCCCCTGATCGAGAAGACCCGCTACAAAGTCCACCGCGGCGGCCTGGTTTGGGAGATCGACGAGTTCTTCGGCGACAACGCCGGCCTCGTGGTGGCGGAGGTGGAGCTCGAAAGCGAGGACCAGGAGGTCGACCTGCCCCCGTGGGTCGGCGAGGAGGTCTCCCACGACCACCGCTACAAGAACGCCAACCTCGTCTCCCGCCCGTTCTCCACCTGGTGAGCCTCCCCGCGGCGGCGTCCCGGGGGGAGGGATCGCCCGTGATACCGTCGTTGTTCTTCTATTCGATTTGATCGCGGCCCGTCTGTTGGGGACGGTCCGAAATCCAATTCCGGCCCGGACGAGGGCAGCCTGCCACGAGGAGAGCACTGTGATCAGGACGATATCCCGTACCCTGAAGAACGAACCGCGACCGGCGCCTGCGACCCGACCCTTGACGCCCTGGCTCCTGGCGCTGGCCCTGGGCCTCACCCTGACCTCCACCGCCTGCCAGAAGAAGGCGGCGACGGAGGACCCCGCCCCCGAAGCGGCGGACGCCCAGCCCGCGGAGGACGGGGCCGAGCGGGAGGAGCCCGAGAACCTCGAGCTCGAGTACTGGAAGTCGGTGCGGGACAGCGAGCACACCGACGATCTCTGGAAGTACCTGGAGCGCTACCCCAACGGGGCCTTCGCCGACCTCGCGAAGTCGCGGATCGAGCGCCTCGCCAGCGGGGCCGGTGGGGACACCGGGGGCACCGCCGACACCCAAGCCCAGGCACCCGCTCCGCCCGCCTCAGCGCCCCAGGGGGCGCCCCAGGCAACCGCACCTCAAGCGCCCCAGGCGAAGACGGGTGGAAGCTCCGGCTCCAACATCCGCCAATCCCGGCGGTCCACCGTGACCCGGGTCGTCCGCCGCGAGCTCAAGGGCTTCTCGGACTCCCGCCTCCACATCGCCCCGGACATCCCCCGCTTCAAGCTCGACAACGCCGCCCAGGTCCACGGCTTCGATCCCCAGCGGGCGATCCTGCTGTGGGACGACGGCTTCCGCGGCGGCGGCAAGACCGGCATGGTGCTCACCGACCGCCGTCTCTACTGGCGCTTCGTCGCCGGCTCCGACGCCTACTTCCTCGACTACGAGGACATCCAATCGGTGCGGATCCGCAAGAACCAGTTCCGCGTCAACGGCTACGAGATCGGCACCTCCATGGCGGACAACTCCCGGGTCGCCGCCGAGCGCCTCGGGGAGCTGATCGAGGCCCTGCGGGACGCCTTCCGGTAGCCCGCGGGGTCAGCGCAGATCAGCCTATCGATTTTGGGCGCGCAGTGAGTCCCGGGGTTCGAGCACCTTCTGTATTCACGACCCTGGGCGGGAATCCAGTGTAGGGGCGGGGCTTGCCCCCGCCCGTCTTGGCAGAACCGCCGATCTTCCGGAGCCGCGCATTGGCTTTGCCTCCGCGCCGATGGGCGACCTGCAGGGGGCGGGGCAGTCAAGGAGGGCTTCGGAGAGGCTTGGTACCGTGCTTCGCCTCGCCCCTGCAGTTTTCGTCAGTGTTCAGCTCTGCGGGCGGGGACAAGCCCCGCCCCGGAAGCGGGGGGGGGCAAGCCCCCCCCCCGCAGCGGGGGGGGGGCCACCCCCCCCCCCC
>JBCDIS010000012.1:0-73848 GCA_038748685.1 Acidobacteriota bacterium | reverse complement strand
TCCCCAGGTGGCATACTTAACACGTTAGCTACGGCACAGTCGGGGTTGAGTCCGACTACACCAAGTATGCATCGTTTACGGCAAGGACTACCAGGGTATCTAATCCTGTTTGCTCCCCACACTTTCGCGCCTCAGCGTCAGAACCGGTCCAGGTGGCCGCCTTCGCCACGGGTGTTCCTCCAAATATCTACGCATTTCACCGCTACACTTGGAATTCCACCACCCTCTCCCGGTCTCAAGCCACACAGTTTCAGAGGCAGTTCCTCGGTTGAGCCGAGGGATTTCACCCCTGACATATCAGGCCGCCTACGCGCCCTTTACGCCCAATAATTCCGAATAACGCTTGCCCCCTCCGTATTACCGCGGCTGCTGGCACGGAGTTAGCCGGGGCTTCCTCTGGTGGTACCGTCATAGACTTTAGTTATTAGCCAAAGCTTTTCGTTCCACCTGACAGGAGTTTACAACCCGAAGGCTTTCATCCTCCACGCGGCGTTGCTGGATCAGGCTTTCGCCCATTGTCCAATATTCCCCACTGCTGCCTCCCGTAGGAGTCTGGACCGTGTCTCAGTTCCAGTGTGGCCGATCGCCCTCTCAGGCCGGCTACTGATCGTTGCCTTGGTGGGCCGTTACCCCGCCAACTAGCTAATCAGCCGCGGACTCATCCAAGTGCGACCGCTTCCAAGGATTGGCGGCCTTTCCTCCACCTACCATGATAGGCGGATCGTATGCGGTATTAGCTCAAGTTTCCCTGAGTTGTCCCCCACACCTGGGCAGATTATCCACGTGTTACTCACCCGTTCGCCGCTCTACTAACGACCGAAGTCGCTTTCGCGCTCGACTTGCATGTGTTAAGCACGCCGCCAGCGTTCATTCTGAGCCAGGATCAAACTCTCCAGTTTAAACCCTGAACGAAACTGGCAATGCCAGCCTCGTGTATTTACTGCTTCGTACTAGGTACGGTGCAAGAGCGACGACTAGCGCCATCTCTGCAGAATCACGTTGGCTTACTCTCTATTCAGTTTTCAAAGAACCGAACCGCTTCGTTTGCGGCGGCCCTCAACCTTACCAGGCCTTCTCTCGAGTGTCAACTCTTTTTTCGACGCCTCGCTTTCGAGGGCGCGGGCTTGGCCTAACCGCTTGCGCCGAAGCGCGAGGGCGGATTTTAGTGGCCCTGCCTGTCTCTGTCAAGAGTGTTTTTCGGAGAGATTCAAGCTCGCTGACAGATCGTCTCGGAGCTTGTCTGGAAAGATCGAACTGGCGGGCTCGCCGCCGCGGACTTCGCATCATAGTGAGGCGCCGGATCGACTGTCAAGCACTTTCTTGTGCTTCGCTTGCCGGGTCGGTGCCTTTCAAGGATGCTCGCGACGGGTTGCCGCCGCGGGAGCCGAATAGTAGGAAATGGGCCTCCTGGGTGTCAAGCACTTTCTTCGAGAAAGACGACTCGGCGCCCTTCGATCCGCCAGGAACCCCGAATCATTAGGCCCAGCGCCCGGGGATAGACCTGGTGTTCTTCCTCCAGAATCCTCTTCGACAGGGCTTCAGCCGTCTCCACGCTATCGGCGTCGATCGCCTTCTGCATGACGATGGGCCCACTGTCGAGCCCGTGGTCGACTAGGTGTACGGTACACCCCGCGACCCTGACGCCGTAGTCCCAAGCCTGACGCTGCGCGTCCAGTCCTGGGAATGCCGGAAGTAGGCTTGGGTGGATGTTGAGAATCCTGTTCGGGTAGGCGTCCACCAGGACTGGGGACAGGATCCGCATGTAGCCGGCCAGACAAACCCACTCGACTCCGGCTCGACGCAAGGCCTCGACGACCAGCCTGTCGTGCGCCTTGCGGGTCTTTCCCCTGTGGGACAGGACAGCTACCTCGAGACCGAGCTCCCGGGCCTTCTGGAGGCCTTTGGCTTCTTCTTTGTTACTCAGCACCAACGCGATCCGCGCAGGGACCTCCCCAGCCTCGATGGCCCGGTACAGCGCGAGGAAGTTGCTACCCCGGCCTGAGAGGAGGATTCCGATGGGCGTCGGCTCCGTGGGTCCGGGTGGCGCGGTCACGTTTCGGGGCCTTTCCTTCGGTAGACGACATCGCCGGCTCCGGTTTCGACCCGGCCGATGAGGCAAGGGGTCTCTCCATTTCGCTGCAGCATGGCCATGATCGACTCGGTCGACCCAGCGTCGACGATCAGCACCATGCCGACCCCCATGTTGAAGACCCTCAGCATCTCAGCCCTCGAGATCTCCCCTTCCTCCTCGATCACTCGGAAGATCTCGGGTACCTCCCAGGCGCCGGTATCCACCACGGCACAGGTTCCCTCCGGCAGGCTCCTGGGTAAGTTGTCGGTAAGCCCTCCGCCGGTGACGTGCGCAAGCCCATGGAGCCCGGGATGGTCAAGGAGTTGCCGCAGTGCAGGTAGGTAGGTCCTATGCACTTCCAGCAGTCTCTGCCCGACGGTCGGGCCGTCGGGCGCGCTCGGTAGGGGATCGTGAACGCCTAGGCCCATATCCTCGAAGAGGACTTTCCGAGCCAAGGAATAGCCGTTCGTGTGGAGCCCAGACGACGGCAAGCCGAGCAGAACGTCACCGGGCCTTACCCGGGCGCTTCCGAGCATCGAGCCGCGGTCAAGGAGGCCGACGATGAAGCCTACGACCTCGTAGTCTCCCGCCTGGTAGAAGCCGGGCATCTCCGCCGTCTCGCCGCCGAGCAGCGCACAGCCGTTCTCACGACATCCCGCGGCGACCCCGCTGACGAGTGCCTCCAGTGACTCCGGTTCGAGGACTCCAGCGCCGACATAGTCGAGAAAGAACAGGGGCGTCGCGCCCTGGACGAGGATGTCGTTGACGCAGTGATTGACCAGGTCCTGGCCTACGGTGGTGAAGTCCCCCATCATCTTCGCCACCATCAGCTTGGTGCCGACCCCGTCCGCGGAGGCCACCAGGACGGGCTCGGAAACCCCTTCTAGGCTGGGCCGAAACAGGCCGCCGAAGGAGCCGATGTCGGCAAGGACCCCCTCCGTGGCCGTGGACTTGACGATCGCTTTGATTCGGCCCAGGGCATCTTCCTGGGCATCGATATCGACCCCCGCGTCGCGGTAAGCGTTGCCCTTGGGTATGTCCGGGGATTCTGCCTGGTCACTCAAGATCCATCCTCCAACTCGGTCAAGATCGGGAACAGCGTTCCCTGTTCTGGGTCCGGTTCGTTCACGGCGACTCGGTAGTCCCCGGTCCAACAGGCCGTGCAATAGCTGGTGGCTTCCCCTCCCAGACTCGACAGGATCCCATCCACCGAGAGGTAGCCCAAGCTGTCCGCCTCGATATAGTCGCGGATCCCTTCCACGTCGTGGTTGGCCGCGATCAGCTCTTTTCGACGCGGAGTGTCTATGCCGTAATGACAAGGCCAGCGGGTCGGCGGCGAGCTGATCCTGAGATGGACCTCCGCCGCCCCAGCTTGGCGCACCATGCGGACAATTTTCCTGGAGGTGGTGCCGCGGACGATGGAGTCGTCCACGAGCACGACCCGCCGGCCCTCGATGAGACCCCGCACCGGGTTGAGCTTGACCCGGACGCCGAAGTCTCGGATCTCCTGCTGGGGCTGGATGAAGGTGCGCCCCACGTAGTGGTTTCGGATCAAGCCGAGCTCGAAGTCTAGGCCCGAACCCCGGGCGTAGCCGAGGGCTGGAAAGAGGCCGCTGTCGGGCACCGCCACAACCACGTCGGCGTCCGCCGGCTGCTCGCGCGCGAGTGTTTCCCCCATGGCCGTGCGCACCTCGGAAACTGGATCGCCGAAGACCTGGCTGTCTGGCCTTGCGAAGTAGACGTGCTCGAAGGCGCAACGACTGGGGACGACCGCCCTCGCCCCCGGCAGTCGGTGCCGCTCTACGCCCCTATCCCGGGCCACCACGACTTCCCCCGGCCCGAGCTCGATCACGTCGCTGGCCCCCAGGAGGTCGAAGGCGCAGGTTTCGGAAGCGAAGCAGGGCGCCCCTTGGACCTGCCCCATGACCATCGGCCGGAAACCGTTGGGGTCCCGGGCGGCCACGAAACAGTCGTCGGTCAGCAGCAGGAGGGAATAGGCCCCGCGGACAGTCTCCAGTGCCATCATGAGGGACTCGACGACATCCTCCCTGGGATTTCGGGCCATGAGGTGTAGGATCACCTCGGTGTCGCTAGTGGTCTGGAAGATCGAGCCCTCTCGCTCGAGGCGAGTTCGGAGCTCGGCGCCGTTGGCGAGATTGCCGTTGTGGACGATCGCCAGCGGCCCCATGGCTGTCTTCACGACGACCGGTTGGGCATTGGCGACAACGCTCTGCCCGGCGGTCGAATAGCGGGTATGACCGATGGCCCGGCGCCCCTCGAGCTTCCTGAGCACAGGGGGCTTGAAGATGTCCGCGACCTCCCCCATCCCCCGCTCCACCCGCATCTGGCGCTCGTCCCAGGAGGCGAGACCCGCACTTTCCTGTCCGCGGTGCTGGAGGGCGTAGAGGCCCAGATAGGTCAAATAGGCGGCGTCATCGTGGGATTCGATACCGAAAATGCCACACATGGTTCCTGTCCTATCTCCGTTGGGGCTCGGTCACATGCCCAATGCCCTGGGGAGAGCCGTGGACCAGATTGAGTGGATCTCCTCGACCGCCAGGTCGATCGAGCCGCCATCGCAGCCGATCACCAGGCGATCACCCCCCACTTCGCCGATGTCCACCGCGGGGACCCCGAGGGTCTCCGCCTCTTCCAGCACCTTCTCGACGTTCTCCGGCGACGCGGCGACGATGGCCCGCCCCTGGGTCTCCGAGAACAAAGCCCTCGGCGCCAGATCCACGTGAACACGGGCGCCCACCGGAGCCAGGTGACCCGACGCCCGCCCGAAGCAGGCTTCAGCCAACGCGATCGCCAGTCCCCCTTCGGAAAGGTCGTGGGCAGTGGTCGAAAGCCCTTCGTAGGCCAAAAACCGCAGCAGATCTGCCAGGCGTTCTTCGGTTCCGAGGTGGACCGTCGGCGGCCTGCCCTGCTCGACCCCATACAGCAGGCGGAGGTAAGCGGAGCCCCCGAAGTCGGAGGCGTCTTCACCCAGGAGGACGATCCGGTCGCCGGCTTGCTGGAAGCAACTCTCCGGCAGGTTCGAGACGTCGGGCACGAGACCCACCATCGCCACCGAGGGGGTCGGCGGGATCGAAACGCCGTCGGTCTCGTTGTAGAGGGAGACGGTCCCCGACACCACCGGCACCTCGAGGGCCCGGCAGGCGGCGGACATACCCTGGACGCACTCCCGGAACTGCCAGGAAATCTCCGGGTTCTCCGGGTTCCCGAAGTTGAGGCAGTCCGTGAGACCGAGGGGCTCCGCTCCGACGCAGGCGAGGTTCCGCACCGCTTCGGCCACCACCTGGCTGCCACCGGAGTAGGGATCCAGGCCGCAGTAGACCGGGTTGACATCGCAGGTCATCGCCAGGCCGGCGGGGGTGCCCTTGAGCAGCAGCACCGCCGCGTCGCCCCCCGGACCGATCATGGTGTTGGTGCGGACGGTGTGGTCGTACTGGCGCCAGATCCACGACTTGCAGCCGAGCTCCGGTGTGCCCAGAAGCCGCTTGAGGGTGCCGCTGAGATCTTCGGGCTCCGGCACTTCGGGGTCCTTCTGTCGGGCCTCGAGATCTTTGGGAACGGCGACCGGCCGGCGATAGAGCGGGCCGGCCTGGGCGAGGGGGTCGATCGGCAGCGCGGCGGCCTCTTCGCCGTCCGCCAACACTCGGCCGACACCGTCGCCGGTGACCTCGCCGATGGTCTCCACCTCGAGCCCCCAGCGGCGAAACACCTTCGCCAGGTTCTCTTCACGGCCCCGCTCGGCCACCAGGAGCATGCGCTCCTGGGACTCCGAGAGCATGATCTCGTAGGGCCCCAGCCCGGCCTCGCGACGGGGAACCAGGTCGGTGTCGATCCTGAAACCGGTACCGCCCCGGCCCGCCATCTCGAACGCGCTGCTGGTGAGGCCAGCGGCCCCCATGTCTTGAATAGCCACCAGGGCTCCGGTCCGCATGGCTTCGAGGCAAGCTTCGAGAAGTACCTTTTCGGTGAAGGGATCCCCCACCTGGACCGTCGGGCGCTTCTGCTCGCTGTCGGCGTCGAAGGACTCGGAGGCCATGGTGGCGCCGTGGATGCCGTCCCGCCCCGTCGCGCTGCCGGCGTAGAGGATCGGGTTACCGACGCCGCTGGCGCTGGCGGTAAAGATTCGGTCCCGCCTGGCCAGCCCGAGGGCGAAGGCGTTCACCAAGATGTTGCCGTTGTAGCCGGCATGGAACCCTGTGCGACCGCCGATGGTCGGGATTCCTACGCAGTTGCCGTAGTCGCCGATCCCACGCACGACCCCGTCCACGAGGTAGCGCATACGTGGGGCGTCGATATCGCCAAAACACAGCGCGTCCATGCAGGCGACGGGCCTGGCTCCCATGGTGAAGACGTCCCTAAGAATTCCGCCGACGCCGGTTGCGGCCCCCTGGTAGGGCTCGATGAAGCTGGGGTGGTTGTGGCTCTCCATCTTGAAAGCCGCGACCCAGCCATGGCCGATGTCGACCACCCCCGCGTTCTCGCCGGGTCCGTGGATGACCCGGGGCCCCTCGGTGGGGAACTCCTGGAGGTAGACCTTGGAGGATTTGTAGGAGCAATGCTCCGACCATAGGGCCGAGGTGATCCCCAATTCGGTGTAGGAGGGATCCCTTCCCAGGAGATCCCGCAGTCGCCCGTACTCCTCGCCGGTGAGGCCGTGGTCGATGGCCAGCTGCTCATCGACCTGGGGCTCGCCGGGGCGCGCCTTGATTTCGCCGCTCATGATGCTTGGGTCTCCAGGGCGGCGCGGGCCCCGGCGACGGCCGTGGCGAACAGCGGCAAGCCGTCGGAGTTGCCCAGCACCTCCTCCGCGCAGCGCTCCGGGTGGGGCATCATGCCGAGCACGTTGCCCCCTTCGTTGGTGATCCCGGCGATGGCCCTCGCCGATCCGTTCACGTTGTGCTCGTCCCGCAGTTCCCCCTCCGGATCCGAGTACCGGAAAACCACCCGACCGGCGGCTTCGAGGGCATCGAGGTTCGCCTCCGAGTCCACGTAATTGCCTTCGGCATGGGCCACCGGCATACGGAGAACCTGACCGGCCTCGTACCCGCGGGTGAACGGCAGGTCCGCCCGCTCCACCCGAAGGTGAAGATCCCGGCACTCGAAGCGGAGCGTTCGGTTCCGCCGCATGGCGCCGGGCAGCAGCTGCGACTCGAGCAGCATCTGAAAGCCGTTGCAGATACCGAGGACCAGTCCACCGGCGTCGGCATGCCGCCGGACCGAGGCCATGATCGGCGACAGCGACGCCATGGCGCCGGCCCGCAGGTAGTCACCGTAGGAGAAGCCGCCGGGAAGGACCACCAGATCGCAGGACTTCAGATTCTCCTCGCCGTGCCAGAGGAAGAAGACCTCCTGGCCCAACACGTGCTTCAACACGTGGTAGACATCGTGGTCGCAGTTGCTGCCCGGGAATGTGACGACCCCACACCTCATGTCGTCGCCGTCCCCAGGATCTCCACCGCGTAGTCCTCGACCACGGTGTTGGCCAACAGCGTTTCCGCCATCTTGCCGAGTTGGGCCTCCGCCTCTTCGGCCGTCGTGCCCTCGAGCACCACGTCGAAGCTCTTGCCGGCGCGAACCTCGGACACCCGGTCGAAACCGAGGCGCTCTAGGGCCCCGGCGATCGCCTTGCCCTGGGGATCGAGAATCTCGGGTCGCGGAAACACCGTGATCCGAGCCCGGATGGTCTGGTCGGTTTCCTTCTTCTTGCTCAAGGTGACTCCTCGAATGGGTCGTGAGGCCGAAGCGCCGCCGTGATCGGGCTTCCCCTATCGGTTCCGGCCCGCGGCGTCGGCTATGGAATGTCCAGCCAGGAAGTCGGCTCGGTCTGTGACGAGACTACGACCTGGGCGTTCGAACCCAGGGCGTCGAGCCGTTCACCGATCTCCTGCGCGACGAGCGCCGGCAGGTTGTTGGTTCGCGAGAGATGGTACGCCACCACGTATCGGAGGCGTTCGCTGACGAGATCCGCCAGGCCCTGTGACGCCTCCTCGTTCGAGAGATGCCCGCGGCGCCCAGCGACGCGCTGCTTGAGGACCCACGGATACGGGCCCGTGCGCAGCATGTGGACGTCGTGGTTCGTCTCCAGGATCAGGGCGTCGAGGTCCCGAAGCTTCGCCCAGGCCAGCTGGCTGCGGTAGCCGATATCGGAGGCGAGTCCGACCCGGCGCCCCTCACGGTCCTCCACCACAAAGCCCACCGGTTCGCGGGCGTCGTGGGGAATGCCGAAGGGCTCGACTTGGAATCCCGCCACCTCGAAACGCACGCCGGAGCGCACGACCCGGCCACGCTCCCGCAGCTTCGGGGGCAACCGGGACCCTTCGAGGGTGCCACGGGTGGCGAAGAACGGCAGGCCATGACGCCGCAGAAGGACGTCGGCGCCCTGGGTGTGGTCTCGGTGCTCGTGGGTGAGCAGGAGCGCGTCGATGCCGTCGGGGGTGCGATTCAGAGCACCGAGCCGCAGGCTCAGTTGCCGACAGGTGAATCCGGCGTCCAGCATCAGGCGTCCGTGGTTCGACTCGATCACCACGGAGTTCCCGCTGCTGCCGGAGCCAAGGACGGCCAATCGCATTGTGGTTGCTCGCCGAGCCGGCGACTCCCAGGGTCAGAATTCGTAGACTTTGCCCTGTTCCAGGAAGTCGATGTCGGGATTCGCAAGCTTACCGACTTCCGCCCGGACCTGGTCCACGCACGGCGGCTTGAGGTGGTGGAGAAGCACGGGCACCTTCTTCTCCAGCTTCTCCAGCTCGAGCTCCAGGGTGCGTGGGGTCAAGTGATACGAGACGTCGGCGATGGGCTGAAGGGAATTGTCGAAGCTCGTTTCGACGCACGCCGCCTTCAGGTTGCGGCAATTGTTCGCGATCTCCCAAAGCCGCTGGGTGGGCCCCGTGTCGCTGGACCACAGCACCGCCTGGTCGCCCTGTTCGATGAGGAACCCGTGGGTCGGCACCAGGTGGTGGACCGGAATCGGCGTGAAACGCACGCCCCCGTCGAGCTCGATGGGCACTTCGTCCTGGAGCTCGTGGAATTTGACGGCCGGGAGCAAGTGGTTCGGCAGGCGCGTGAAGTCCGGCCAGGTGGCGTTGTTCAGCAAGTACTTGCGGATTGCATAGATCGTCGCCGAGGAGGCGTAGACGTCCAAAGCCCGATCCCTCTGGCTGAAGACGTTCTCGACAAAGAAGGGAATCGAGCTGGTGTGGTCCATGTGGGAGTGCGTCAGCAGGATGCAGTCGACCCCCACCTGCCGTTCGATCGGCAGGGCCTGCGACAGCGATCCCGCATCGAGGGCGATGCTGTCGTTGATGAGGAGGCACGTCATCCGGCAGCCCAGACTTTCGCCGCCGTAGCCCCCTAGAACCTCGATCTTCATAAACCCACTGTACAAGAATCCGTCGTGCGAATCACGTCACGGGCGCCGAATCTTCGCGGTGCCAGCTTTGAAACGCGGAGGATGAACATGACTGGAAATACATGAAGTTGCAGGATTCTATACCCGCCCCGCCCCACCAAACAAGGACGCCACCAACTCCTCCCCGGCCCCGACGGTGAACTCCTCCCGTGCGACGAGGCGGCCGAAGGCCCCGACCACCCGAGGACAGAACTGGCTTCCGGCACCGTTCTGGATCTCGATGATAGCCGTTTCATGGTCGAGGGCGCGGCGGTAGGGCCTGCTGGTGGTCATCGCGTCGTAGGTGTCGGCCACGGCGATGATCCGGGCGACGTCGGGGATCCGGACGTCGGCGAGGCCATCGGGATAGCCCCGCCCGTCCAGACGTTCGTGGTGGCTGCGGATCCCAGGTAGGACGTCCCGTAGCTCGGGGATGCGGGCGACGATGTCGGCCCCGTCCAGCGGGTGGCGCTGCATCAGCCGCATCTCCTCGGCGTCCAGGGGGCCCGCCTTGCGCAGAACCTCGTCGGGAACCGCGATCTTGCCGACGTCATGCAGCGTCGCCGCCAGCCGCAGGCGCTCCAGGTCCTCCGTCGAAAGCCCCAGTTCCCGCCCCAAGAGCAGTGAGTAGAGGACCACCCGCTGCACATGCCCCCCGGTGTAAGGATCTCGCTTCTCGACCGCTTCGGCCAAGGCGGTCACAGTGTCCAGATATTGGGCCTTGAGGGCGGTGTAAAGGCGGGCGTTGTCGATGGCCTGGCCGAGGGGGGCCGCAAAGAGGCGCATGCGCCGAAGGTCCTCGCGATCGAAGCTCGCCTTGCCCACCGGATTGAGGAGCTGCAGGACGCCGATAACGCGCCCCCTCGCATGGAGGGGCACGGCGAGAATGCCGCGGGTTCGAAAGCTGCTCGCCAAGTCGCCTCCCCAGCGGGGGTCGCGGCGCACGTCCACCACCACCTCGCCGACCCCGGACTGGGCAACGCTGCCGACGATCCCCCTGCCGACAGGCACCCGCAGGTCACGGATGTCTTCGGCGGCGTGGCCGCGGACGAAGCGGAAGTACAGCTCCTGACGCTCTTCGTCGAGCTGCCAGATGGAGCTGGTCTCCGCCCGGCACAAATTCTCGGCGCGGTCCAGGGCCAGCTCCAGAACCTGGTTGAGATCGAAGCTGGCCGCCAGCTCGACGCCGATTTCGAGCAGGGTCTCATACACCCCGAGCTGTTGGCGCTGCTCCTTCGTCATCGTGTCCATGGCGATTTTCCAGCCTCAGTTTAGCGTACCGAACGTATCCCATGAACGCGCGAAGGCCGCGGGCCAGGGGACATTTCCCTGGACACGCGGCCTTCGGAAGCGACGTTGACGCCGTCTTAGAACCGGGAACCGATCCAGAAGTTGGTCTCGAAGCTGTCGTCGAGGTCCTCACTGAGGTCGGTGCGCATGGAGAAGTCCCAGTTCACCCTCAAGCCGGCGAGGGTCATGTTGAAGCCCCAGCCGTAGACGGCGAAGGCGTCCTCGAGCCGATCTTCGTCGGAGTTGTACAGCTCGAAATCGGTGACGTCCGGGAACCAGGCCGAACCGACATCGAAGAACAGCACGCCGCGGATGCCCTGGAAGGCGATGCCGGGGAACTGCAGCCGATCGATGAGCGGGAACCGGTACTCGATGTTGGTGAAGAAGGCCCGCTCACCGCCGATGGACCTCGGCTCGAAGCCCCGGATCGTGTCCAGGCCGCCGATGAAGAGGACGTTGGGGGAGTTGCCCCCGGAGTCGTAGGCGAACAGGCGGAAGGCCAGGTTGCTGCGTCGGGTTATGGGCACGTACTTGCGTGCGTCGAGCTGGAGCGTGCTGATCAAGGTGCCGGAGTCGTCGAAGTCGGCGGCGTACGACCCTTCGAGGCGAACCCGGTGACCGGTGGCCGGGCCGTACTGGTTGAAGATCGTGCTGTCGCTGACGAACGCGGCGGAGAGCTCGGGGTAGTCGTCGGTGCGGGGTTCGAGGACGGTGATGATGTTGCCCTCGAAGTCACGGGCCCGCAAGACCCCTTCGATGTCTCGATAGTAGTAGCCGCCGGTGAGCTCGATTCGCTGCTTGAAGCCCAGCGGATAGGTGTTGATGTATTCCAGACCGCTGATGCTGTAGATCTGGTCGCGCTCCACCGGCGCGAACGGATCGAGGATCAGCTGTTCGCGGTTGGCGAAGGCGAAGAACCGAGTGTCGAAGAGGCGCACGCCCCACTGCCGGCGTTTGCTCTGGTCGAAGTAGACGATGTCGAAGTCGGAGAACGTGTCCACCGCACCGAGGTTGCCGATGATGCGGCGATCCCCGAGGTAGTCGGACATGCTGACGATCATCCGGCCGACGAAGACCTGGTTGGTGTCCACGCCCACTACGCTCTGGATGTCTTCGACGAAGAAGCCGGAGCGCCCGTAATCTTCGTTGTTGGCCTCGTCGATCGAAACTTCGATGTCGGGCTCGAAGCGGGCGATCGCTTCCACTTCGGCCGGCTCCGTCGGGATCTCGACCACCTCCGATTCGCCGAGGGGCTCCTCGACGTCGGTCATGAACAGGCCGAAGCGCCCCTTCCAGTAGCTGGCGTAAACCAGCCGCTCCCCGCCCTCGGGAAGGGGCAGGACCGTCGGCCGGTCGCAGCCGGTGATGGCGTTCGTGTACTTCTGCACCTGGCCGGTCTCGAAGTCCAGGCTGTGGATGTTGTCGTTACCGGTTCGGTTCGACGTGAAGTACATCCGCCGCCCGTCCAGCGAATAGGCGGGCTCCTTGCTGTCGAAGTCACCGTCGGTGAGCTGGTAGCGCTTCGAAGGATCGGAGAGCTCGAGGCGGAAGATCTGGTCGTGCTCCCCGACGCTGGAGGTGTAGGTCAGCCAACGGCCATCGGGGGAGAACGTCGGCGCGGCGTCGAAGAGCTCGTCGTCGGTGACGTTGGTGATCTCCAGGGTGTCGAGGTCCACCAGGAAGATGTCGTTGATGCCCTTCACGTTGCCGGCGAAGGCGACGTAGCGACCGTCGGGGGAGAACGTCGGGGAGCGCTGCTGCTCGACGTCCATGTCGATGATCTTGTCGAGGCCGCCCCCAAGAACGTCGAAGAGCAGGAGGCTTCGGCCCGCTTCCCGCCGGCCGAAGGCGGCGATGGTGTTGCCGTCGGGGGAGAACGCCAGATCGCCGCCGATCTCCCGGTTGGTGCGCACCACGATGCCTCGGAAGTCCGTCTCCAACCCCTTCGTCAGGTTGCGGATCCGGCGCCGGCTTTTGGTGTCGAAGAGCGAGATGTCCAGTTCGCCGAGATCGGTGGTCAACGCCGCCACCAGGTCCCCCGACGGGGAAGCCGCCGGCGCCATCTCCTGGCCGATCTTGCCGCGGTCGAGACGGAACGGCCGCCCGAAGTCGCCGGGCTCGCCGGTTTCCAGCAGCTCCGGCAGGTACTTCTTGCGCGCCCAGCGGCGGAATTCGGCGTCGAAATCCTCGACGTCCATGCGGAAGGTGCGCTCGATGGCCTTGCCCACCCGCGAGCCGAAGGTGTTGCGGAACTCGTAGATGAAATCGAGGATCGCTTCCCGGCCCCACCGCTCTTCGATGTAGCTGAAAATCGCGTTGCCATAGCGGTAGGCGAAGAAGCCGCCACCCAGGGACTGGACCGACGGGATGTTGTCGTTGACCACCGCGTCGACCATGTACTTCTTGTCGCCGGGGGTCTCGTCCTTGCCGAAGTAGCTCGCCATACCCTCCATGAACCACAGCGGCGGATTGCCCCGCAGGCCTCGACCGAGGCGGCCGCGGAACAGGATGTGGAACTGGAAGATGTGGGTCAGCTCATGGCGGATCAGCGCCATGGTCTCCGGATCCGGATTGTCCATCGGCATGACGATCCGGAACTTCGACGTCGTGGCGAAGGCCTGGGCCCCTTCCGGAACCCCCGCCAGGATCACGTTCGTCTGCTGAAACGCCGAGTGGGTCTCGTAGACAATGAGGGGGACCGGATCCTGGATCTGGTAGTCGAAGGTGCGCGACAGCTCGTCATAGGCGCTCTCCGCGAACGACACCATCCTCTGCAGCAGATCTTCGTCCTCCGTGTAGTAGTACACGTCGAAGTGCGGCGAGTGATAGATCTGCCAGTTGAACTCCCGATACTGGACCCGGTTCTTGCCGAAGTATTGCGCTTCGGCGAGGTCCGTCCCCAGCGAACCGAGACACAGGGCGCCGATCAGCAAGACGGCGACGGTGGCGAGGGGGCTGCGAGTTGCGGCGCTACGGGTCACGGGGACCTCCTTCGTCTTTTCTGGTGGGTCTAGCCGAGTCGCGGCGGGCGATGCTCAGCCTAGTCCGAGAATAGGATCCGGGTCGCCTCCACCTGCTGCTGGGCGAAGATTCCGACGATGCGGTCCTCCAGCGAGTACAGGTTCTGGAACATCCCTACCAGGGGATCGGCGCTCTCGCCCTGGTATTCCTTGAAGTCCTTGAAGTTGTCCGAATATAGCTGCTCGCCGGTACGGCCGTCGTAGACCTGCATCACGATGTCGTACTCGAAGCCCGTCTCCTCCACCAGTACTTGGCGGCGGTAGGTCCGGCCGTCGAAGGGCGAAACGTACTCTTCGGTGCGGTAGCCGCTGCGGTCCTGGATGTCGAAGTCCAGGCTGCCGGCGAGGATCAGGTCCGCCTGCAGGCGATCCCCGAGGGCGCGCCAGAAATCTTGGTCGCGGGACAGCATGTCGAGGTCGAAGGTCGGGAAGTCCACCCGGCCGACGTCGATCAGCTTGAGATCCGTCTCCCGCCGGAGCAGCTTGTCGAGGTAGCGCTCGAACTCGGCCTGGATGTCGATGTCGCGACCGGGCAGGCGGCCCTCCCCTTCCTGGCTCACCATGATGAAGGGGACCGGAGCGATGGTGCGGCGACCGGTGAGGTCGAGTCGCGCGCGCACCGGCAGGGTCAGCTTGACTTCAGAGGTACCGGCCTGGGCCGGCGGCGTCCACAGCAGGGGCGGCAGGCAGAGCAGCGGCGCGAACAGGAGCAGGCTCATCGTCGCGCGGGTTCGCCTCGCGCCGGGACGTCGAATATCGAGCTTCATGTCGATCTTCCTTTCTCGGGCTTCTCCGCGGACCGATGGGGGACGTATCGGGACCCGTCTTCTTCGGGGGTCGATGGCGTCCTCGAATCGGTGCGCTCTATGGGTCCAGCGAGGCGTCCTTTTGATCGTCGGGCTTGAAGGCGCGGTAGAACTCGACGAAGCGGGAGTAGTTCCGCTTCAGGTCGCGGTCACCGGGATCCGCTCGGATCGCTTGCTGATAATGATCCAGGGCGTTTTCAAACTGCCCGAGGGCTTCGTAGGACACGGCCATGTTGTTGAGGATGCGCGCGTCCCCGGGACGCAGGCGCTCTGCTTGCCGGAAGCGGAACAGCGCTTCGCTCCACAACCCGCGGCGTGCCATAGAAACGCCGAAATCCAGCTGATCTTCAGAGGTGGTCGGCTGCTCCCGGACGTCCGGCGCGCTCGTCGCGCAGCCGGCGAAGAAGAGCAGCGAACCGACGAAGGCCAGCGACGCGCTCACCCGCTTCAATCGCCGAGTCATGATTCTGGCTCCTGTGCCCGCGGCCTACCGCCCAGCGCCAGCAGCCGGTGGTGTAGCTCCGCCCCGAAGCGCGCCGAAAACCGGCGTCTCGTCGTGGCTTTCTGTTCGCAGGGAAGGTCGTTCATAGGTCGTCGGTCGGGGTCTACCGACCAGTGATCAGTATATACGAGGCCCCGTGGGGGCCGGCTCTGCGGTGCGAACCTCCAGGCCCTCGATTTAGCCCACACGGACGGTCGCTCGGGGACTGGTGTCCACGCCTTCGGTTCGGGTCTACTGTCGGATTTCGTCAAGGTCGGAGATTCGGAGTCGGCTTTGCGTTCTTTCTAGGGGAATGCTGCAGCAGCAACAACGGTGCCAGGTCCAGCGTGTGGACCCAGCTCCCCTACGAAGATCCAAACCAGGAGACCGACCCATGACGAAGCCCAGCGAGCACCCCGATGCCGGGGCGACCCTGATCGCCCTCAACGCCAGCTACCTGAGTCGAGCCGCCCTCTGCCGCCTCGCCGTCGACCCGGGCCTTTGGTCGAGCACCCCAGAAGATCAGGTCGAGGCGAGGGCCCTCGCCCTCGGCGTCCCCGCCCAGCAACTCCGCAAAGGGCTGCGGGCCCTGGACCGGGCCGAAGCCACCGCGGCTCGGGAGCGGCGGCGGGCGGAGGAGTCGGGGTACCGGATTCTGACCCGTCTGGACGACGCCTACCCCACGGCGCTGCTGGACCACCCCCTACCGCCGCCGGTGCTCTACTGCCGCGGTAACCTCCCCGCCGGCCCGGCGGTGTCCATCGTCGGCTCCCGGCGCATGGACAGCTACGGCCGGGACGCCACCCGCCTCTTCGCCCGCGGCCTCGCCCGCGCCGGGGTGACCGTCGTCTCCGGATTCGCCCTCGGGGTCGACCAGGCGGCCCACCGAGCCTGCCTCGACACCGGCGGCAAGACGGTGGCGGTCCTCGGCTGCGGCCTCGACATCGACTACCCCGCGGGCAGCCGCGGACTGGCCGACGCCATCGCCCAAAGCGGCGCCCTGATCAGCGAGCTTCCCCCCGGCACCGAGCCCAGGGCTTGGCACTTCCCGATCCGCAACCGAATGATCGCTGCCCTCGGCGCCGGCACCCTCGTGGTCCAGGCCAAGATCCGCTCCGGATCGCTGATCACCGCCCACCAGGCTCTCGAAATGGGCCGGGACGTCTTCGCCGTCCCCGGGCGGGTGACGGATGAGCTGTCCCTCGGCCCCAACGGCCTGCTGGCCGACGGCGCCGCCGTGGTGCAATGCGTCGAGGACGTGCTCGAACACCTCTCCCTCGGATGGCAGCGGGACCTGTTTCCTGAGCCCGGCGGGGCGACCTCCGCCCGGCGGGTGGAGCCTCCCAAACCCGACGGACTCGCCGGCGAGGTGCTGGATACCCTCGACAGGGGTCACCCGGGCCGCACCGCCGAGGAGATCTCCAAGCGCGTCGGCCAGAGCGTGGACGCCGTCCTCGGCGTGCTCCTCGAGCTGGAGCTCTCCGGCTGGATCGAACGGCGTCCAGGGCCGGTCTACGGTCGATGAGACTGCGGGCCCGGCGGCGACGGCAAAAGCATCGCCGAATGCAGGCCTCTAGCGGGCGTACTTGCTGACAGTCGCGCCGGGGGTCTCCCGGGAACCGGCGCCCCATGAAGAACCTACGACGAGAACCCATGCAGGACCTGACGCAGCGTTTGGTGAACCGCATCCTGGAGAAAAGCCGCCTGACGGCCGTCGGCATCTCCGTGTCCCACCGTCGACGGGTCGTCGCCACCGCGGTGGGCGGCCTTCGCCGTCACGGACACGGGGCCCCTGTCACCGTCGACGATCGGTGGCACATCGGCTCGGTGACCAAATCGATCACCGGATTCCTCCTGGGCAGCATGACCGAAGCCGGCGTGCTCGACTTCGACACCCCCCTGCCGGAGATCCTTCCCGCGGTTCCGATGCACCGAGCCTGGAGGGATTGCTCGCTGCACCACCTGCTCACCCACACCGCGGGCCTCCCGGCCAATTTCCCAGGCCGCGCCCAGAGGGTCGACCCCGCGGATCCCGCGGACCTGGTGGCGGCGCGGGGGACTCTAATCGCCAAGATCCTGGAACGGGCGCCGAAGAAGCCCCCGGGACAGGCGTTCCGCTATTCGAATGTGGGCTATTCCATCGCGGGACATGCCGCCGAGGTGGCCGCGGGGGTCCCATTCGAAGCCCTGGTCCGGGAGCGGGTCTTTGGACTTCTCGGTCTCCAAAGCGCCGGATTCGGCCCTCCGCGGGGTCGGTATCCTGAAGATCAGCCCATGGGCCACCGGAGCTTCCTGGGGATCCGCGGCGCGGCGAACCCATTCGACGGCCGTGCGGACAACGGCCCGGTCATCAGCGCCGCGGGGCGGGCCCACATGCATCTCACGGATCTCGTGCGCTACGGCGACGTCCATCTCGCCGGCGCCCTTGGGGATGACACTCACCTGACTGTCGAGACCTGGCGCCGACTCCATCGGCCGGTTTCGAACGACTACGCTTACGGCTGGATCCGGTACGAGCGGGACTGGGCCGGCGGCGATGTGCTCTGGCACAACGGATCCAACACGATGTGGTACGCCCTACTCGTGGTGCTGCCCAAGAAGAAAGCCGCGCTGGCGCTCGTCACCAACGAGGGCGCCGTCCGAAAAGCGGAACGGGCCTTCCTCTCCGCCACCATGGATCTGGTCGCGGCCTTGCCGTCCTGATCGTCCGAACGGCTCCCCCGGCCCTATAATCGCGCCATGGACGACACGACGACACGACCGACGGACGGCACCGTCCACGTGGTGGGGGCCGGCCTCGCCGGCAGCGAGTGCGCCTGGCAGCTCGCCCGCCGTGGGGTGCCGGTGGTGCTGCACGAGATGCGGCCGGAGCGCTCGACCCCCGCCCACCAGACCGGCGGCTTCGCCGAGCTGGTCTGCTCGAACTCCCTGCGCAGCGACGATCCCCTCCACGCCGCTGGCCTGCTCAAACGGGAAATGGAGGCCTTCGGCTCCCTTGTGATCGGCGCCGCCCGGCACGCCGCGGTGCCCGCCGGGGGCGCCCTGGCGGTGGACCGCGATCTGTTCTCCGCCCGGGTCACCGAGCTCCTGGAGGGCCTCGGCAACGTCGAAATCCGCCGCCGGGAGGTCACCGAGCTGCCGGAGGACGGCGACGTCGTCCTGGCCACCGGTCCCCTAACCTCCGAAGCGATGTCGAAGGTCTTGGTGGGGCTCCTGGGGGGCGACGAGTACCTCTACTTCTACGACGCCATCGCCCCCATCGTCGACGCCGAGAGCCTCGACATGAACACCCTCTTCGCGGCCTCCCGTTACGGCAAGGGGGGCGGTGACGACTACCTGAACTCCCCCATGGATAGGGAGCAATACCTGGCCTTCCACGAAGCCCTCGTCGAGGCCGAGGTGGCGCCGCTCCACGATTGCGAGAAGGCGATGTTCTTCGAGGGCTGCCTGCCGATCGAGGAGCTGGCCCGCCGCGGCGTCGACACCCCCCGTTTCGGGCCCATGAAGCCGGTGGGGCTCACCGCCCCGGACGGGACCCAGCCATACGCCGTCGTCCAGCTGCGCCAGGAGAACCTGGCGAAGAGCCACTTCAACCTGGTGGGGTTCCAGTCGCGGCTCAAGTGGGGCGAGCAGAAAAGGGTCCTGCGCATGCTGCCGGGGCTCGAGAAGGCCCAGTTCGTCCGCATGGGCCAGATCCACCGGAACACCTTCGTCAACGCTCCGATCCACCTCGACAAGCAGTACCGCATCAAGGCCACCCCCCGGATCCGCCTGGCGGGTCAGATCACCGGAGTCGAGGGCTACCTGGAGTCGGCGGCGACGGGCTTGGCGATCGCCCTTTATCTGACGTTGGAACGACGGGGCGCGGGGGTCGACGTCTTTCCCGCCACCACGGCCCTCGGCGCCCTGGCCCGCCACCTCACCGAATCGAAGGCCAAGCACTTCCAGCCCGCCAACATCAACTACGGGCTGTTCGAAGACCTCCCGGGCCGCATCCCCAAGAAGCTGCGGCGCTCCCGCTACGCCGAGCGTTCCCACCGCGAGCTCGAAGGCTGGATGGCTGGCCACAGCTTCGAGGTCGAGAAACCCTTCGAAGTGCCGGTGGACGCTTTGGCGAGCCGCTGACCGGCTGGGAGCGCGGTCTCTACCTGGGCCGGGCGACGGCGTAGGCAAAGTCGCTCGGCAGCACGCCGTGGTCCACCAGGGTGCCTTCGTAAAGCATCAGCAGACGCAGGATCGAGCGATGGTTCTCGTCTTCGAGGTCCATCAGCGGCAGCACGTGGCTGAGCAGAATGTGCAATAGGGCGCCGCCGTAGGGCTTGAGCTCCAGCACCTCGAAATCCCGCTCCAGCAGCGGCAGGATCTCCGCCGAGCGGACGGATTCGGAGGGGTCGAGGGCGATCATGTCGGCCACCAGGGGTCGGCGGATCTCGATCACCGGCGCCTGTTTCCGGATGCTCTCGGGCAGGGCCCCTAGGAGCCGGTTCATGAGGTCCAACTGCAGGTCCGTCCACTGGAAGCGGGACGGGCCCACGAACTCGTTGAACATCAGCAGGCCGCCGGGCTTCAGGGATCGGTGGACCTGGGCGTAGACGTGCTCCAGGTTCTCGAAGTGGTGGAGCGCCGCCTTGATCACCACGACGTCATAGACCCCCGCTTCGAGCTCGTGGACGTTGGCATCGGCGACGCCGTAACGGATGCGGTCCGAGAGCCCGGCTTCGTCCGCCATCCGGCGCGCCAGCTCGATGGAGCCGGGGCTCTCGTCGTAGGCGTCGATCCGCTGGGCGATCCCCATGTCCACCAGGGCCCGCTCCAGGTTTCCGCCGCCGCAGCCGAGGCTCAGCAGGCGATCCACCGGTCGGTTCGGCACGTGCCGGTCGAAGAAATGCTGAAGATAGGGGACCGCGGGGTCTCCGGAGATCCGTGGACGGATGTACTCCTCCTCGATCATCTCCAGGTCGAGCCAGCCCTGGGGCTGGTCCGACTCGACATCGGCGACCCGGTCGTCCCAGTGGGCGGCCGCCAGCCCCCGCCGCCAGGCCGGCGCCAGACGACGCCGCACGGCGCTGGCAGCGGATTTGAGCCTCGGTGACCGGCTCAGCTGCCGCTTGCAGAACGTCTCGAACCTGTTCCACCTCTTCAATGCCAACGCCTCCTGTGACGATCCGGCGCAGTCCGCGCCGGCCGCGGGGCCGACGATATACTAAGGAACCGTCCCGACGACCCCATCGCAACCTAGCAAGTCGCACCTACGACAGCATGCGCCATCTCGCCCAGGACTTCCTTCAGCACCTCGAGCTGGAACGTGGACTCTCGCCCCACACCCTGCGGGCCTACACCGCGGACCTCGAGCGCTTCCTCGCCTTCCTCGTGGACTACCTCGGCAGATCCGAAGCCGAGATTCAGCCAGAGCAGGTGGACTCCCGGACGGTCCGCGCGTTCCTCTCCGCCATGACCCGCGGGGGCCTCGGCAAGCGCAGCCAGGCCCGGACCCTCTCCGCCGTCCGTAGTCTCTTCCGCTTCGCCTGCCGCGTCGGTCAACTCCAGGACAATCCCGCAGCCGCGGTGCGGACCCCAAAACAGGACAAGACCCTCCCCCGCCACCTGCGGCCCGGCGACGTCGAAGACCTCCTGGAAAGCGAGCCCGGGAGCGAGGACCCGGCCCTGGCGGCCCGGGACCGCGCCCTCCTCGAGCTCCTCTACGCCTCCGGGCTGCGGGTCGGTGAGCTGGTGAGCCTCGACTGGGGGGACCTCGATCTCAAGGCGCGGGTCCTGCGGGTGTTGGGCAAGGGGGGCAAGGAGCGGATGGTGCCTTTTGGGCGCCCCGCCGCCGACGCCCTGGCCGATTGGCACAGGGCTTGGGACGGGGTCCGCGATCGGGCGTCGGAGCAGGGCCTGGATGCGCGGGGGGGCAGGGAAGAGCCCGTGTTCCTCAACTTCCGCGGCGGACGGCTCACCGACCGCTCCGTGCGACGCATCCTCGATCGCCAGACCGCGGAGGCCGGCCTGGCGGCGGGGGTCCATCCCCACTCCCTGCGTCACTCGTTCGCCACCCATCTGCTCGAAGAGGGGGCCGACCTGCGGGCGATCCAGGAGCTGCTGGGGCACGCGTCCCTATCCACCACCCAGCGCTACACCCACGTCGACATCGACCGCCTTCTCCGCGTCTACCGCGACGCGCACCCCCGCGCGAAGCTCGACTGAGCTCCGTCTCGACCCCAGCCGACCTCCCCGCCGGCCCGTCCGCCGTGGGCCCGGGGCTGATACAATTCGCCGCCCCATGACATCCATGCATTCCACAACGGTCCTCCTGGTGCGCCGCAACGGCGAAACGGTGATGGCGAGCGACGGACAGGTCACCCTCGGGGAGACCGTGATGAAGGGCACCGCCTCGAAGGTGAAGCGGGTCGGCCGCGGTGACGTGATCGTCGGCTTCGCCGGCAGCGCCGCCGACGGGCTGGCCCTGTTCACCCGCTTCGAAGGCAAGCTCGAGGAATACCAAGGCAATCTTGAACGGGCGGTGATCGAGCTGGCCAAGGACTGGCGCACCGATCGCGTGTTGCGCCAGCTCCAGGCCATGATGATCATCGCCGGCCGCGACGCCTGTTTCTTGATGTCGGGCAACGGCGACCTCATGCAGCCCGACGAGGACGGTGCGATCGCCATCGGCTCCGGCTCCAACTACGCCCTGGCCGCGGCCCGGGCGCTCATGCGCCACACAGAGATGCCGACCCGCACACTGGTCGAAGAATCGATGAAGATCGCGGCAGAGATCTGCATCTACACCAACGATCACTTCACGATCGAGGAGCTCTGATCCGCCATGACCAATAGCCACGTGGCGAGCGACGAGCCGCGGATCGCCGCCTTGACCGGCACGACCCCCGCGGGTCAGCCGCCCTCCCTCGAGAACCTCGCCCCCCGCGAGATCGTCTCGGAGCTCGACAAATTCGTCGTCGGCCAGAAGGCCGCCAAGCGGGCCGTGGCCATCGCCCTGCGCAACCGCTGGCGCCGGCAGCAGATCGAAGGCCCGATGGCCGACGAGATCATGCCGAAGAACATTCTGATGATCGGCCCCACCGGCGTCGGCAAGACGGAGATCGCCCGACGGCTGGCCAAACTCGCACGGGTGCCGTTCCTAAAGGTGGAGGCCAGCAAGTTCACCGAGGTCGGCTACGTCGGCCGCGACTGTGAATCGATGGTTCGGGATCTGATAGAGATCTCGGTGGCGATGGTCAAGGAGGAGTCCCGCCGGCAGGTCCAGGTGACGGCCGAAGAGCGGGCGGAGGAACGGCTACTGCATCTCCTGGTGCCGCAGCCGGTCACCCCCGGATTCCTCAACGCCGAGGAGACTAATCTCGGCCCCACCCGGGAGAAGTTCCGCGAGCGCCTACGGGACGGCAAGCTGGAGGACAGCGAGGTCGAGATCGAGGTCGACGAATCCCGCTTCCCCAGCTTCGAGATGTTCACGCCCCAGGGAGGGGTCGAGGAAGTCGGCATCAACCTCAAGGAGATGATGCCCGGCCTCTTCGGACGTCGCCAGCGCCAGCGGGTGAAGGTGAAGGATGCTCGGGAGATCCTGAAGCAGCAGGAGGCCGAGAAGCTCATCGACCAGCGGCAGGTGGCCCAGGAAGCCCGGGAGCGGGTCGAGCAGGGGGGCCTGATCTTCCTCGACGAGATCGACAAGGTCGCCGTCCGTGAAGGGGGCCGCGGCCCCGACGTGTCGCGGGAAGGTGTCCAGCGGGACTTGCTGCCGATCGTCGAAGGCACCACCGTGACCACCAAGTACGGCATGGTAAAGACCGACCACATCCTCTTCATCGCCGCCGGCGCGTTCCACCTCTCCAAACCGTCCGACCTGATCCCCGAGCTCCAGGGCCGCTTACCGATCCGGGTCGAGCTGGACGCCCTCGGCAAGGACGATTTCATCCGTATCCTCACCGAGCCGGAGGCGTCGCTCACCAAGCAGTACGTCGCCTTGCTCGACACCGAGACCGTGGGTCTCGAGTTCGATGAAGGCGCCATCGAGGCCATCGCCCAACTGGCGGTCGAGGTCAACTCGAAGACCGAGAACATCGGCGCCCGGCGACTGGCCACCCTCATGGAACGCCTGCTCGAAGAGCTCTCCTTCGAGGCGCCGGAACGCAGCGGCGAAACCGTCGAGGTGGACGCCGACTACGTACGCCGAGCCCTCGGCGACATCGTGAAAGACGAGGACCTCAGCCGTTATGTGCTCTAAGAACCTCCGCCGCCTCGCCGCGGGCCCCGCGCTCCTGGCACTCCTTCTGCCCCTCGTCCTGCTCGTTTCGGGCTGCGGCAAGAAGGGGGATCCGCTGCCGCCGCTGCGTACCATCCCGATCCCCACGAAGGATCTCCAGGTTCGCCAGCAGGGGCGCACCATCCTGCTGGAGATGGCCTACCCGTCGACGACCGTCGGCGGTCAGGCCCTCGGGGGCATCGACGCCGTCGAGCTCCACGCCCTGACCCGGCCGCCCCAGTCCGACGGCTCGCCGCCGCCCGTGGAGCCCCAGGAATTCCAGCTCGGCGCCGAGCTGCTGGTGACCCTGCGGGGGGCAGAGCTGGGGTCCGCCACCGTGGGGGACCGTCTCGAGTTTCGCCTGCCGCTGGCGGATCCCCTCCCCGAAGAGCCCGTCGCCAACATCTTCGCCGTCCGCACCCTCAAGGGCACGGAGACCTCCGGTTTCTCCAACCGCGTCTCCCTCGTCCCCGGGGAGCCCCCGGCGGCGCCCCAGAACCTGGGGCTGGAGGCCCGCCCCAAGGCCATCGTGCTGAGCTGGGACTGGCCCGAAGACCTGGACGATCCGGAAGGGTTCGACATCTTCCGCCGGCTGGCGCAGGAGAAGGGCTACGGCAAGCGCCTCTTCCGCCTGGGGGGAAGCTCCCGGACCTACAACGACGGCAGGGCGAGCTACGGAAACCGCTACATCTACACCGTCCGCACCGTCGGCAATGTCCGCCCGCTGGTCCACAGCGAGCCCGCCGGGGAGCGGGAGATCGACTACGAAGACCGGTTCGCCCCGCGCCTGCCGAAGAACTTCGTCGCCCTGGCCGAGCGCGGCAGCGTCCGCCTCCGGTGGGACCCCAGCGACGCGCCCGACACCAAGGGCTACGTCGTCTATCGCAAGGGACCGAGTCAGGACGACTTCGTCCGCATTACCCGCGATCCCATCCTGTCGACGGAATACCTCGACACCGGCCTGGCGAGCGGCCTGCGGTTCGAGTACAAGCTCCAAACCGTCGACACGACGGGCAACGAGAGTGATTTGAGCGCCCCGGTCGCCGCCACCACGCGGTAAGGCCGCCGTCGCCAGGATCCGGCTCCGTGGGCATTCCCTTCTACAAGGTCTCCGGAGCCGGCAACGACTTCATCGCCCTGGCGGCCCCCAGAGAAGGGGCAGACGGAGATGGGGCCGCCCTAGATGGGGCCGAAACCCAGCCGGCCCCCGCCGACGTCGCGGACTGGTGTCGACGGGGACTCTCGGTGGGGGCCGATGGCCTCTTCGTCATCCACCGCCGGCCCGGAGGCGCGGTGCGGATGGTCTACCAGAACGCCGACGGGGGACGCAGCGAGCTGTGCCTCAACGGCAGCCGCTGCGCCGCCGAGCTGGCCTTCAGCCTCGGCTGGGGATCCGGGGAGTTGGAGCTGATCACCGACGCCGGCACCCTCACCTGCCGTCGCCGAATGCCGGGGTACGTGGACGTCGATCTGCCCCCAGGCTTGGTGGGTCACCCTGAAGCGCTACCCCTGGAGCACCACGGCCAGGTCTACGAAGGCTGGCGGATCGAGGTCGGCATCCCCCATTACGTGCTGCCCTGGGACCGGCACGTCGCATCGGCCCCCGTCGCCGAGATCGGGTCCGCCCTTCGGAGTCACCGCGGACTCGGGCCCGCCGGAGCGAACGTCAACTTCGTTCGCTTCGCCGAAAAGCGCCTCGACGTTCGGACCTTCGAGCGCGGGGTCGAGGCCGAAACCCTCGCTTGCGGCACCGGGGTGGTGGCGGCGGCGGCTGTGGGTGCGGCCCTCGGCTTGACCCACCTACCGGCGACCGCTATCACCGGAGGCGGATACGGGCTCGGGCTCAGCGTTCGGGATCCCGAGAGCCGAACCCAATGGACCCTGGGCGGCGACGCCAGAATCGTCCACCGTGGCGAGATTCTAGACGGCGCCCGGGGCCTTCCGGCCCCCCCTTGGTAGAAGAGGGGGCGGGACGGAAACGCGCCCCGGTAGGCCTCACCGGGGCGCGACGGGTCAGCGGTCGCGGAACTCCATCGCGATGGTGTGCCAGATCTTGACCGGCACCCCGTCCTTCGTCGCCGGCTTGTAGACCGACTTCTCCGCCGCCCGCAGGGCTTCGGTATCGAAGCCGAACTTCTGCTCCTTGCCGGCCAGCTCGGCCCGCGTCACCCGACCGTTCTCGTCGATCAGGACCCTGACCAATACGGTGGCGCTCTTCTTGTTGAAGCGGCGGGCCATCTCCGGGTAGCGGGGGCGCGGACGGCGGACCAGCTCCGGCATCTTGACACCGGGGCCAGCCTCCACCAAATCTCCCCGTCGCACCTGCGGCGCCCTCGGAGCCGCGGGGGGCGGCGCGGCAGCGGCGAGCTTCGCCTCTTCAGCCGCGGCGGCGGCCTCTTCCTCGGCCTTCTTCGCCGCGGCGGCCTCTTCCTCGGCCTTCTTCGCCGCGGCGGCCTCTTCCGCCAGGCGCTGCTCCTCGGCCGCTGCGGCTTCGGCTTCCAGGCGGGCCTGTTCGGCCTCGGCCTGCGCCCGCTCTTCGGCCTCCTTGCGTCGACGCTCGGCGTCCTGCTCCGCGTCCTTCAGCTGGTTCTGGAGGTCGGTGAGCTGCGACTGATATTGCTCTTCGAGCAGCTGGCTCTCCTGGCTGATCAGCTCAGAAATTCGGGCCTGGAGTTCCTCTTCACTCGGCCCGGTGTATTCGGGCTCCGCCGGCGGTGGCGGTGGTGGCGGCGCGGCGGCGGCGACTGTCTCTGTGTCGTTTCCTCCGCCCCGGGTGAAGAACCATCCCCCCAGCGCCACGAGTAGAAGGAGAGCCGCGATGCCAAGGATGAGGCCGGTCTTCGATTTCTTTTCAGGCGGCGGACCGACGTAGCTGGCGGTGCCTTCGCGGACCCCGGTGCTGTCTTGGACTCCGGGGGCGGGGGCTTCCTGGGGGGGCGGGCTGGGGGCCGCCGGGATGGCGGCGACGGGAACCGTGCCCGCCGGCTCGGGCTTGACCACCGGCAGCGGCAGCGTCTTCTCGACTTCGATCTCCTGGCTCTCCCGCTCGATCTCCTGGCGGAAGAGATTGTGCATGAAGAAGGCGAGGTTGAACGTCGTGGGGTTGTACTGGCCCTCGAACATGTATTTGTTCAGGGTCTTGTGCCAGGTCGCCGCGTCTCGGATGCGGTGGTCCCGGGCCACGAGGCTCTGTTTGAGGAGATCCTTGAGCTCCGGCGCGATCGGGGTCCCTTCGGTGGCGATGGTCGCCTGGTCGATCACCGACCCGAAGCCGTCCGCGGCGGGGGGCGGCAGCGGCCGCCCGGTGAGCAGCTCGTGGAGCATCACCCCCAGGGAGTAGACGTCGTCGATGCGATCGGGGGCTGCTCCCGCCAGGGCTTCGGGGGCCAGGTATCGGCCGAAGTGCTGGCGGATCACGGGGTTGCCGGCGAAGGACCGGAGGCCGGGGCCGACCTCGAAGCCCAGCAGCTTGGTTTCCCCCTCGTTGGAGATGATGATCAGGTGGGGCGCCAGAAAACCGTGCAGCAGGCGATTGTCGCCGAAGCGGGTTTCCGCCGCCGACGCCAGGCCGAGGGCGATCCGCTCGGTGATCAGGAGGGCGTGCTCGGCGGGAATGAAGTTGCGCTTACGGGCGGCCTGCTCCAGCAGGTTCGCCATGTTCTTGCCCGAGATGTAGTCGTAGGCGACGTAGGGAATACCCTCGATCTGCCCCAGCTCGATGCCGTCGCCGATGTTCGGGCTCTTGAGAACCTCGGGGATTCCGGTCCGCCCTTCGACCGCCTGCCATAGGCGCTGGCCGTCGAGCCCCTGACCGTTGAAGATCCGAAGCAGGGCGACCCTCTCCATGCCGTTGCTGCCCAAAAGGCCGGCGCGGAAGGTCTCACCGAGCGGATCCTCCGTCAACTTCTTCAGCAGTAGGTACTTGCCGAATTGCTCTCGAGTGTTCATTGCGACTCCATGTGATGCCCAAGGCAGGAAGGCGAAGGCCGGCCGACTCCCGAAACCGGTGGCGCCGAAAACGAGCCTAGAATGCTACTGGATCGAGAAGTTTACCTCGAATCATCGTCACACCCCAGGCAACGCCTTGTCAACCAAACGGGCCCCCCACCGAGGCCGCTCGCTCTGGTCTTTCCCTACCGGCGAGGCGACGAAGAGAGTTCGGGACCGTCGGAGGCTATCGTCCCGCCGTAACGGCCGACATTACGGAGCGCGTCGCCCTCCCCCAAACCCCGTCATCCGCCGGACGACCGCCCTTCCCGCGCCCAGCGGTCCCGCCAGTACTTCTTCTGCCATACGTAGACGTTGCGGTTGTGCTCAGCGAGGGTGCGGGAAAAAACGTGGGTCCCGTCGTTCCGACTGACGAAATAGAGGTACTCGGAATCGGCGGGACGCAGCGCGGCCACCATGCTGGCGACCGTCGGCGAGCAGATCGGGCCGGGGGGCAGCCCCGGGACCACGTAGGTGTTGTACGGCGAATCGAGCTTGAGGTCGGGGCGGCGGAGGTTGCCGTCCCAGGTCCCCGCCAGCTTCTTGGCGTAGATGATCGTCGGGTCGGCGTAGAGCCCCATGCCGATCCGCAGCCGGTTGGCGTAAACGCTGGCCACCAGCGTCCGCTCGTCGTCCCGCTGGGTCTCCTTCTCGACGATGCTGGCCAAGGTGACGACCCCGCGGACGCCCAGGTCGCTGCCGGACAAGAGCGGCGCCACGTCGCGCTCGAAGCGGCTGCGGAAGGTCCTTACCAGGGTGGAGACCACCTCCGCCTCGGAGGTGCCCCGGGCGAAGTGATAGGTGTCGGGATAGAGGTAGCCTTCTAGGCGCGTCGCGTCCGGGTCGAGGTCGGCGATGAGCTCGGTACGCTCCATCTCCCTACGGAAGACCTCGACGTCGCCGAAGCCGGCCGCGGCGAGGGCCTCGGCGGCCTCGTCGAGGGTCAACCCCTCGATCAGCGTCACGGGGTAGGTCACGACCTCCCCCCGGATCAGCTTGTCGAGCACGCCGGGGGTGGACAGCGGCTCGTCGAATCGATATTCCCCCGCCAATAGCGGTGGATCCCCGAGGCGATGGACGAGCCACAGCCGGGCCAGGCGGGCGTCCCGCAGGAGGCCCCTGGCTTCGAGACCGTCGAGGATCGACCGCGCCGAGGTCCCCGGCTCGACGACGAACGCCTCGGCGGCGGCGGAGCCCCACGGTTCGTGGATCGCCGTCCACGCCCAGCGGGCGGCGGCGGCCGCCACCAAGAGGCCCAGGATCAAGAGCACGACGACGGCGATCGCCAACTTCCGAATCACGGGGCCGCCCCCCGCAGACGACCTCTATCCAGCGCCTCCTGGAGCAGAATCTGCGCCGCCATCGCATCCAGGCGTCCGTCGCGGTCCCCGGCCCCGGCCCGATGCGGGGCGCCGCCGAGTCGCTCCGCCGCCGCCACCGTCGTCAAGGTTTCCTCGACCCGAAGGACCGGCAGGCCCGACGCCTTCTCGAGCTTGCGTCCGAAGCGGCGGATCCGGTCCGTGCCTTCGGAGTCCGAGCCGTCGAGGTTGCGGGGCTCTCCGAGCACCCAGACCTCGACGCCTTCTTTGCGCGCCAGGTCCGCCAGCCGGTAGACGAGCCGGCGGTCCGTTTCCCGGACCCAGGTGCCGACCGGGACGGCGACTCGGCCGTCCTCGTCCGAGATCGCCAGGCCCACACGCCGTTCGCCGAAATCGATGCCCAAGGCTCGCACGTTGGTCGCTCCCGCCGCGGGTCCAGGGCGGCTCCATTGGTCGTTCGAGGCGGCTTCGAACCCCTTCGCGACGGCCTCTCGGGGGCTCTCCCTATGCTAGCATCGGCCTTCGGCTCGGCCAGATCCGCACCCCGTCCCGCGCGGCCCCAGGCGGCCCCAAAGCCCTCCGGCCGCCCGCCGACTTCCAGGCCCCGACCCCCTAGGGCAAGGGCCCCATTCCCGAGCCACCGATACGCGCGGCGACGCCCAGCACCCAAAAGAACAGCACAACGCCTAGCACTAATCCCTAGCACTAGGAGTCGAGATGAAAGATATCGTCATCCTCAGCGGCGCCAGGACGGCCATCGGGTCGTTCCAGGGCGCGCTTTCGAGCCTCGGGGCGCCGGAGCTCGGCGCCCGGGCCATCGCCGGCGCCTGCGAACGCGCCGGAGTCTCCCCGGAGGATCTACAGCAGGTCTACATGGGCTGCGTCCTCCCCGCGGGCCTCGGCCAGGCTCCGGCCCGCCAAGCCGCCCTCGCCGCCGGCTGCCCCACCTCCACAGGAGCCATCACCCTCAACAAAGTCTGCGGCTCCGGCATGCGGACGGTGATGAGCGCGGCGAACGACCTGCGCTGCGGTGAGTTCGACCTCGTCGTTGCCGGCGGCATGGAGTGCATGAGCCAGGCTCCGTATATGGCGAAGGGCATCCGCGACGGCCTGCGCCTCGGCCACGGCCAGCTGGTGGACTCGATGGTCCACGACGGTCTTTGGGACGTCTACAACGACAAGCACATGGGCAACTGCGCCGAGACCTGCGCCGCCGAGTACGGGATCGGCCGCGAATCCCAGGACGCCTTCGCCATCGAGAGCTATCGCCGGGCCCAGGCGGCCGCCGAAGACGGACGGCTGGGGCAGGAGATCGTGCCGGTGGAGGTACCCCAGCGCCGGGGGGAGACGGTCCTCGTCGACGCCGACGAAGAGCCCACCCGCGCCCGATTCGACAAGATGCCGAAGCTGCGGCCCGCCTTCCAGAAGGACGGGACCGTCACCGCCGCGAACGCCAGCAAGATCAACGACGGCGCCGCCGCCCTGGTGCTCACCACCGCGGAGCACGCTGCCGCCCAGGGCCTGCGCCCCCTGGCCCGGATCGTCGCCCAGTCCACGTTCTCCCACGATCCCGAGTGGTTCACCACCGCCCCCGTCAACGCCATCCGGCGGGTCCTCGACCGGGCGGGCCTCGGTGTCGGCGACATCGACCTCTTCGAGATCAACGAGGCCTTCGCCGTCGTCACCCAGGCGGCGATGCAGGATCTGGAGCTCGACCCCGAGAAGGTCAACGTCCGCGGCGGCGCCGTGGCCCTCGGCCACCCCATCGGAGCGTCCGGCGCCCGCATTCTGGTCACCCTTCTCCACGCACTCGTCCACCGCGGCGGTCGCTACGGCTGCGCCGGCATTTGCCTCGGCGGCGGTGAGGCGACGGCGATGGTGATCGAGAGGCTCTCGGAGTAGCTTGGCCGGCACCAACCCTGGACACCCGCCGGCCGTCGCGGTAGAAAACCTCGACCCGGCGGCGTCCGCCGACAAACCGTCTCGATGCCAGGGATCAAGGAATCCGACCCGAGGATCTCGATGAAACGCTTTCCGACACGCGGCACGCTCTTCCTCCTCGCCCTGCTCACGGCCCCGTTGCTGATCGGTCCGACTCCGGCCCTCGCGCAGGACGACCCCGAACCTTCCTCCGAGGCCGAACCGGGGTCCGACCCGGAGGCCGAGGCCGAAGAGCCCGAAGAGGACAGGGTCAGCCTCGACGTCGCCTTGGGCGCCGCCCGGGGGGGCGGCCGCGCCAAGGTCAGCGCCGGCGAGCTCGACTACCAGCCGGACCTCTACGTGGTGGCCGGCGGCGGCGTCAAGATCCTCTATCGGGATCT
Source organism: Acidobacteriota bacterium (assembly GCA_038748685.1). Lineage (GTDB taxonomy): Bacteria > Acidobacteriota > Thermoanaerobaculia > Multivoradales > J023 > JAUIJL01. The sequence goes on along the minus strand of JBCDIS010000012.1, from coordinate 42,894 downwards.
CGAGCTTTCCGCCGACCGCGTGCGCCTCGACATCCCCACCAACAGGGTGACGGCGGAAGGCAACGTGGTTCTGGACGAGGGTCCCCAGCGCATGACCGGCAGCCGCCTCGAATACGACCTCGACAACCGCACCGGTCGGGTGACGCAGGCGACCGCCTTCGTCGACCCCGAGATCTATTTTTCGGGCGACGAGATCGTCAAGACCGGCGATGTGACCTACACCGTGGAGGACGGCGTCTTCACTTCCTGCGCCGGGGACGTGCCGGCGTGGTCGATCGCGCTGTCGAGCGCCGACATCACCCTCGAGGACTACGCCCGCATCCGCAACGCCCGGATGAAGTTCAAGCGGGCGCCGGTGTTCTACCTGCCGTACATCGTCTGGCCGGCCACCACCGAGCGCAAGTCCGGCTTCCTGATCCCAAAGCCGGGCTACTCCGACCGCCGCGGCCTCTACTTGAACCTGGCCTACTACAAGACCCTGGGCCGTAGCGCCGACGCCACCATATTCACCGACCTGTCGACGGAGAACTACTTCGGCGTCGGCGCCGAGCTGCGGTACCGGCCCTCGGCGCAGACCACCGGCAAAATCGAGACCTACTTCCTGTCCGATCCCGACGACATCTTCGTCGAGCTGAACCAGAACGATCAGCCGGTCCGCTTCGACCCCAACCTCGAATCCGGGGACGACCGCTGGAAGTTCCGCTACTTCCACGAGACCAAGGATCTTTGGGGCGGCTGGCGTGGGGTGGTCAACCTCCAGCTTTACTCCGACTTCGACTACCTCAAGGACATCGAACGCAGCGTCGAGCGCCAGACCCGATCCGTGCTCGGCTCGAACGCGTTTCTCTCCCGCAACATCGGTCAGCACTCGTTCAACGTGATGGTGGATCAGCTGGAGCGCATCCAGTCGAACCAGGGCACGGCGACCCTTCGGCAGCTGCCGGAGCTCGAATACCGGCTGCGGCCGATCCAGCTCGGCGACACCCCGATGTACTTCAGCATGCAGAGCTCGGCCCACTACTTCTCCGCCGACTTCGAGGACCCGCCCCTGGAGGACGGGACGGTCGAGACCACGACCCTCGAATACGGCCGCGTCGACTTCGCGCCGTCCCTGTCGATCCCCCTCGGCAACCTACCGTGGCTCAACGTCAAGGCCACCCTGGGGGGTCGGGTCACCCACTACACCGACAGCGTGCCCGAGGTCGAGGATACGGATCTGGTGACGAATGACGACGACCCGCTGGGGGGCGGCGGCCTGACCCGTGCCTTCCCCACTGCTCGGGTGGAGATCGTCGGTCCGACCGTGTCGCGCATTTTCGACAGCTCCGGCGACGGCCGGTTCGCCAAGTTCAAGCACATCGTCGAGCCCCGGTTCACCTACACCTGGGTCGACGAGTTCGACGATGAAGACCTCGTGCCGATCTTCGACGAGATCGACATCGTGCAGCCCCTCAACGTGGGGGTGGTGTCCCTGGTCAACCGGCTGCTGGCCAAGCCGGCGGACGAGGAAGAGGGTGGAGCCTTCGAGATCGCCTCCCTGGAGATAGCCCAGGGCTACCTCTTCGACGACTTCAACGACGAGATCCTGAACCCCGCCGGTGAGGTCGACAAGGGCCCGGTGGTGGTCGAGCTCCGCGTCAACCCCAGTCGCGAAACCAGCTTCAAGACCGACCTGCAATACGACACCGACGAGAGTCAGCTCACCTCCCTGTCGCTCTCCGGCGGCACCCAGGTCTTCGGCCGCCACAACGTGGGTCTCACCTGGTACACCCGCTGGAACGCCATGACCGGCGACGAGATCAGCGACCAGCTGCGGCTCTTCACCCGCTTCGAGCTGCTGCCGGAACGCCTCTACTTCGACGCCCAGGCCAGCCTCGACCTGCGGGACGATCTCCCCGAGACCGACCCGGAGATCCTCAACCAGCGCTACCTCTTCGACTACCGGGGCTCCTGCTACAGCTGGCTGCTGGAGTATCGCGAGGTGAATTACCTCAACTTCGAGGACAGCGAGGTCCGCTTCTCCCTGTCGCTCAAGAACGTCGGCACCTTCCTCGATCTGAACGAATCCCTCAACTAATTCGCTTCGAGACCGGCGGGCCCCGCCCGCCCAGGAATACCGCCATGAAAGGCCTGATCCTCTCCGGTGGCAAGGGCACCCGCCTGCGCCCCCTGACCTACACCTCCGCCAAGCAGCTCGTGCCGGTGGCCAACAAGCCGGTGCTGTTTTTCGGCATCGAGTCCATCGTCGCCGCCGGCATCACCGAGATCGGCATCGTCGTCGGCGACACCAAGGACGAGATCCGGGCCGCGGTGGGGGACGGCTCCCGCTTCGGCGCCCAGGTGACCTACATCGAGCAGGAGGCCCCCCTCGGCCTCGCCCACGCGGTGCTGATCGCCGAGGATTTCCTCGGCGACGACTCCTTCGTCATGTACCTGGGGGACAACCTGATCGCCGGCGGCATCCGCAGCCTGGTGGAGGAGTTCCAGGAGCTGCAGTGCAACGCCCAGATCCTCCTCGCCCAGGTCCCCAATCCGCAGCAGTTCGGCGTCGCTGAGCTGACGGAGGACCGCCGAAAGATCCGGGCCCTGGAGGAGAAGCCGCAGGAACCGAAGTCGAACCTCGCCCTGGTGGGGGTCTACATGTTCGACAAGAGCATCTTCGACTCCGTCAAGCGCATCGAGCCCTCCGCCAGGGGGGAGCTGGAGATCACCGACGCCATCCAGGATCTGATCGTCCGCGGCCTCGACGTCCACCCCCACGAGGTGCGGGGTTGGTGGAAGGACACCGGCAAGCTCGAAGACATGCTCGAAGCCAACCGCATCGTGCTGGAGTCCATGGACCTGCGGCGCCGTCACGGCGCGGCGGGGACCGGCAGCACTCTGGAGGGGCGCATCTCGATGGGTGAAGGGGTTGAGCTGGTGAATTCCCTCGTGCGGGGACCGGTGGTCCTCGGCGACGGCGTGCGGCTGGAGAACGCCTTCGTCGGCCCCTACTCGTCCATCGGCGACGGCTGCGTGGTGGCGGACAGTGAGATCGAGAACTCCATTGTTATGGAGAACAGCGAGATCCGTGACGTCCCCTCGCGGATCGACGGCTCGCTGGTGGGCCGCAACGCCCGGATCGCCCGGTCCGGCGCCAAGCCGAAGGCCTATCGCTTCATGGTCGGCGACAACTCCGAGGTCGGGGTCCTCTGAGGCCATGCGGGCCCTTGTCTTAGGAGGTTCCGGCATGCTCGGCCGGGCGGTGGCCGGCCAATGGCGGCGCAGCGGCGCGGCCGTCCTCGCCCTCGGCCGCCAGCAGGCCGACATCACCGACCCCGCGCAGGTGCTGCACTGGATGGACGCCTTTGGCCCCGAGGTGATCGTCAACTGCGCCGCCTTCACCCAGGTCGACGCCTGCGAGGAGCGCCGCGAGCACGCCCTCGACGTCAACGGCCGTGCCTTGGATCACATCACCGCGGCCGCCGAGCGCCGGGGGGCCCACCTGATCCACGTGTCGAGCGACTACGTCTTCGACGGCCGCGGGTCGTCCCCCATCCCCGAAGACGCCCCCACCGGCCCCAGGTCGGCCTACGGCGAGAGCAAGCTCCTCGGCGAGCAGCGGGCCCTCGCCTACGGCAGGACCCTCGTGGTCCGGGCAAGCTGGCTCTTCGGACCGGGGGGGCCCAACTTCGCGGCCACCATCGCCCGCCTGCTCCGGGAGGGCAGGACTCCCCTCAAAGTGGTCGACGACCAGGTCGGACGCCCGACCTATACCCCCTTCCTAGCCCGTGCCCTGTGGGATCTCGCCCGTCTCGGCGCCACGGGCACGCTGCACTACGGCAACCGGGACGCCGTCTCTTGGCACGGCTTCGCCGTGGAGATCGCGCGTCAGGTCGCCCCCGGCACCGAGGTTCTACCGGTGCCCACTTCAGAATTCCCAAGGCCCGCCGAGCGCCCCGCCTATTCGGTGCTCGACGTCACCCGCTTCGAAGATGCGGTGGGCCGGGTCGTGGAGCCCTGGGTCTCCGGCCTGGCCACCTATCTGGATATTGGAGGATCGCGAACATGAAAGCCCTCGTCACCGGCATCACCGGCTTCGCCGGCTCCCACCTGGCCGAGTACCTGCTCGAGCACCAACCCCAGGTGGAGGTCTTCGGCACCCACCGCTGGCGCAGCCCGATGGACAACATCGCCCACCTGGAGGGCAAGGTCCAGCTCATCGAGACCGACCTGCGGGACTTCAACTCGGTCCACAACGCCCTGTCCAGGGTGCGTCCCGACTTCATCTTCCACCTGGCGGCCCAGAGCTTCGTTCCCACCAGCTGGACGGCGCCGTCGGAGACCCTCGACACCAACATCGTCGGTCAGACCAACATTTTCGAGGCGGTGCGCAGCCTCGGCCTCGACCCGGCCATCCAGATCGCCTGCTCCAGCGAGGAGTACGGCCTGGTGCATCCCCACGAGACGCCGATCAAGGAGACCAATCCCCTCCGCCCGCTGTCCCCCTACGCCGTGTCGAAGGTCGGCCAGGACTACCTCGGATACCAGTACTTCATGAGCTACGGCCTGCGGGTGCTTCGGACCCGCGGCTTCAACCACACCGGCCCGCGCCGGGGGGACGTCTTCGTCGCCTCGAACTTCGCCAAACAGCTGGTGCGGATCGAGGCGGGCCTCTCGGAACCGGTGATGCGGGTGGGGAACCTCGACGCCGTACGGGACTTCACCGACGTGCGGGACATGGTCCGGGCCTACTGGCTGGCGGTGACCAAGGCCAAGCCCGGCGAGGTGTACAACATCGCAACCGGCCACGGGATCACCATCCAGGAGCTCCTCGATCGGCTGATCGCCATCGTCGGGGTCGAGGTCGAGGTGACCCCCGATCCGGAGCGCATGCGCCCCTCGGACGTCGAGATCCTGATCGGCGACAGCTCCAAGTTCCGGGCCGACACCGGCTGGGAGCCCCAGGTTCCCCTCGAGAAAACCCTGCAGGACATCGTCGACTACTGGCGCCAGCGGATCGCTGGATGACGCGGCGCAGACCGGCCCGAGGGCCGCGGCCCGTTCTTTGATCTCCTCCCCTGGACCCGAGAGCTCATGCCACGCGTATTGATCACAGGCATCACCGGCTTCGTAGGCTGCCACCTGGCCCGCCACCTCGCCGCCGAAGGCTACGGGGTCTTCGGCTTGGCCACCGACCCCAACCGCTGCGATGTCCAGGCGGTCCGCTTCTACACCGTCGACGTCACGGATCGGGAGGCCCTCCGGGGCGCCATCGACGACTGCGACCCGGACGCCATCGTCCACCTGGCGGGGCTGTCCCACGTCGGCGAGTCGTGGAAGCGGCCCGGCGACTACCTGCGGGTCAACTTCGGCGGCACCCGCAACCTGGTCCACGCCGCCGACGGCCGCCGAGTGGTCTTCGCGTCGAGCGCCGAGGTCTACGGCAACGTTTCCATGGATCGACAGCCGATCGTCGAGGACCAGCCATTAGACCCCCGGTCCCCCTACGCCATGACCAAGGCCTGCGCCGAGGCGGTGGCCCTGGACCGCGGCGCCCTGGTGGTACGTTCATTCAATTCCATCGGCCCCGGTCAGGCCCCCCAATTCGCCCTACCGTCCTTCGCCTCCCAGCTAGCGGCCATCGGCCGCGGTGAATGCGAGCCGGTCATCCATGTCGGCGACCTGTCGCCGCGCCGTGACTTCGTCCACGTCTCCGACGCCGTCCGCGGCTATCAATCGGTGATCGAGGCCGGGGACGACGGCGGCATCTACAACCTCGCCAGCGGCGTCGCCACGTCCATCGGCGGAGCCCTCGAACGGCTCCAGAAGCTTTCCGGCGTCGAGGCGGAAATCCGCCGCGACGAGTCCCGGGTCCGCGTGGTGGACATCCCCCTCCTCCAGGGGAACTGCGGCCGTCTGCGGGCCCTCGGCTGGACCCCTTCGAGCAACCTCGACGACGCCCTCCGGGACCTATGGCGGGAAACCGTCGCCCGCGACGCTCAGGAAGGACCCCAAGCATGAAGATCCTGGTTACCGGCGGCACCGGATTCCTCGGCCGTCGAACCGTCGAGCTCCTGGCACCGCACCACGACGTCCGCCTCCTGGTGCGGCCCACCTCGGACCGGGAGCGCTTTCCGGAGTCCGTGGAGTTCGCCGAAGGGGACGTCACCGACCGCGCCAGCCTGGAGCGGGCCGTCGAGGGCTGCGATGCGGTGCTCCACGGCGCCGCCCTGGTGAAGATCATGGCGCCGCGGGAGCAGTTCGACCGCATCAACGTCGGCGGTCTGGAGAACGTGCTCGCCGCCTGCGCTACCGCGGACATCTCGAAGATCGTCTACGTGTCGAGCTTCATGGCCCTCGGCCCGACGGAGCACGGCCCCGGCGGCGTGCTCGACGAGTCGGCGCCGGCGGACGACCGCGACTGGATCAACGACTACGAGCGCACCAAGACCCTCTCGGATCGCCACGCCCGCGAGGCCATCGCCAGGGGCGTTCCCCTGGTGGTGGTCTACCCCGGGGTGATCTACGGACCCGGGGAGCTCACCGAGGGCAACATCGTCCTGCGCCACGTCCTCGACCTCGTCCACCACCGGCTGCCGGCCCTCCTCGGCAAGGCGGAACGGGTGTGGAACTACTCGTTCGTGGAGGACGTCGCAGCGGGCATCGTGGCGGCGCTGACCTCCGCCCCGGCGGGGGAACGATACGTGCTCGGCGGCGACAACGTGTCCCAAGGGGATTTCTACTCTACCGTCGGGAAAGTGACCGGCGAGAAGATGCCGTCCCTCCGCATGCCCGATCCCCTCGCCAAGCTCTCCGGCGCGATGATGAAGGGCTGGGCCAAGCTCACCGGCGGGGTGCCCTCCCTGACCCCGGACCTTGTGGAGGTCTACCGCCACGACTGGGCCCTCTCCTCCAAAAAGGCCGAATCCGAAATCGGCTACACCTGGCGCTCCTTCGAAGAGGGGCTCAGGGAGTCGGTGGAGTGGCTACGGACCACCGGGGCCTGGACGAAGCGATGAGCGGCCTTTCAGGACGGGAGATCCTGCGCAAGGTTGTCCACATGGGGGTGGGCCTCTTCGCCTTCGCCGTTCCGTTCTTGGGCCCTTTCTACTCGGCCCTGTGCGCCCTGGCGGCCCTGTTGATGAACCTCTTCGTGTTGCCCCGGGTGGGTGGCAAGATGCTTTGGCGCCAAGACGAAGAGGCGCGGGGGCGCTCCACCGGCATCGTCCTCTACCCGGCGGCGGTGCTGCTCTTGATCCTGGTCTTCTGGGACCGACTGGAGGTGGCGGCGGCGATCTGGGCCATCCTCGCCTTCGGCGACGGCATGGCGTCGGTGGTGGGCATGTCCATCGGCGGACCCGCCCTGCCGTGGAATCCGAAGAAGAGCTGGTCGGGGACCTTCGCCTACTGGCTCTTCGGCACCGCCGGCGCCGCCACCCTCGCCTGGTGGACCCTGAAGCACACGGGGCAGCCCTGGGATCTCGGCTTCCTGATGATCGCCGCGGCGGTCACCGCGCTCTTCGCCGCCCTGATCGAATCGTTGCCCCTAGGCCTCGACGACAACTTGCGGGTCCCCCTGCTGGCCGGCCTGGTGCTCCTCGGTCTGCTGAAAACCGAGAGCTACTGGCCCAAGGTCACGGCAGAAGACTGGCTCGTCGCCATCGGGATCGGCGTCGGGGTCAACCTGGTGCTGGCCCTCCCCGCCTACCGCGGACGGTCGGTGGACGCCTCGGGGTTCGTCGCCGGGATCCTCGTCGGCACGGCGATCTGGGCGTCCCTCGGCTGGCGGGGATGGCTTCTGCTGGTCACCTTCTTTGTCCTCGGCACCGGCGCCACCAAGCTCGGCTACAAGAAGAAGGCGGAGCGCAAGCTGGCCCAGGAGAAGGGTGGCCGGCGGGGGGCCAAGCACGCCTTCGCCAACACCGGCGTGCCCGCCATCGCGGCGTTCTTCGCCGCCACGACGCCCCATCCCGAGCTCTACCTCCCGGCCTTCGTGGCGGCCTTCGCCACCGCCGCGGGGGACACCTTGAGCTCGGAAATCGGCCAGCTCTGGGGTCGGCGAACGTTCCTCATCACCACCCTGAAGCCGGTCCCCCGGGGCACCGAGGGGGCCGTCTCCCTCGAAGGCACCCTCGCCGGCCTCTTCGGCTCCTTCCTGGTGGCGGTCCTGGGCATGGTCCTGGGGTTCTACGGCGGATTCGTGGTGTTGCTCGTGACCCTCGCCGCTTTCGCCGGCACCACCCTAGAAAGCCTGGTGGGGGCCACCCTCGAGAAGCGGGGACTGCTGGACAACGAGGCGGTCAACTTCCTCAACACCCTGGTGGGGGCCCTGATCGCCGCCGGCCTCGTCGCGGTCTTCGCCTGAGTCGCTCCCACGCAGCTATCCGCCCGCCGACGCCTCGACCAGGCCAGCGACGCCCAGCTCTTGGAGTGGAGCCGGCGCCTCCTCACCGCCGGGCGGCTCGAAGACGTCTGGTCCGAGCCCTGACCGCGCCCCTCGGCCGGGGCTGGGAAACCAGGCCCGGCGGCGGCCCGGGGGCCCTCTGGGGCGGGATTGACGCTGCCTGGACCCTGCGGTACGGTCGGCCCACCGCGCCGCTGTGCGGCAGACTTCCCACGCCCGATCCCCTCCCGCCAAAGACCCCCGGTCCGTCGTCGATCCGAGAACCGTCATGAACAAGCTGTCTCTGTACGCGAAGCTCGCCCGTCCGTTCACCCTGCTACCGCCGCTGCTCGGGATCCTCTCCGGCGCCGTCTGCGCCTTCGGCTCGGCCCACAACCCGGACCCCGACGCCCGGCTGACCCTTTCGGTGATCCTCACGGTCACCCTGGGCTCCCTGTGCGCCAGCCTGATGAACGCCGGCTCCAACGCCATCAACCAGATCTACGACCTCGAGATCGACCGGGTCAACAAACCCCATCGCCCCTTGGTCACCGGTGAGCTCAGCCTGCGGGAGGGCTGGGGCTTCACCTGGGTCACCTATGCCCTGGCCCTCTTCCCCACGTGGCTGGTGGTGGTGTACCCCTACAACACCTTCGCCGAGAAGCTCACCGCGCCCCTCTCCTACCACGAGACGTTCTTCATCTACCTCGCGGGCTTCCTGTTCACGTTCATCTATTCGGCCCCCCAACTCGGCCGCACCAAGGCCCGTGGAATGTGGGCCAACCTCACCATCGCCATCCCCCGGGGGATGTTGCTGAAGGTGGCGGGCTGGGCCATGGTGGCCCGCGTCTGGCACGCCGAGCCGTGGTACATCGGACTGGTGCTGGCTCTCTTCTTGATGGGGGCCGCTTCGACCAAGGACTTCGCCGACATCGAAGGCGACCGGGCCGGGGGCTGCATGACCCCGCCGATCCTCTACGGCCCCCGCAAGGCCGCCTGGATCATCAGCCCCTTCTTCATCTTTCCCTGGCTCCTCCTTCCCCTCGGGGTGGTCCTCGAGGATCCGATGGACCCGTCCCTCACCATCCTCACCGGGAACTCGACCCTCCTCGTCCTTCTGGGGATCGGCCTCACCCTCTGGGGCGCGTATACCGTGTACCTCCTGCTGCGGGACCCGGACGAGCTGACCCGGACCGAGAACCATCCGTCCTGGCGTCACATGTACCTGATGTTGATGACCGCCCAGATCGGCCTGGCCCTGGCCTACGTGTTCTGAGGACGGGCCGAGAACGATACACTTGGGTGAAGACCAACCAAGGATGAACCCCGTGGACCACGACGAGCCCCTGACTGACGACAGCCCCGACGAAACCTCCGCCGACCTCGACGCCGTAGGCGGCTCCGATCCATACGACGACGACCTGCCGAGCCGGGGTCTATTGAGCTTCTACGACCGCCTGCGCAGGCGGGTGACGGACCACGTCGAACGCAGGGGCGGCACCCTGGGGCCGCGGACCACCGAAGCCCTGCTGCTGGTCCCCGACGTCTTCATCCTGCTCGTAAGGCTGATGCTCGACAAGGACGTCCCCAAGGCGACAAGGACCCTCATCGGCGGCGCCCTGGCGTATTTCGTCCTGCCCTTCGACCTGCTGCCGGAGGCGATCGTCGGACCGGCGGGCTTCGTGGACGACCTGGTCCTCGCCCTGACAGTCATGGCCCAGGTGTTCAGCCCAGACCTGGAAGCCCATGCGGAGCGCTATTGGAGCGGCTCCAAGAAGCTGCGACGGGTGATCGCCGACATCCTCGGCGCCGCCCAGGGCCTCCTCGGGGTCGACCTCTATGACCGCCTCCGCGGCGCCCTGGCGCAGCGGGGGATCGACCTCGACGAAGCCACCGCCAGCGCCGAAAGCGAGTCCCCGTCGGCCTGAGGCGCCCCGGACCCCGAGGCCTCACCGTCCAGGCGCGTCATCTCCAGACTCTCCAATAGGGGCGGCGGGCCGATGGCCCAAGGCACGGACGACCTCGGCGACGGCTTCGAAACCGCCGTCGTCAAACCGGTCCAGCAGATCCGCCAGCTCCCCGGCGCCGGCGTGACCCCAGCTCTCGTAGACCCTCGCCTTGAGGATGAGCTGCAGCTTGTCGCAGACCGAGACGAAGCGGGCTTCGGGGCTCGTTCCCTGCTGGTATTCCCTTAGTAGGTCCGGGCCCTCGGACCCGAGGGGCGACAGCAGGTCGGCCATGGCGTGTCGCTCGGCTTCGGCTTTCGCGCCCTTCGGCAGGTAGTGGGCGGCGGTCCGGGGTAGGTCCCCGAAGCGGACCTCCGCCAGGTCGTGGATCAGGGCCAGCTCCATCGCCCGCCGGCGGTCCAGCCCGGGGACCCGCGGCGCCAGCGCCCACACGAGGAAGACGACGTGGAAGATGTGCTCGCTGACGCTCTCGGGCTGCGGTATCCCCCGCTGGCTGTAGCCGACCCTGGGCAGGTGGTCGAGGGATTGGAGCTCCATCAGCAAGTCCAGCAGGTCTTGGTTGGCGTCCATGGCCGTGGAGGTTACCCCAACCCGCAGCAACAAGGCCGCCGCCGGCCGGATGCCGGCGGCGGCGCGCGCGTTGGTAGGCGTCTTCAGGCCGGGCTCAGGGGCAGCCGGAGCCGGTCAAACGGACCTGGAGGGCCTCCATGCGGCGACTCTGGCCGGTGGTCCCGGCGGTGGCGCCGTTCTGGACCCAGCCCAACCAGCCCTGGCCGCGGACGTGGGCCCGGTACTCGACACTGCAGCCGCTGGGGGCGCCGGTGAGCCAGATCTGGATCGCCTCCATGCGGCGACTCTGACCGGTGGTCCCGGCGGTGGCGCCGTTGCAGGCGGTGCCCAGCCAGCCGTTGCCCTTGACGTGGGCCTTATAGCAGATGCCCATGCCGGACGGCGGGCTGGTGAGCTTGATCTGCGCGGCCTCCATGCGGCGGCCCTGGCCGGTGGTTCCGGCGGTGGCGCCGTTGTGGACCCACCCCAGCCAGCCGTGGCTCTTGACGTGGGCGCGGTAGGTGACGCCGGCGCGTCCCCCCTGGATCCGGATCCAGCGGACCTGCTCGTCCCAGATCGTGCAGCCGTTCTGTACCGCGATCTTGACCCGGTACACCTTGCCCCCCTGGAAGGTGTAGAGGGAGGCGAGGTTGAGGTTGGCGGGAACCTCGCCGCCGAACCAGTCGGAGTAGTAGCCGGACACGACATTGGAGGTGCCGGGGGAGGTCGTCTCGTAGATCTCCACGAAGTAGCGATCTTCGTTCTCGCTGGCGGAACCGTCGAGGATCACATTGGACGGATCGTCGCTCGTCCACGGTAGCTCGAACGAGACCGACGCTTCTCGGCATTCACACATGCTGAGGATGTCGACCGCCGTGTCGTCGTTGTCCTTGGCGATGTGGGTGGAGTCGAAGTAGTCCTCCACGTAGACCGTCGTCGCGACGTTGACCCAAGGATTGACGTGGGCCACCTTCTTCTTGTTGGTCTTCGACTTGTGGAAGACCTGATCCCCGTTGGGGATACCCCCGCACCGCCCTTCGGCCCAGCGATAGGAGCCCCAGACCTGGATCAGGTCGGCCCGCTCCCGCTTCCACTTGCCGTTGGACTTCTTGCGATAGTTGCGGGTCCGGGCGCCGATGGAGTGGTACAGGACCCAGTTACCGACCCATTGCTTCGCCTTCATGCGCCGGCTGCCGTTGGCGTACTCCGTGTACTCGGTGGTGCTCTCGGACTTGAAGCAGCACTCCCCCTTTTTGAAAGCCGGGTCGGAGGGGTCCAGGTAGGGGTTGAAGGTGACGTTTCTTGACTCGCTCACGCCCTTGTCCCGGATCTCGTCCAGGGCGGCGAAATCCCGTTCGGCGATCTGGTACACGCCGCCGGCGGTGATCCGGTAGATGGTGGCCCCCACCAGAATCTCGCCCTGGGGATTGAGCACCCCCCGCAGGTACGGATCGGGAACGTGGTGGTCATCGGGGTCGTTGTCGTCGGTGAATCCGCCGTGCTCGTCCTCGTCGAGGAGCTTGTCTTGGACCTCGATCCACGACGCCAGGGACTCGAATTCGAGCAGCTCCCCGTAGTCCGCGAAGACATCCACCTCGAGGTCCCCTTCGTCGGCCCGCTCCTGTTCGAAAATCATGAGCTCCATGAACGAGTCGAAGTGTTCTTGGCTCTCGAAGGCGAGCATGTCGTAGACCACTTCTGGGTCCACGCCGCCCCCGGAGTGCCCCCCCTCCCGGGCGCCGGCGATCCCCGCCAAGAGCAGCATTCCCAGCAGCCAGCTTCCGACCCTCCACACCCGATTCCGCCGTCTTGCCTGGTGATTCATCATGACGTCATCCTCTCGTTGGTTCTTCGTCCGGGAACGCCCCCGGTGGCCGTGTCTCGTCGCTTCACCTCCGAGAGCGAAGAAACCGGCGGCCGTCCCTCAGGCGGCGGGACGACGCCGAGGCAATGGTCCTAGACGCAAGAAAGCCCGGCTCGCGCCGGGCTTTCTCTCCTACGTCGGAACAACGACGGCTTAGATGTCGGCGGCCTTCAGGCTCGCGGTGAGCTCGCCGATGATCGGCTTCATCACCTTGTCGAACATCCGGCGGTCGTCGACGCCGCCGCCGATGCCGCGGATCCGGACCTTGGCGGACTTCTCTTCGCCGCGGGCTTCGTCGGCCCAGATGATCTCGCCGGTCTCCGTGTCGATCAGGCGGGCGTTGGCGGCGGCGGTGAAGGTCCGCTTCTTGACGGAGATGCCGAAGCCGCTGCCGCCCTTGTCGTCGATGCCGTACTCCGTGATCGAGCCGACGAGGAAGTATTCGACCCCCAGCAGCTTGCCGGCGCGCACCGCGGTGGCCGGATCGATGTCCCCGGCGAGGGACAGGTTCTTCTCACGCATCAGGTTGGCGAGCTGCTCACGGTCGATGACCCGGAACTTGCCGCTCTTGACCAGCTCCGTGACGAAGACGTCCTGCATGGCCGAGGCTCCGCCGTTCCACCAGTAGGTGTTGTCCGCCTTGTTCTTGAATTCGAGCACAGCGATCCGCGGCTTCTCGGCGCCCATGGCCGCCGGAGCGAAGGCGGCGGTGAGCCCCACGGCGAAAAGAAGCAAAATAGCCCAGCGTTTCATGCTAACTCCTCCATCGGTGATGACCGGTGATATTCAGGGTCTGCCCCCGGGGACGCGTCATCTGCGGAAAAGGGGGCCACGGTTGAGCGTTCTTTGTAGGCGTATTCTAGCCCAGGGCCCCCTCACGTACCGCGCCCTTCTCTCCGCCAGCGACGCGGATCACTTGTTTCGGCGGCGACGGAGCCAGCCGCCCCGGGGCTTCTCCAGGCGCTTTTCACGCTCGTGGGCATCCACCACGCAGATGGCCGCCATGTTGACGATGTCCGCCACCTCGACCCCCCGCTGCAGCACGTGGACGGGCTTCTCCAGCCCGAGCAGGATCGGCCCGATGGCCTCGGCGTCGGCCAGCCGCCAGAGCAGCTTGTAGGCGATGTTGGCGGACTGCAGCTCTGGAAAAATCAAAATGTTCGCCGGCTCCTTCAGGCGGCTCCAGGAGTACTCTTCCTGCAGGATCGTCTCCAGCACCGCGGTATCGGCCTGCATCTCACCGTCGACTTGCAGATCCGGCGCCGCTTCGTGGGCGATCTCCACCGCCCTTCGCACCTTGGCCGCCGCCGGGTGGTCGTTGGAGCCGAAGTTCGAGAACGACAGCATCGCCACCCGGGGCTCGATGTCGAACCGGCGGGCGAAGTTGGCGGTGAGGATGGCGATCTCCGCCAGCGCTTCGGCGCTGGGGTCGATGTTGACCGTGGTATCGGCGAGAAAGAACAGGCGGTGCCGGAAGACCAGGATGTAAGCGCCGGAAACCCGCCGCACACCACTCTGCAGCCCGTGGATCTGTAGGGCCGGCCGGATGGTGTCGTTGTAGTGCTGGGTCAGCCCTGAGATCAGCCCGTCGGCGTCCCCCATGTCGGTCATCATGGTGCCGAAGTAGTTCCGCGACCGCATCAACTTCCGGGCGTCCTCCAGGGTCACCCCGTCCCGCCGGCGACGCCGGTGCAGCTCTTGGGCGTAGCGCTCGAAATCGGGGGAGGACTCGGCGTGGACGAGGGTCACCCGGTCGAGGGGGATGTCGAGCTCCCGCAGCTCGTCTTCGATGTGCTCCCGCCGCGCCAGGAGCACCGGGTGGGCGATCCCCTGATCGACGAGGATCTTGGCGGCCCGGAGAATCTTCGGATGCTCCCCCTCGGGGAAGACGACGCGGCGGGGATCCCGCCGGGCGCGGTCGAGGATCCCCCGCATCAGGATCAGCCGGCGCGAGATCATCCGCGTCAGCCGATGCTCGTAGGCCTCGAAGTCCTCGATGGGCACCCGCGCCACGCCGCCGTCCATCGCCGCCTTGGCCACCGCTGGCGCGACCCGCAGCAACACCCGGTAGTCGAACGGCTTGGGAATCAGGTACTCGCGCCCGAAGCGCAGGGAGCTCAAGCCGTAGGCCTTGAGCACCACGTCGGGCACGTCTTCCTTCGCCAGGTCGGCGAGGGCGTGGACCGCCGCGAGCTTCATGTCCTCGTTGATGTCGGTGGCCCGCACGTCGAGGGCGCCGCGGAAAATAAAGGGAAAGCCCAGGACGTTGTTGACCTGGTTCGGGTAGTCGGAACGGCCGGTGGCCATGATCACGTCGCGACGGACTGCCTTCGCCTCTTCGTAGCCGATCTCTGGATCGGGGTTGGCCATCGCGAAGACGATGGGGTCCTTCGCCATCGACGCCACCATCTCCGGCTTCACCAGCCCCCCCACCGAGAGCCCGATGAAGACGTCCGCCCCCTTCATGGCCTGGGCGAGGGTCCGGGCCTTCGTCTTGACCGCCAGGCGGGCCTTGAGGGCGTCCATGCGCTCTTTGCGCCCCTCGTAGATCACCCCTTTGCTGTCGCAGACGACGATGTGGTCGGGACGGACACCGAGCTTCAGGTAGAGGTCCCGGCACGCCACCGCGGCGGCGCCGGCGCCGGAGATCACCATCTTGAGCTTGTGGGCCTTCTTCCCCACCAGCTCGAGGGCGTTCAGCAGGGCGGCGGCGGAGATGATCGCGGTGCCGTGCTGGTCATCGTGGAAGACCGGAATGGTCATCTCCGCCTTCAGCCGTTCCTCGATCTCGAAGCACTCCGGCGCTTTGATGTCTTCGAGGTTGACGCCGCCGAAGGTCGGCTCCAGCAGCTTGACGGTGCGCACGAACTCGTCGACGTCGGTGGTGTTCACCTCCAGATCGAAGACGTCGATGTCTGCGAAGCGCTTGAAGAGGACAGCCTTGCCCTCCATCACTGGCTTCGACGCCAGGGCGCCGATGTTGCCCAGCCCGAGCACCGCGGTGCCGTTCGAAATCACCGCCACCAGGTTGCCGCGGGCGGTGTAGTCGAAGACCGACAGGGGATTCCGCTCGATTTCGAGGCAGGGCTCCGCCACACCTGGGGAGTAGGCCAGGGACAGATCCCGCTGGGTCGCGGTGGGCTTGGTGGGTACCACCTCCAGCTTTCCCTTCCGTCCCCGGGCGTGGTAGTCCAGGGCTTCGGAGGTCCTCCGGCTTCGGGTCTTTTCGCGCACGGGTTCCTCCCGCCGCGGGGCGTTGCGCTTATCTTTGGATGCCATGGTGGCCCTAGTCTAAACTGCTTCCGCGATGTGGAACCCAACCCCCGAGAATCGAGCACCTTGATCCTCCTCGATCTGCCGGACGGGCTGCGCGTCACCACCCAGACGGACCACGCCGCCTTCTCCGGCGAGCTGCTGTCGCTCTGGCGTGCCGACGGCCTGCCCCGGCACCCCAGGCGCGACGACCTGATCTTCGCCGCCCGGGAGCACGACAACGGCTGGCAGGAAACCGACTCCGCACCCATGCTGCGGACCGACGGGGACGGGGCAGGTCGGCGACCCCACGATTTTCTCTCCATGCCCCTGGGCGCCCGCCTGGAGCTCTGGAACCGAGGCGTCCGGCGCCATCGGGAAAGCCGCCCCTACGGCGGGCTGCTGATCCTCGAGCACGCCCTCGAGCTGCACAGGCGCCACGAAGGCAAAGCCGCTTGGAAAGACGCGCTTTCGGATTGGCGCCGCCTGCGGGACGAGCTCGTGGAGTCGACCGGAACCCCGCGGGCCCAGCTGACCGAGGACTACCGCTGGATCGACCTCGCCGACACCCTGTCCCTGGCCGCGTGCGCCGGCTGGCGGGAGCCCTTCGAGCACCGGGGCTTCGCGGGGCGGGTGGCGAAGGCGGGTGACGACGGGCCGACGCTGCACCTGGACCCGTTCCCATTGGCCGGCACCACCACCTTCCGGATTCGCCACCGCGTGATCCCGAAACGGTCGTATCGGGGGGATGCGGACCTGGCGGTGGAGCTGGCCACAGCCAGGTGGCGGGAGCTGCCGGTTCGGGTCGCGCCCTCCCCCTGAGGCGGTGCGGCGTCCGTCTTTGCGTAGAATAGACCCTCCCGTGGCCCGTAGGCGCCCCAACAGCCGGCGCCGACCCGACGCTCATTGACCGCCGCCCCCGCGGTGCTGGAGGCTCGCCGTGGCCCGTCGACCCAAGACGTACAACATTCGATCCGCCGACACCGTCGAGGAACAGCGACAGCGCCGGGCGCAGCGCCGTATCGAGAAGCGCTACCGGCGGATCGACGTCGAGGACCGCCGCAGCCCCCACGGCTTCGTGGTCCTGCTCTGCCTCCTCGGCATGGCGCTGGTGGCCTTCTACCTGTTCGGCCCGAAGCTGGTGTTCGAAGACGACGTGGAGGTCGACGACTTCGCCCGGGTGGGACCCGAGGACGCCGGCGCGGCGGCCGAGGTGGACGTAGTCCTCGACCCGTCCCCCTTCCGGGATCCCCTCGTTTCCTTGGAAGACGCCCTTTTCGACGTCCCCGCCGCCTCCGACGGCAGCTGGCGCGCCGTCGCCGAAGAGGTCGCGGTGGCCTCCGACCAGATGGTCGACGCCCTGCGCCGCGGCGGCGAGCCGTCCCAGCTGAACGCCGCGGACGAGCTCCGGGCCATGACTTCGGGGGCGAGGAGCGCCGACTTCGACTTCGAAGGTCTGAGCGACCTGCGCGGCGCGTGGTTCACCTGGCGCCGGGAAACCTTCACCGCCGCACCGTGGCTGAAGGGGGCCCCCGCCCTGCGTCAGGACCGCGACCCCGCCTTCGGCGCCGCGTACCGGCAGGCCGCGCTGGACCTCCAGACCTTGGTGGAGGACGCGCTGACCGAGATCGAGCTGGTGGCGGACCCCGAGGACCCGACCCCCGGCGCCGACGCCCGCCGCGGCCGTCAGGAGGCGTGGCGCGCCTTCGCCGAGGGCTGGACCGCCGACGTCGACAGGCTGAGGTCCGCCCTCCCTGACCGACCCGACCCGAGCTCCCCCACCGGTCTCCTGTCGGCGGTGGCCCGGCTCCGGACGTCCTTCGAGCGGGCGCAGGCCCTGGGGGCCGCCCCGACCCCCGACGTGCCGGGCCTCGAGGCCCTGGTGTACGACCTCCAGGCCACCCAGGACGCGTTCGACGACCTGGCCGCCCGCTAAGCGCCCCCCAAGAAAGGACGAGGGCGGCGCCCGCGCACCGCCCTCGATCCTTCATCGCGCCGCCGGAGCTACCCTCAGCGCTGCTCCTCCAACTCCAGCTCCAGCTCCAACCGGTCCCCCGGGGGCACGTCGATCGTACGCTCCTCGACCCCGAAACCCGGCCGCATGATCTGCAGCACGTGCTCACCGGGCTCTACGAGTAAACCGGCGCTGAGCTGGTACAGCTCGTCGGCGACGCCGAGGAAATGCCCGTCGAGGTAGACGGCGGCGTCCGCCGGCCAGGCCCTCAGGAAGAGACGGCCCATCTCGTCGGGGCCGGCGGCCCGCGGGGGCGCTTCGGCCCGGGGCTCGGCGTCCCGGCGCTCCATCTCCTCCTGGTACTCCACCTCGGCCCGACGCTCTTCGTTACGCCGAAGGCGCTCATCGCGGCGGACGGTGGACTTCGGGGTCATCAGCTCTTTGGGGTCGATCGCTATCCCCCGCTTCATGCGATCCGAGACGTCGATGACCACGCCGGGGTAGATCGAGTACTGGCGAACGATCGTCTCGTAGCCCTCTCGATAGATGGCGACGTCGTAGGTCCCCTTTTCGAGCCACAGGTACTGCGGGAAGCCGTCGTACTCGTCCGCCACCCCCACGTATTGGCCGTCGATGTAGATCTCCGCCTTCTCGGGGGAGACGTCGAGGTCGAGGGCACCCATGCCGTTGGAATAGCGATGACCGATACCCCCTCCTCCGATCCCGACGTAGGCCGATGGCCAGTAGGGGGCGTGGACGGCGAACGGGCCCCAATAGGAGTAGAACCGGGGCACGCCCCAGCGGTAGTACGACGGGTAATAGTGGCGCTTCGGGTAATACCGGTGGTAGCGGTAGGGCCGATGGTGCCGGTAGCGGTGGGGCCGCTCGTGGCGGTTGTAGTACTTGTAACCACGGTGGTGCGCCGAGCCCCGGTTCCGCTCGACGTGGCGATGCTGGCGCCTCACCCCGCTGCTCGTGTCCCTCGGACCCGCGGCCCGCGGCGCCCTCGCCCGTTCGCTCGAACCGCGGGAACGTGGGGGGCTCTGGGCCCGGGCGGTGGAGGGGGGCGGGCTGGACCGCCGCTGCGGGCTCGCCTTGGGCGCCGAGCTGCTACCGCTCGACTGGGTGGATCGATGTTCGATCTTCGGAGTATCGGCGGCCGAGGACGGCGCCCAGATCACGACTCCGGCGAGCACCGCCGCGAGCATCGGTGCGGACCACCGCCTGCTTCGCGCCCAGCCGCCGACATCGAAGATGTCCATGCGTCGGTTTGTCATTGTGAGTCTCCTTTCTCTTCACCGGCGACCTGCTCTCCCCATCCCCGGTGAAGACCCTGGATGTAATACCACCTCAGGATCTCTTCCCAGAGGCGGGGAGTTTCAAGCGGTGTTGGCTGCAAGAGCCGAGCCAATCTTTCCAGCCAGCGCTGCCTCCTGGCGGAGGGCGGGGCCTGCGGCCCTTCGGGGCCCAGGCCTAGGAAGGGGCCCAGCTCCGGATGCAGGCGGTAGAACACCACCGCTGAATACCCGGCCTTCTCCTGCCGCCCCATGAATCGATCAAGGTGGGTGGGATGGTCGTGGGCGACCACGGCGGAGGGTTCGTAGACCAGCCGTAGACCCCGTTTTTCCAGCCGATACGACAGCTCGATATCTTCCCACGCCGGATAGGGGAAGCCTAGATCGAAGGGCTCCTCCACCACGCAGCGGCGGGGCAAAGACAGGTTGGAGGTGTACAAGAAGTTGAACGGAACATTCTCCGGATCGTCGATCAGGGCATAGCCGAACTGGAGACCGAACTCATTGATGTAGCGCAAAAAGGGGGTCAGTCGCATGCGGGGATGCCATCCCGTGTAGCCGATGACCGCCAGGCGTTCGACCTCGGGCCGGGCCCGGACAGCGTCGTCGTGGGCTCGGAGCCATCCTTTGGAAGGGACGGTGTCGTCACCGAGAAAGGCCACTCTGGCCCCGGAGGCCCGCGTCACGCCCCAATTCCTCGCGGCGGCGGGGCCGGCGTTCTCCTGGTGATGGCGGATCACCGGAACCTTGAACTCCCTCCCCTCGAGCCAGTCCCACGTCCCGTCGGTGGAGCCGTCGTCGATCACCAGGACCTCGAACTCCGGAGCCCCGACCTGAACCTCCAGCGCCGCCAGCACCTCCGGCAGGACGTCGAGGCGGTTGTAGGTGGGAACAATGACCGAATACTCCGCCAAAGTCGTCTCCTGGATATCTATTCGGCCCGGGGGCCGTAGAAAAATGGCGTAGACCGCGCCCGAATACCAAAGCGCTTTGCGCGTAGAGTAGGTGTGGAAGCTTCGATGACCCTCTCCAATGCCATCGGGACCGAAAATGCTACTTCGGGCCCGGAAGCCGATTTGATCCTACGCGCTCGATCCGGAGATAGGGGCGCGCAGGAAGAGCTGGCCCGGCGCCATCGGCAATCCGCCTATTTCTTGGCCCTGCAGCTCCTCGGCAATCCCGACGACGCCCTCGACGTCGTTCAGGACGCCATGCTCCGATTCTTTGCAAACCTGCACCGGTTCGACGTCCGCCGGCCGGTGCGCCCTTGGTTGTATCAGATCGTTCGGAATCGCGTGCTCGATCTGCACCGTCGTCGCAAGGTGCGCAAGCACGACTCGCTGGACGCCTCCGCCGCGGACGAGGAGCGTCCCACCCTGCAGTTGGTGGACGAAAGCGTCGACCTCGAGAAGGACGCCGCCCGTTCTCAGCTGCAACGGAAGCTCTGGCAGGCCCTCGGTGAGCTCTCCCACAATCAGCGGGAGATCCTCGTGCTCAGGGACTACCAGGACCTCTCCTACTCGGAAATCGCCGAGACGTTGAAGATCCCCATCGGCACCGTGATGTCCCGCCTTCACGGCGCCAGAAAAAAACTCCGCCAGGTTCTGAAGGAAGATCTCCGCTGCCTGGTTCATTGATGTTGCCCCAAGGAAGTGAGGGTCACCCATGGCCCGGTCGCCCATGCCCTTTGATGAAGATCTACTCTCGGGCTATCTCGACGGTAGCCTGAGTCACCGCGAAACCCAGCGCGTTCGAATCCAGCTCGAAGAAGACCCCGAAAGCCGCCGCCAGCTCGCCGAGATGAGCCTCCTTCGGGATCTCGCCCTGGCGACCCGTTTCTCGCCGCCGCGGGACGACGACTGGCCTGAGTTACCCCAAACCAGAATCAGCCTGATCAGCCGCTCCTTGGGCTGGCTCCTGCTCAGCGCCTGGGGCCTCGTGGTCTCGGGCCTCGCCCTGTGGCGATTCCTCGCCGAGGCCGGGGATCCCCTAGAAGTGTTTCTGGTCTTGGGGCTACCCGGGGGATTCGTGCTGCTCTTCGCCTCCGTGCTGGTGGACCGGATCCGTAGCCTCAAGCACGACCGTTACCGGGGGATCCAGCGATGATCCTCACCACCACCGACGGCTTCTCGGACCGCCGCGTCCGCCGCACCCTGGGCCTGGTCCGGGGCACGTCGGTGCGCGGTCGCCATATCGGGCGGGACCTGATCGCCCACCTGCGCAACGCCGTAGGGGGTGAGATCTTCGAGTACACGAAGATGCTCTCGGAGGCGCGTGAGCAGGCCCTCGACCGCATGATCGAGGAGGCCAGGGTGCTCGGTGCCAACGCCATCGTGGGATTGCAGTTCGCCACGTCGAGTCCGGCACCCGGCTCTTCCGAGGTGCTGGTCTACGGCACCGCTGTGGTGGTGGACGACCTGACCCTCGCCGAGACCGCAGAGGCGTAGGGTCCCCCCCGCCGCTGGACGGGGCCCGGCGGGGCCGATACGCTGGCGGCGAGATGACCACCCCTTCCGCGAGCCGCCGGCTCCGCCCGTGGCTGCCGGCGACGATGATCGCCGTGCTGTGGTGCCTGGGGTTTCCGGCGCTGCAGCAGTACAACGTCACCTGGGACGAGGCCCTCGGCGACTTCTTCTTTGGCGAACGCTACCTCTCGTTCTTCCTCAGCTTCGACCCCGCCTACCTCGACTTCGAGGCGAACCCCTACCCGGAAGACCGCGAGCCCGATCTGGGGAGGTCCCCCTTTCGGATCCGCCCCTGGGAGTACTACCCGGTGGCCAACACGCTGGCGGCGGGCACCTCCGAGGTCCTGTCGAGGCGCCTAGGCTGGCTCGATGGTTTCGACGGCTTCCACGCCTTCAACTTGATCCTCGGCGCCCTCTTCCTGTGGGTCTACTTCGCCTTCCTGGACCGTAGGTTCGGCGCGTTGGTGGCTACCTCCGCCACCATCCTTCTGTTCACCGCGCCGCGGGTGGTGGTCCACATGATGAGCAACATCAAGGACTTCCCCTTGATGGCGATGTTCGGCCTCTGCGCCATCGCGTTTCTACTGGCCTTCGAGTCCGGCTCGGTCCGGGCCCTCTTGGCGGCGGGGGTCCTCCTCGGGCTGACCCTGGGAACCAAGGCCAATGCCCTGTTCTTCCCCGCCATCCCGGCGCTGGTGTGGCTCGCCGGAGGCACCCCGAAAGCCTGGGACGATCGCCGCAGGCTACTCCTCGGCCTGCTGGCGGCGGGGGCGACGTCGGTGGCGGTGCTCTATCTCACCTGGCCCTACCTGTGGGGCGACCCGATCCGGCGCTACTGGGAGCATTTCCAATACCTCAGCCAGCGGGGCGGCTACATCAGCCCCGAAAGCCTCGCCCCCGTCCTCGAAGCGATCCTCTTCACCACGCCGCCGGTGCTCCTCGCCTTCTTCGCGGTCGGGCTCGTGCCCTGCATCTCAGCCGCCCGGCGGGGCGAGCGGGGGGCGGTGCTGCTGCTGGCCTGGGCGGCGCTGGTACTCGGCCGGGTCCTGCTGCCCTTCGCCGGCAACTTTGACGGGGTTCGCCACTTCCTCGAGCTATTCCCGGCCCTCGCCGCCATCGCCGGCCTCGGCGTCGGCTGGACCGTGGAGCGGCTGGCCGGGTTCGCCGCCGCGCGGGGGGCCAGGATCCAGGCGGCGGTCCGAACCGCGGCGTTGGCCGCCGTTCTTCTTCCCGGAGCGTGGGCCACCGTCGCCAGCCACCCGTTCCAGATCGCCTATTGGAACGTCTTCGCCGGCGGGCTGCCCGGCGCCCGGGCCGCAGACCAGCCCCAGGCTTCCGACTATTGGGGAACCAGCTACCGCCTCGGTATGGAGTGGCTCAACGAGAACGCCCCCGAGAACGCCAAGCTGGTGGTTCCGGTGGTCGAGCACGCGGTCCGCCTGGTTGCCCCCCAGCGGCTGCGGGACGACATCCTCCTGCTCCCCGTCACCACGCCGTTCTCACCCCGGATCGCCCCCGAGCGCCTCCGCTGGACCCTGGAGGCCGCCGCCGAAGGGCCGGTCTACGTGATGTTCGTCGAGCGCCGGGACTGGATGAACGCGCTGATGGCGGACTGCCTCAACCGTCTCGAGCCCGAGGTGACCTGGCACCTCGAAGGGGAGCCGATCCTCAGGATCTACCGCTATACGCCCCCGCCGTAGACGATCCACAGCACCGCGAGGCCCCAGAGCACCACGTTGATGACGAACGGCAGGTCTTTGAGCAGGGCTTCGGTGGGGTTGCGGCGCTCCGGGCGCTGGTAGATCAAGTAGAGGTAGCGGAAGACGCCGTAGAGCACCAGCGGAATGGTGTAGACGAGGTTCTCGCTGCCGAAACGCTCCACCGTGGCGTCGTCGACGCAGTAGAGGGCGTAGGCCACCACCGTCGACGCGGTGACCACGTTGATCATCTGGTCCAGGAAAGCCTCGCTGTAATGATCGAGGACCGCCCGGTGGGATTTCGCCTCCCCCGCCAAGAGCACCAGCTCGTGCCGGCGCTTCGAGAAGATCAAGAACAGGGCCAAAAAGATCGTACACAGCAGCAGCCATTTGGAGACGTCCACCGAGATCGCCTCGGCCCCCGCCATCACCCGCAGTACATAGCCGCTGGACACCGCCATGACGTCGAGGATCACCAGCCGCTTGAGGCCGTTCGAATAGGCCAGGTTGATCCCCAGGTAGACCGCCAGCAGGACCGAGAAGGTCATGCCGAGGTAGGTGGCCGCCCCCAGGGCCACCAGGGCCAGCACCGCCGCCGCCACCCTGGCGACTCCGACGGGCAGGGCCCCCGAGGCGATCGGACGGTTCTTCTTTAGCGGATGCCGGCGATCGTCTTCCCGGTCCCCCAGGTCGTTGACCAGGTAGATCGAGCTGGCGGCGCAGCAGAAGGCGCCGAACGCCACCGCCACGCGGAGCAGCAGGTCCGCATCCCCGAGCTGCTCGGCGAAGACGATCGGCGCCAGCACGAAAACGTTCTTGACCCATTGGACCGGGCGCAGAGCTTTGATCAAAGCGGAGAACATGCGCCGTATTATAGGTCCCCCCGCCGCGATCGACATCCTCGCCATACAATCCGGGAACGATGAAGCGTTTCGCCGCCCTCTACGTCGCCCCGGTGCTGGCGCTGCTGGCCCTGGCCATGGCGCCGCTCATATCGGGCGAACGCACGCTCTACTACCGCGACGTCCTCACCAGCCACTATCCCCTGAAGGCGGCCCAGGCGTTTTTCCTGCGGGCGGGGGAGCTGCCCCTCATCGATCCGTTTCGCTCCGGCGGCCAGCCTCTCCTCGGCAACCCCAACGCCCTGCCCCTCTATCCCGACAACCTCCTGTATCTGGTGGGCTCTCCGCTGTGGGCTTTGAACGCCCATTTCTGGCTCCACGTGCTGCTGGCGCCCCTGGCGGGCTTCTGGCTCGGTCGGGCCTGGGGCCTGGGGCGCCCCGCCGCCTGGGCCGTCGGCGTCGCCTACGGCACCTGCGGCTACTTCCTTTCCCAGCTGAACCTTTACAACCTGGTGGCTGGGGCCGCCCTGGCGCCGGCCCTCGTCGCCGCCTTCCTGGACGCGGCGAAGGACGTCGACTCTCCGGGCGTTCGCCGATGGCGCTGGCCGGCGGCCATTTGGGCCTTGATGATCCTGGCGGGGGACCCCATGACCGCGGTGATGGCCCTGGGCCTGGCCCTTTTGGCCGTCGCGGTCTCGACGTTCCACGTGGAACAGGTGGAAGGCCGGCCGCGGATCGACGCCCTCCGAAGGGGTCTCAAGCAGCGGATTCCGGTGTTTCGGCGCCTGGCCCTCGCCCTTGGGGTCGGCACGGTGCTCGCGGCGCCGATGTGGGTGGAGTTCCTGCGCATCCTTCCCCTTTCGTACCGGGGCTACTGGCGCTACTCCATCGAAGCGGCGCTCTCCCAGAGTTGGGATCCGCGCACAGCCCTCGAATGGCTGTTGCCCTTCGCCTTCGGCAATCTCGACTACGGCTTCTGGGGCAAGGCGTTCTTCGCCGGCAACCCGCCCCTCTTCTACAGCCTGTATCCGGGCTGGGGGTGCCTGGCGCTGGTGGCCGCGGCGGGGCTTCCGCGGTCCCGCCCGGCGGCCTGGGGGTGGTTGTGCGCCGCCGCGGGGCTCTTCTTCGCCCTCGGCTTTTGGAACCCCCTGGTGCAGCTGCTCTATCTCGCCCCCGGAGCTTCGGCCCTGCGGTTCCCGATCAAGTTCTGGCTGCTGGTGGCGGTCCCGGCGTCGCTCCTGGTGGGACTCGGCTTCGAGCGCCTCTGCGCCGGTCCTGGCCGACGGGCCGCAACCGTCGTCCTCGGCGGGGGGGGCATCCTCATGCTGGGGTCCTGGCTCTCCCTGGTCACTTTCGTCGGCCCTTTGCCGGACTTCCTCCATTCCCTCGCCCCCGAAACCCTGGTGGGCCCCCGCTTTGAAGCGGAGCGTCTGCGATGGGCCACCCAATGCTTCTTCAGCCTCGGGACCCTCGGTCTCCTGGGGCTCTGCCTGGCGCTGATGCGACGCCGTCCGGCGGTGGCCGGGGCCCTGCTGCTGACCGTCCACACCGCGACCCAGCTGTTCCTGCTCCAGCCCCTCTACGATTCCGACGACTCCGCTCCCTACTTGGAGACGTCCCCCCTGCTGGCCCACATCCCCGAGGACGCCGTGGTGGTCCACGGAGGCTTCAACCGGGTCTTCGGCGGCGTCCGGGGGGACGTGGTGAACGTGCTGCCGGACCTCGGCTTCCACTGGATCTCCCGGGCCTCGTTCAAGGAGCTCTACCACTCGGCCGGGGTGCCACTCGGGCGGCGCTACGAGCTGAGCCAGAGCCCCGAAGGCCTCGATTCGTTCCACAGCGTGTCGATCGCCAGGGCCCTCGAGTCCATGGACGACCGCCAGCGCCTGCGGATCCTGGCGGCGGCGGGGGTCGACCGGCTCCTCCTGCCCCGGGCCCTCGACCCCGAGGCCGCCGAGGAGGCGGAGCTCTTGGCGACGATGCCCAGCGTCGACTACGACCTCCACGTCTACCGTCCGATCCGCGCCGCCGAGCCCTACGCCTTCCTCACCTCGGTCCGCCGGGCGGAGAACATGAGCTTCGCCCTCGGCGACCTGACGGCCGACGACTTCGACCCCAGGATCATGGCTGTCATCCCCGGCGACAACGAGGTCGCCGGAGATGGCGAAGTCCCCGGCGACATCGCCGTCCCCCTCGCTCCAGCTGCCGCCACAAGCCCCACCGGCGCGGGATCGGTGACCCTCGAACACACGTCCGTCGAGCGGGACGGGCTGCGGGTGGTGGCCGACGGCCCAGGGATCCTCACCACCCCCAGGGCGTGGCTTCCCCTGTGGCGGGCGGAGGTGGACGGCGAGCCAGTCCCCACCCAGGTGGTGAACGGCTGGCACCTCGGCGTCGAGCTTCCCGCCGGGGATCACCGGGTGACGCTGTGGATCGACCGGCGACCTACGCGCCTGGCTTTTGGCGCCGCCGCCCTCGCGCTCCTAAGCCTGCTTTGGCCGTCCCGGAAGCTGACCGCCGCCCCCGGAGGCACTCCTTGAACGACACAGCGCGACGACCCTGGATCGGCCCCGCCGTGGTCGGCGGCCTGGTCTTCCTCCTCCACGCAGCCCTCGCCGCGTGGGTGCCCAGCAGCCGATTTCTCAAGTACCCCCTCGCCGCGAAGCAGTTGCTCGCCGGGGAGCTCCCCACCGAACGGCTGACGGACTTCAGCCCCCTCTACTTGGAGCTGAACGTGTGGGCGGCCCGCGTCTCCGGGGCCCCCGAGCTCGTGATCCTGGTGCTCCAGCTGGTGCTGATCGGCCTCTCCGCCGGCCTCCTCTACACCCTGCTGCGGCGGACCTTCCCCACTCCCCTGGCGGTCGCGGGGGTCGCCCTCTTCGCGGTGGACCGTCATCTCTTGGTCTATGGCCGGGTACTGGAGCCGGAGGCGGTGATGCTGGCGCTGCTGCTCTTGGCGGTGCTGCTGCTGGAGCGGGGCCGCGGCGTGCCCGGGGCCCTCGGCGCGGGGGTCGTCGCCGGCCTCAGCATCGTCACACGGCCCACGTTCTTGCCGATCTTCCTGCTCGTGCCGATCTTCTTCGCTTGGCGGGACGGCATCACCCCCAAGGTTCCCTGGCTGCGCCGGTCCGCCGTCTTCCTGGTACCGGTGCTCCTGGCCGGCAGCCTGCTGGCGCTGCGGGCCCAGCGGGCGACAGGGGACGCCGGCACGCCGGCGATGAACCCCGGGACGGTGTTCTTCGAAGGCAACAACCCCCTATCCCGGGGCACCAGCGCGGTCTATCCCCCCGTCGTCCTGCACTACACGCGGCATGCCGGCACGGTGCCGGACGCCGCCCACACGTTCTACCGAACCGTCGCCCGCGGCGCCGCGGGGGACCCGGACCTGGAGGTGACGCAGGTCAACGGATTTTGGAGTCGGCAAGCCACGGCGTTCCTGCTGGACCACCCCGGCCACGCTCTGGGTCTGGCCCTCGACAAGCTCCTGCACGCCTTCCACAGTTTCCGTTGGCACGACATCCCCAACGGCTGGACCTACGAATCCCGTCTGCCCTTTCCGGCCCCCCCCTTCGCCGTGCTCTCTTCCCTGGCGCTGCTGGGGCTGCTGTTCGAGGCGCGGCGGTGGCGACGCAGCCTCCTCTTCTACGTGCTGGCGGCGTCCCAGATCGGCGTCATGCTGGTCTTCTACGTCTCCGCCCGCCAGCGGATGGTGCTGCTGCCGGCCCTGATTTATTTCGCCGCCGCGGCGCTGACGAGCATCTGGGACCTCGACCGGCGCCGCCGGGTCCTGTGGCTGGGGCTGACGGTGGCCCTCGCCCTGGCCCTCGCCCTGCCGAACCACGCCATGCGGGACGAGACCTACCTCCAGCGCAGCTACGCCGAGGCTCAGACCCGCCTCGACCAGGTGCGGGAGGCCAGCAAGACCCAGCCCCTGGCCCGGCACCCGGAGCTGGCGGTGGTGGCCCTCGCTTCGGGCCCCCGGTGGTTCGACTGGATGCGCCCGCCGTACTTCCCGGAGGGCCCGGGGCACGGAGGTCCCCTCGAGGGCCAGGTGGCCGACGGCATCCTCGCCCGGATGGAGACCCTCCCGGCCCACATGCTGCCGTCCGCACGCTTCGACCGCGCCTGGCTGCTGCTCCGGGCCGGACGGACCAACGAAGCGGCGGAGATCCTCGAATCCCTGGTGGAGTCCGGAGAACGGTTCTACCGCGGCTCCCTACAGCCCTCCGAGCCTCTGCTGCTCCTCGCCCGGGTCCGCCACCGGTCCGGACGGACGGACGACGCCGTGGACCTGCTGCGGCAGGCTTTGGACGTCTCACCCGGCAACCCCTTCGTCCTCGCCGACCTCGTCGCCCTCACCGGGGACGCGGAGGCCAGGGAGCTCCTCTTCACGTATTGGAGCGTGCCCGACGCCCACTTCGCCCTGGGGCGAGCGGCGCTTTTCTACGACCGCCCCGGGGTGGCCCTCGGGGAGCTGGGACCGCTGGTGGCCATGCTGCCGGAATTTCGCGAGGCTCGGGTGCTCCTGGCCGCGGCGCTGGCGGGCGTCGACCGCGTGGAGGAAGGGGCCCGCGAGATGCTGGCGGCGAACTCCATCCGCGAAGAGCCCATCCTCGAAGCGGAGCGGGTCTGCGACCTCTTCCGCCGCTGGGCCGAGCTACACCGAGACAACCCCGAGGTCCAGCTGTTGGCGGCCCGGGGACTCCACCAGCACGGCCGCTTCGAGGATGCCCTAGTGCTCCTCGACGGAATGGGGGTCGCCCCCGCGGGGCTGGCGGACCGCGCCGAACGCCTCCGCCGCCAGCTGACGGCGCATTGACCCCCGCCCCATCGGCGGGCACAATAGCGCGTCCCGCCGGTACCTCCACCCCCTTCCCCGACCCATGAACGACCTTTTCAGCCGCGCCGTCTCGTCCATGCAAGGCCTGCCGCCGGAGCTCCTCTGGCCGGTGATGCTGGTGGTGTGCTTCTCGGCGGTACTGGCCCTCCATCGGCTCTTCGGCGAGGCGGGCCTCTACGCCTACGTCGCCGTGTCGGTGCTGGGGGCCAACGTCCAGGTGCTCAAAGCGGTGAAATTCGCCGTCTATCCCGAGCCCGTCGCCCTGGGGACGGTGATGTTCGCGTCGTCCTACCTGGCGACGGACATCCTGGCGGAGCACTACGGCTCCGCCGCGGCGCGGAAGGGCGTCTTCCTGGGCTTCGCCAGCTACCTGATCTTCACCGTGGTCATGCTCCTCACCCTGGGCTTCGCGCCCCTGACCCCGGAGCAGGCGGGGGACGACATGGCGTGGGCGGTGGCCAACCACGACCACCTGGCGGCGATCTTCATGCACTCCCCCGCCCTCTTCGCCGCCGGCATGATCGCCTACCTCACCAGCCAGCTGCACGACGTCTGGCTCTTCGGCCGTCTCAAGAAGGCCTTCGCAGGCCGCTGGCTGTGGCTCCGCAACAACATTTCCACCGCCGTGTCGGCGCTGATCGACAACACCCTTTTCTCCATCCTCGCCTGGATCGTCTTCGCCGCCGACCCCCTGCCGTTCGCCACGGTGTTCTGGGTCTACATCCTGGGGACATACTGGCTCCGCCTGCTGGTGGCGCTCCTGGACACCCCCTTCGTCTACCTCGCGCGGCGCTGGAGCCCGGCATGAACGACCTGACCTACCCGGGCTTCGACTTCGAGATCACCCGCCGGGACGAGGGCTCCCGTGCCCGCCTCGGCCGCCTTACCACCCCCCACGGAAGCGTCGAGACCCCGGCCTTCGTCTTCTGCGCCACCAAGGGCACCATCAAGGTGGCGAGCCCCACCGACCTCGAAGCCGCCGGGGCTCAGATCATCCTCTCGAACACCTACCACATGATGCTCCGCCCCGGAGGCGAGCTGGTGGAGGAGATGGGGGGGCTCCACGACTTCACCGGCTGGCGCGGACCCATGCTGACCGACAGCGGCGGGTTCCAGGTCTTCAGCCTCGGCCACGGCGGCGTCGCCGACGAGATCAAGGGTTCCGGCAAGCTGAAGCGTGAGGCGACCCTCCTCAAGATCCGCGAAGAGGGCGCCAGCTTCAAGTCCTATGTGGACGGCTCCCGGCACCTTCTGAGCCCCGAGCGGTCGATGGAGGTGCAGCGCCAGCTCGGCGCCGACATCGTGCTGACGTTCGACGAATGCACCCCCTTCCACGTCGACCGCGGTTACACCCGCCGCTCCACCGAGCGCACGGAGCGCTGGGCGGACCGCTGCCTGGAGGCCTTCCGCCAGAACCATGACGGTCGCCAGGCGCTGTACGGCATCGTCCAGGGGGGCATCTACCCGGACCTCCGGCGCCAGGCCGCCGAAGCCTTTTCCGAGCGCCCGTTCTTCGGCCACGCGGTGGGGGGCTCCCTCGGGGCCACCAAAGAACAGATGTACGAGGTGGTGGGCTACGCCATGGAGCACCTGCGGTCCGACCGCCCGGTCCACCTGCTGGGGATCGGCGGCGTCCGGGACATTTGGGAGTGCGTCGAGCACGGCATCGACACCTTCGACTGCGTCTCCCCCACCCGCATCGCCCGCCACGGCTGGGCCCTGACCCGGGAGTCCCCCCAGTGGCGGATGAACCTGCGCAACGCCCGCTTCCGCCGCGACGAGCGGCCCCTGCGGGAGGATTGCCAGTGCACCACCTGCCAGCGCTTCTCGCGGGCGTTCCTCCACTACCTCTTCAAAGCCGGCGAGATGCAGGCGATGCACCACGTGACGGTGTGCAATGTTGACTTCATGGTGAACATGATGCGGGAGATCCGCGCCGCGCTGGCCGCCGGACGGTTCGCCGAGGCCAAACGGGAGTGGCTCGGCGAGTGACCGCGGCCTTACCCCCCTCCGAGCGGGTCCGGCGGGACTGCCGGCGGGTGGCTGATGCGGCGCGGTCGGTGCGCATCGACCTCGACCGCCTTCCGGCCTACGCCGCCTCCCTGGACCCCGAGGGACTGGAGCTGCCGACCCTCGACCCCGAGAGCCACGTGGTGGGCCGGGGGGCCGAGACCGCCGCCTTCATGTTGACCTTGGAGGCGGTCAACTTCGGCTCCGGGGACTTTCATCATCTGCGGGGTATCGGCGCCGAGGCTTCGGGCTACTTCCTGGTGGCCCGGTCCATCGCACGGCGGTTCCGTGAACGGGGGGCCATGACGGCCGAAGAGCTGGCGGAGATCGACCGCTCCGCCTGCGCCGCCCTCTTCGGTCAGGCGGGTCATCGGCCCGCCGAGCCCCTGATGCAGCGATTCGCCGAGGCCTGGAGGGAGCTGGGGCGGTTCGTGATCGAACGCTTCTCCGGCGACCTCACCGGACCGGTGGTCTCCGCCGCGGGGTCGAGCCAGCGGCTGGCGGAGATCCTCGTCGGGATGCCAGGCTTCTGCGACGAAGCCCTGTACGACGGGCGGACGGTGTGCTTCTACAAGCGGGCCCAGCTCACCGCCGCCGACCTCTCCCTCGCCCTCGGCGGGCGGGGGCTGGGCCGGTTCCACGACCTCGACCGCCTGACGATCTTCGCCGACGATCTAGTGCCCCACGTGCTCCGGACCGACGGCATCCTCCGCTATGCCCCTGGTCTGGCCCGCCGGATCGACGAAGGCGAGTCCCTCACCCCGGGGAGCGCCGACGAGGTGGAAATCCGCGCCTGCGCCATCGACGCGGCGGAGCGGATCACCACAGCGCTCCACGAAGCGGGCCGCGACGTGGAGGCGATGCGGGTGGACTACTGCCTGTGGAACCGAGGCCTGGGGCCGGCCTACGCCGACGGGCTTCGGCACCGCGTCTCGACCCGCTTCTACTGAGCCCCTGGGGGCCCTTCAGCGCTCGAAGATAGCGCAGGAGGTGTCGTTCTCCCAGAGCTCCACACGATCGAGGCGGACCCGATCCCGGGGGAGCCTGACCTCGACCTCGCGGAAGATGTGCTCCGCCAGATTCTCGGAGGTGGGGTTCTTGTGCTCGAAGGGGGGCAGCTCGTTGAGAACGCGGTGGTCGAGGGGCTCGATGACTTCGTGCATCAACGTCTTGAGTTCCGCGAAGTCGATCACCATGCCCATGGGGTCGAGGGTCTCCGCCCGCAGGTGGACCCGTACCCGGTAGTTGTGACCGTGCAGGTTGCGGCACTTGCCGGGATGCTCGGGGATCCGGTGTCCGGCGGCGAAGTCGTACTCTTTGCAGACGATGTAAGGCAAGGCTCGAGCTCCATCTACCGGGTGCACCGACGTCGATCGCGATCGATTTCGGCCCCAGTGCAATCCGATCGGCTCCGGCAGCCGTTACACACTGCCGAAGCTACGTCGTCGACCCTGGGGGGCTGGCGACGGAGCCAGGACGACACCGTCCTCCAAGACGCTTCAAGATCTCTCCTCCCCCCGCGCTCCACCTCTCCCTATGTGAAGCGCGGGGAATTTTTTGCGCCGAATTCGCTTCGCACGAACCGCCTCAGCGCCGAGTCGACGCCGGCGAGACGGTCGCCGTCACAGCAGCTGGCGCAGCACGTACTGGAGGATACCCCCGTGGTGATAGTAAGCCACCTCCTGGGGCGTGTCGAGGCGCACCCGTACCTGGAATTCGGTGACGGCTCCGCCCTCCGCCTGAGCCCGCACGGTGAGCGTCCGCCCAGCCTGGAAGTCGGTGGTGACGATCTCCCCGAGTCCGGCGATGTCGTAGACCTCCTCACCGGTCAGGCCGAGGGATTCGGCGGACTGCCCGTCGGCGAACTCGAGGGGCAGGACCCCCATACCCACCAGGTTGCTGCGGTGGATGCGCTCGAAGCTCTCGGTGATCACCGCCCGGACCCCGAGGAGCAGGGAGCCCTTGGCCGCCCAGTCGCGGGACGAGCCGGTGCCGTACTCCTTCCCCGCCAGGACCACCAGGGGTACCCCTTCCTTTTGGTACTTCATGGCGGCGTCGTAGATCGACATGGACTCGCCGGAGGGCAGGTGGCGGGTGTAGCCGCCTTCGATCTCCGGCACCAGCTTGTTGCGCAGCCGGACGTTGGCGAAGGTGCCCCGCATCATGACCTCGTGGTTGCCCCGCCGCGAGCCGTAGGAGTTGAAATCCTTGGGCGCGACGCCG
The DNA here is from genome assembly GCA_038748685.1 of Acidobacteriota bacterium. Taxonomy (GTDB): domain Bacteria; phylum Acidobacteriota; class Thermoanaerobaculia; order Multivoradales; family J023; genus JAUIJL01. The sequence continues at coordinate 9,571 of JBCDIS010000012.1, read as the reverse complement.
TTGGCGACGAGGTATTCCCCCGCCGGGCTCTTGAGCTTGATGGCCCCCGCCGGCGAGATGTGGTCGGTGGTCACGCTCTGGCCCAGCAGCGCCAGCACCCGGGCGCCGGAGATGTCGGCGGGCACCGCGGGCTCCCGGGGCATGTCGACGAAGTAGGGCGGCAGGCGGACGTAGGTGGAATCCCCCTGCCAGTCGAAGGTCGCGCCCTCCGGCGTCGGCAGCTGCTGCCACTGCTCCGGCCCGGTGAAGACGTCGGCGTACTCTTCGGTGAACATCTCGGCTTCGAGGGCGGTGCGCACCGTCGAGTCGATCTCTTCGCGGCTCGGCCAGACGTCCTTGAGGTAGACGGGCTGGCCGTCCTTTCCGGTCCCCAGGGGCTCGTTGTAGATGTCGATGTCGATGCGGCCCGCCAGGGAGTAGGCCACCACCAGCGGCGGTGACGCCAGGTAGTTGGCGCGCACGTCGGGGCTGATCCGCCCCTCGAAATTACGATTGCCGGAGAGCACCGAGACCGCCACCAGACCCTTCTCTTGGATCATGTCCCGCACCGGCTGCGGCACCGGGCCGCTGTTGCCGATGCAGGTGGTGCAGCCGTAACCCACCAGGTGGAAACGCATTGCCTCCAGCTCGTCCAACAGCCCCGCCTGCTCGAGGTAGCGGGTGACCACCTTCGAGCCGGGGGCCAAACTGGTCTTCACCCAGGGCTGGGTTTCGAGCCCGAGCTTCCGAGCCTTCTTGGCCAGCAGACCGGCGGCGACCATCACCGAGGGGTTGGAGGTGTTGGTGCAGCTGGTGATGGCGGCGATCACCACCGAGCCGTGGTCCACCTGATCGGCCGCCATCTCGACGGCCACGGGGGGCTCCGCCACCGCCGTGCCCCCGCCGCCGGAGACCACGTTGAGGGGCGACGACGGCTTGGCCGTGGCCGCTCCTCCGACCCCCTTGAGGCTGTCCAGCTGCGATGAGAACGAGCTGTGGACCTCGCTCAGCGGGATCCGGTCCTGGGGCCGCTTGGGGCCCGCGAGGCTCGGCTCCACCGTCGAAAGGTCGAGCTCCAGGGTGTCGGAGTAGGTCGCCTCCGGCGAATCGGCGGTGTGGAAAAGGCCCTGGGCCTTCATGTACGCCTCCACCAGATCCACCTGCTCCGGCGAGCGGCCGGTGAAACGCAGGTAGTCGAGACTCACCGAGTCCACCGGGAAGATGCCGCAGGTGGCTCCGTACTCCGGGGCCATGTTGCTGATCGTGGCGCGGTCCGCCAGGGGCAGACCCGCCAGGCCCGGGCCGAAGAACTCGACGAACTTGCCCACCACCCCCTTGGCGCGGAGCATCTCCACCACCCGGAGCACGAGATCGGTGGCGGTGGCCCCCTCCGCCAGCTCGCCGACGAGGCGGAAACCGACGACCTGCGGGATCAGCATCGAGATCGGCTGCCCGAGCATGGCGGCCTCCGCTTCGATGCCGCCGACGCCCCAGCCGAGGACGCCGATGCCGTTGATCATGGTGGTGTGGGAGTCGGTGCCCACGAGGGTGTCCGGGTAGGCAAAGGGGTTGTCCCCCTCGCCGGTCATCACCACCCGGGCCAGGTACTCGAGGTTGACCTGGTGGACGATGCCGGTGGCCGGCGGCACGACTTTGAAGTTGCGGAAAGCCCCTTGCCCCCAGCGCAGGAAGGCATAGCGCTCGAAGTTGCGCTCGAACTCCTTCTCGGCGTTGATCAGCAGCGCCGCTTCGGATCCGTACTCGTCCACCTGGACGGAATGGTCGATCACCAGCTCCGCCGGCTGCAGCGGGTTGATCTTCTCGGCGTCGCCACCCATCGCGACCATCGCGTCACGCATGGCGGCGAGGTCCACGACAGCGGGCACGCCGGTGAAGTCCTGGAGCAGCACGCGGCCCGGCATGAAGGCGATCTCGACGCTCGGCTTGGCGGCCGGATCCCACTTCGCCACGGCTTCGATGTCGGCGGCGGGGACGGCGGCGTCATCTTCGCGCCGCAGTAGATTTTCGAGCAAGATTCGGGTCGCGAAGGGTAGGCGATCCAAGGCGAAGCCGGCCTGGCGGTCCAGGGCTTCGAGGCTGGCCATACGAACTTCACGGTCGCCGATGCGGAGGGACTGAAGCGTCGAAAAGCTGTCTTTCATTCCGGATCTCGGGAGGGAGGCGAGAAACGCTCCGGCTCGAGCGAGCAGCCTCAGGTGGGTGCGGTGAGGTTACTTCGATGGGTTGTGCAGAAGCACGCCCCGGATGATAGCGCATCCGTCGGCCCCGTGCGGCCGCCGGCGGCGCCCCCGGGGGTTGACGGGGCGAGGCCGAGGGGCCAGTGGATGAGCTAAGATCTCCCCCATGACGGATGACGAGCTGAGGACGCCGATCTTCCTGCTGGCCATGCCCCAGGTGATGGACCCGTTCTTCCACAAGAGCGTGATCCTGCTCGTGGCCCACGAAAGCGAGGGCAGCCTGGGGTTCATCGTCAACCGGCCGATGGAGCTCAAGATCTCCAGCATCATGGAGGATCTGGAGATCCCGTGGCTCGGGGATCCCGAGAACTGCGCCTTCTTCGGCGGCCCCGTGAGCCCGGAGCTCGGAACCCTGGTTTACCGGGAGGCCCACGAGGACGAGCACCAGGTCTGCCCCGGCGTGGCGGTGAGCCAGAGCGTCGAGCACCTGACCGAGGTCGCCGCCGAGCCGCCGGAGAGCTTCCGCCTACTTCTGGGCTACGCCGGCTGGGGGGACGGCCAGCTCGAACGGGAGATCCTGCGCAACGACTGGCTGATCGCCCCCGTCCAGACCGACCTGATCTTCGCCGACGACCCGGACGCCGTTTGGCGCTCGGCGGTCGAATCCGTGGGCATCGACCCCGACCAGCTCCCCCTCTGGACCCAGGGCGGTGCGGGCTCCAGCGCCAACTGACCCAGGCCCCGAAACGATGCCGACACCCAAGACCGAAGCGACCCGTACCGCCGTCGTCACCGGCGGCAGCGCCGGCATCGGCGCCGCCACCGTCCGCCACCTCGCCGCCGCCGGCTATCGAGTCGTCGCCGGCGCCCGTCGCCTGGACGTCCTCCGCTCGGTGACCGATCCCGTGGGTGCGTCGGCCTTGCCCTTGGACGTCACGGATCCCGATAGCGTCGCGTCGTTCGCCGAACAGGCGGGCCTCGAGAACCTCCATCTGCTGGTCAACAACGCCGGCGCCGCCCTCGGTCTCGACTCGATCGAGGATGCCGTCGAGGAGCGGTGGCGCGGCATGTTCGAGCTCAACGTGATGGGGGTCCTGAGGGTCACCCGGGCCTTTCTGCCGGCCCTCGAAGCGTCGAAGGACGGCCACGTGATCAACGTCGGCTCCATCGCCGGATTCGAGACCTACCCCGGGGGCGGCGGCTACACGGCGTCGAAGCACGGGCTTCGGGCCATGACCCGGACCCTCCGCCTGGAGCTCCTCGGCCGCCCAGTGCGGGTGACGGAGGTGGCGCCGGGCCTGGCGGAGACCGAGTTCTCCCTCGTGCGTTTCGACGGCGATGCGGGTCGTGCGAAGAGCGTGTACGACGGCATGCAGCCCCTCACCGGCGACGACGTGGCCGAATGCATCGTCTGGGCGGCCCAGCGGCCGCCCCACGTCAACATCGACGAGATCGTCGTCCGGCCGACCGCCCAGGCGACATCGACCGCCGTACATCGCGAGCCGTCGCATAGCGAGCCAGCGCACCGCGAGGAGGACTGACCATGGATCCCCAGCGTCTCAAGGAAGCCTACCAACGCCTCGAAGCCCTGGACGAGCGGCTCACGTTCAAGATTCGCCCGAGCCAGTCGATGGTGCAGCCGACCCCGGATCAGCTGAACAAGAAGTACGCCGATCTGTCGAACTACACCCTCGAGCTCAAGGACATCATGCGGGAGTTCATGCTCGCCTTCGCCCGCCGGCCTTCGTCCTGAAGGTACTCAACCGAGTTCGAGTTCAACAACTCGATAAACTCGATGATGTCTCTTGCCAGGCGTAGGTTCATGGTCCTCGGGGCGAGCGGAGAGTTCGAGCACCAGATCGAGTCTTTCCTGGGGCGACATCGACCCGTAGTAGGCCGCGTCGTCTTCGTCGGCAGCGGCGTGGGACTCAAAGACTCGGATCTGTGGAGTTGCCATAGACCAAGTCTAGCCCGCTTTGCGAGCTATACCTGAACTCCGAACCCCAGAAACGACGAAGTCGGACTCTAGGCCCGACTTTCCATGCTTCTAGATGGCGGTCTGGAGGGAGTTTTGGTGGAGGCGGTGGGAATCGAACCCACGTCCGAATGACTCAGTTCCGAGGCTTCTACGTGTGTAGCTTACCTATGAAGTTCTCGCCGTCGGCGCTTGGGTGGTAAGCGACCGGCGCCACGGCCAGCTCCTTAAATCTCTGTCGGTAGCGAGGAGCCCGTTACCGGCATTGATCTACTTATGTGTCGCCTCGTCGGAGATCGTAGATCAAGGTCTATCGACGAGACGCGCGGGGTCAAGCCGCCGCGAGGGCCAAGTTGTCGTTGGCAGTTGTGTTGTTTCCCATTTGACGGATAGGAGTCCGACACGCCACCCCGGGGCTGCTTGTCACCCGTCGAAGCCGGTGCGCCCCCAGGTCTGCGAACGATAACAGGTCCCGGGTGCGCCGTATTCCCCGAACCGCCACGCCTTCGACGGGCCGGGGGCGCCGTCACCCTTCGAGGGCGTCCCCTTCCGCAGCCGCCACCGCCACCACTTCGTCCACATCCAGGGCCGAGAGCTTGCGCTCCAGGCGGCGGTGCAGCGGCCCCTGGGGGGCCCGCCGCGACGCTCCTTCCTCGAAGAAGCCGACGGTGGCGACGCCGAGGGCCGCCGCCAGGTGCAGGGGCCAGGTGTCGGCGCCGATCACCAGATCGAGGCGGTTGAGCAGCGCCGCGAAGCTCTCCGGCGCCAGGTCGGGGCCGACCACCGGGTGGATCTTCCCCGTCTTCTCGTACAGCAGGACCGCCTGCCAGAGCTCCGGCTCGGTGGCGAGGATGATCATCTGCCAAGCGGGGCGCTTGCGGCGCAGGCGACGCATCATCTCTTCGAAGTGCTCAGCGGGCCAGCTGCGGCGCTTGCGCGGCGCGCCGGACTTGCCGGGGTAGATACCCACGATCGGCCGCTCGTCCAGCTTGAGGTGCGCCGCCCGCAGACGTTCGTCGCCGGTGTCCCGCCAGCTCTTGCTCACCTCGATGCCGTCCGCCTTCGTCCAGGTGGCCCCCATCGCCTCCACCAGCTCCCGGGCGTCGTCCTGCTCATGGCGGCCGTCCAGCCCGGGCCGGGGTACCCTGGGCCGCAGCCCCCAACCCGCCAAGCCAGAGGCGTAGCCCCAACGGCGGCGGATTCCCGCCGCCAGCGCGAGGCGGACGTCGGCGCCGCGGGGGTCGAGGAGGACGGCCTCGTCGAATTCCAGGCTCCGCAGCACGCCGGCGGTGACCTCCGATCGGTCCAGTGACAGCGGTGCGTGGAGGTGGTCGGGGGTGTGGTCCAGCCGCAGACGCATCAAGGTCGGTTCGAGGACGGCGGCGGCAGAGTCCCGGGCCAGGAGCACGAGTTGCCGCCCCGAAGCGGCGAGGGAAGGCAATACCGAAACGTGGTGAAGCAGGCGGACCAGGTCCGGGGGAGCCATCACCAGGCAGCGGAGTGGGCGCTCCGGGGGCCCCCCGTCGCTCATCCGGGCTCCGGGATGTCCACACCGAGGCGGCGCAGCCGCTCGTCCAGCCAGTGCTCGAACCCGGACTCCAGACGGGCGCGGACCGGGATCTCGATCACCGGGATGTCCAGTCGCCCCCGCAGCTTGACGGCGTCCTTGCCGGTGGTGACCACCGCCGCGGCGCCGGTGGCTTGGAAGGCGGCGGTGATCTTGGCCAGGCTGGCTTCGGGATAGCGATGGTGGTCCGCGAAGGTCAGGTGGTCGGCGATATCCAGGCCGGCGCGCCGGACCGAGACGAAGAACCGTTCCGGCCGCGCGATGGCGCAGACCACCAGCACCGAGCCGCCGGGGTCTACCTCTCCCCCGGGACCGACGCTGCGGGGCGCGTCCGCCACGGTCCGCGACACGAAGCCCTGGCCGGCGAAGCCGTGGCGCCGCAGGGACCTGGCCAGCTGGAGGCCCCCCTCTTCCGCGACCTCCGCCCCCGCCAGCACCACCGCATCGGCCCGCGAGGTCGACGCCAGGGGCTCCCGCAGGCGTCCCCCGGGGGCAAGCTTGCCGCCGGCGAAGGGGTCTTCCGCCGGGAACACCAGGATGTCGAGGTCCCGGGCCAGGCGCAGGTGGGAAAAGCCGTCGTCGAGAACGAACACCTGGGGCGCCGGGTCGAGCCGTTCGAGGGCGTGAACCCCGGCCCGATGTCGATCTCCGCAGACCACCACCGACACCCCCGGCAGCATGCCGGCGAGGTGGACAGGCTCGTCCCCGGCGATCCGCGGCCCGAGCAGCGGCCCTTGGCCACGGCTGACGATCCGCACCCCCTCGCCGCGGCTGCCGTACCCCCTCGACAGAATCGCCACCGCCAGGCCGGCGTCCCGCAGATGGGCCGCCACCGCCGCCGCGAACGGCGTCTTTCCGCTGCCCCCCCAGTGCAGGTTGCCGACGCTGACCACCGGCCGCGGGAGGGCCTTTGCGCGGTTTTGGTACCAGCGGCGCCGGGCGCGGTGGGCCTGTCCGTAAACCCACTGCCAGGGGGACCTGGGGACGGGGGGGGATTCCAAGGGAATGTTCATGGGCCGGCCCTATCCTACCCGGTCTGCGTCGGACCGGACTCCCGGAGGGCGGCGCGGGTCGCCTCCAGGATCGGCGTCAACATGCGGGCGGTGCGTCCGCTGGCGCCCCGCTCGTCGGCCACCAGCGCCGCCCCGCGGGCACCGATCTCCCGGGCGGCTCCGGGGTCGTCCAGCCATTCGCCGACGACCGTCGCCAGCTCGTCGGCGTCCGCCACCTGCCGCCAGGCACCCCGCTCGGTGAATCGGGCCGCCATGCCCCGGAAGTTGTGCATCGACGGACCGACGACCGTCGGTACCGCGAACCTCGCAGGTTCCAGCGGATTGTGCCCCCCCGTGGGGACCAGCGTTCCGCCGACGAAGGCCGCCGATGCCAGGCGATAGAGGGACGCTAGCTCCCCCAGGGTGTCCAATAGGAGTACGTCCAGAGCCCCCTCACCTTCCTGCCCAGCGCCGCTGCGGCGACGCCACCGGACTCCGCGGCCCGCCAGAAGGCCGGCGACGCCCTCGAAACGTCCGGGGTGCCGGGGGGCCAGGATCAAGAGCGCCTTCGCCCCGCCACCGAGCTTTTGGAAGGCATCGAGGACCTGCTCCTCCTCACCCGCCATCGTCGAGCCCGCCACCACCACCGGCCGGCCGGCCGCCAGGGCGCGGACCAGGGATTCGAGCTCAGGCTTGGGGGGTGGCTCGGCGCTGTCGAACTTGAGGTTGCCGGTGACCTCCACACGATCCGCCGGCACGCCGAGGTCCACGAGGCGCCGTCGGTCTTCGTCGCTCTGCACGCCGAAGCGCTGGACCGGCCCGTAGAACAGCCGGTTGACGGGGCCGATCCGCCGCTGTCGCTGGAAGGCCCGATCACTCATCCGCCCGTTGACCACCGCCACCGGAATACCCCGCCGCTGGGCCTCCGCCAGGGTCAAGGGCCAGTAATCCCCCTCCACCAAGACCAGGGCCGCGGGGCGGTAACGCTCTAAGAATCGCCGCACCGGACCCGCCAGGTCGAAGGGTAGGTACGCCACCTCGATTCTGTGCTCCCCCCCGAACCGACGCAGCGCTTCGGCCTGGCCGGTGGGGGTGACGGTGGTGACCACCAGGGGGAGCTCCTCAGGCAAGGCGCCGATCAGAGTCGCCGCCACGCCGACCTCCCCCACCGATACCGCGTGGATCCAAAGGCGGGGCCCCGGACCCACCGGCGGATCGGCACCCAAGGCCAGGCGACCCCGCAGGGTCGTCCCGTAGTGCCGCAGACCCCGCCGGCGGGCGAGCAGCGGGATCGAAAGGGGAAGGGCCAGGGAGAGGCCGAGCCGATAGGCGGCCCAGCCGAGGGCTCGTGGAACGGACATGGGGGGGCGAGTGTACACCCCGGGGGAGGGTCGAGACCGCCGGCCGGCAAGGCGGGGCGCGGGGATCGCACTCTAGCTTGTATACTCCAAGGCCCTTTGCCTTCGGGCGATTCTGCGTGCGAATGCATAGACGCGTCGAGGCCGACCTTCGTACTTGTGCGGTGAAAGGCGACCCGACGCCACAATGCACGAAACGCCCGAGTCCTCCGCCCTCCGAGACGGCGTGGGACCACGAACCAGCGAGCTCTTCCGATGTCGACCGCAACCGCCACCACCGGCCCCCAGTTGGCCTACTCCCGGACCCGACACCGCGCGACCCTACGGGACGCCACGGACCGGGAGCTGCTCTGGGCCCTCCGCAAGGATGACGAGGCCGCCCTCGACGAGATCATCGACCGCAAGACGGGCCCCCTGATCAAGCTCGTCCACAGAATCCTGAACGACCTCGAAGAGTCCCGCGACGTGGTCCAGGTGACCTTCCTACGGCTTTGGGAAAACCGCGACCGTTTCGACGAGCGGTACAGTCCCAACACCTGGATCTACCGCATCGCCACCAACCTGGCCATCGACCATCTGCGGTCCCGCCAGAGCCGCCAGCGCAACAACGAACCGGTTCGCCTCCACCTCCAGAGCTCCTTCGACGGACGCGCCCGACACGAGCGCGCTCGGCTGCAGGAGGGGGAGGTGATGGCCATCTTCCAGGAGCTCGCCGGCGACCTGACCGAAAAGCAGCGCATGGTCTTCCTGCTGCGGGAGGTGGAGGGTCTGCCGTCCAAGGAGGTCGCCGAGATCGTGGGCTGCCGTGAGTCGACGGTTCGCAACCACCTGTTCAACGCCCGCAAGATCCTGCGGCGCGAGATCCTCGCCCGCTACCCCGAGTACGCACGAGGCCGAAGGGCCGAGGAGGACGCCTGATGCGCCACTCCGACCACGACGCGCCGAGCTGGCGGACGCTGGCCGAGCGCCACGACGCCGCCCCCGACGAAGACTTCCCGGGCTGGAACGAGGCACTGGAACGCCTGGCCCACGACGACGACAGCCTCGAAGAGGCGATCGACGCCGACCCCCTTTTCCTCTTCCAACGGCTGCCGGCCCCCGAGGTCGACGCGGCCGACGTGGAGGCGATGAAAGCCTCGGTGGCGAACCTGCGACGCACCGCCGCCGTCGACGTAGCGTCCCGGTCCGAAGATCGCTCCCCCAGGCGGCGGGCCCATTGGCGACATGCCGCCGTCCTGGCCCTCGCCGTCCTCGGCGCTCCGGCGGCCTGGCTGCTCCCCGGCCAGAGCGTCGAACCGGTGATCGTGGCGGATACGGCCCTGTCGGCTCCGGCCCTGGAGGCTGCGCCCCCCCAAGCTGGCCCCGCAGTCGATTTGGCCGCGGCACCCTTGGTGGAGGATTTTCGCCAGCCCGCCGACTCGATGATGCAAATCGAAAACGACCAGATCTCGATGGTGGTGGTTTGGGCCGGGGACGGACTGCCGGTCCTTCCCGTGCCGCCC
>JBCDIS010000011.1:0-74814 GCA_038748685.1 Acidobacteriota bacterium | reverse complement strand
GTACCGACGTTGACGTGTGGCTTATTACGTTCAAATTCAGCCATATTAAATTGCCCCCTGAAAAATTAAAAACTAATCATTCCAATTTCAAAACCTGCGCTCTGGAGCCCACAACCGGGATTGAACCGGTGACCTCTTCCTTACCAAGGAAGTGCTCTACCACTGAGCTACGTGGGCTTTGACTCTTGGATTTCGATCTTCTTGATGTCGATCTGCTGCGTGTCGAACTTCTCGCGACCGAGACTGTTTTCGTTCCGGGCCGTGGGATATCCACAGGCTTCCAACGATGGAGCGGGAGACGGGATTCGAACCCGCGACCAACAGCTTGGAAGGCTGTGACTCTACCCCTGAGTTACTCCCGCGAATCTTGAAGTCTCGAACCGTATCGATATATTTGGTGGAGGCGGGTGGATTCGAACCACCGTAGGCTTACGCCGGCAGATTTACAGTCTGCTGCCTTTGTCCACTCGGCCACACCTCCAAAGAACCTTCGTCTTGCTGCCTCGTCCGCGGGTCGCCAGCGCCGTGAAGCTGGAGCCGGCACCCGGACTCGAACCGAGGACCTACTGATTACAAGTCAGTTGCTCTACCAACTGAGCTATGCCGGCGAGCCCACCGATCCGGGGCCTGGCCCGAGGGTTGGGGCTTCTCAGCCGCTTCCCCAGAGGGCCGCACGTATCCTCGGACCCGCTCTCGACGGACGACGGATTGTACCGAGCACACCCTCGCAGTGCAACTATCGCGCCGATTTTTTTTCCTCCCCGTCGAGGCGGGCCTTTCCGAGCCTTTGGCGCAGGGCTTCGTAGAGGATCGCAGAGGCGGCGGTCGCCAGGTTCAGGGACTCGACTTTCCCCCGCATGGGCAGCCCGACAAGCCCATCGCATAGCCCCTTCGTCCGCTCCCGCAGACCCGTTCCTTCCCCTCCGATGCACACGAGGACCGGCCCCGTGAGATCGAGCTCCCAAGGCGGAACGCCCGCCGCATCCGCGCCGTAGACCCAGAAACCTTCCTTCTTGAGCTGATCGATCTCGCGGGCGGAGTTGGTGACCCGCTCGATGTCGAGCCACTCCGACGCCCCGGCGGACGTCTTCGTCGCCGTCGCCGAGAGGGGAGCCGAGCCCCGGTCGCGAACCAGCACCCGGGACACCCCGGCGCTCTCGCACACGCGGAGCAGCGCCCCCAGATTCCGGGGATCCTGGATGTCTTCGACGAGCAGTTGGAACTCGGGATCGCCGCTGGATCCGCTCCCTGAAACCTCGATCCGACTCAGAGCGGCGAAGCCGTTGTGGGCACCTCCGCCGCTCCTCTCGTCGAGCTGACGGGGATCGACGTTCCGGACTGAGATCCGGTGGCGCTTGCAAAGGCCCTCGATCTCCGCCCGGCGCTTTCCCGGCCGTGCAGCGAACCACACTTCCACCACGTCGTGGGGACGGTGGCGTAGCAGCTCCCGAATCGGATGGAAGCCATAGAGGAAGGAACTATCGGCCACGGAGCGTTCCTTGGGGATGGACGGTCGCGGGTTCCGAGTCGAGTGCTCACCGGGGCGCCACGGAAGAGCAACCCCGGGACGCCCCACGATCAGACTTCGAGGATGTCCTTTTCCTTGTTCCCCAGCACCTGGGTGATCTCCGCGATGAATTTATCGTGGAGCTTCTGAATCTCGTCGTAACCCCGGTGCTCGTCGTCCTGACTGATCTCTTTGTCCTTCTCCAACTTCTTGAGCTGATCGTTCCCCTCTCGGCGGGCCTGACGGACGCCGTTGCGGCTGGACTCGGCCATGTCGTGGGCCCGACGGACCATCTCCTTGCGCCGCTCTTCGGTGAGCTGCGGCACCGGGATCCGAACCACTTTGCCGTCGTTGGAGGGGTTGAGGCCCAGGCTCGCGGTGAGGATGGCTTTCTCGATGGCCGGGATCGTGGTCGGGTCCCAGGGCTGGGCGACGATCATCTGGGCGTCGGCAACGGACAGGTTCGCCACCTGCTTGAGGGGCGTCGGGGTGCCGTAGTAGTCCACCTGCACGCTGTCCAGGATTGCCACCGAAGCCCGGCCGGTACGCAGGGTCTTGAGCTCGTGGTGCAGGTGTTCGATGGCCTTCTTCATGTGCTGCTCGACACCGCTGAAGACTTCTTGCATGACGACTCCTCGAGCCGAGACTCTCGGCGAAGTTTGGATTGGAACCACCCGTGTCGGAGCACCGATAGGGCTTGGCGAGCCCGGATCTTACCGCACGGTCGCTGCGACCCCGCCCCCCGGGCGGGGCGCGGGCTATCCGCGGACGATGGAACCCACGGGCTCTCCGAGAACGACCCGGCGGATGTTCCCGCTCTGGGTCAGATCGAAGAGAACGATGGGGATGTCGTTGTCACGGCAGAGGCTGATGGCGGCGGCGTCCATGAAGCGGAGATTCTGCGCCAGAACGTCCTGGTAGGAGATCTCTTCGAGTCGCTTCGCCTCGGGATCGAGCCGTGGGTCGGCGCTGTAGATCCCCGAAACCTTGGTCGCCTTGAGCAACACCTCGGCGTGGATCTCGCTGGCCCGCAGCGCGGCGGCGCTGTCGGTGGTGAAGAACGGGTTGCCGGTCCCCGCAGCGAAGATCACCACACGTCCCTTTTCCAAGTGGCGCAGGGCGCGGCGGCGGATGAAGGTCTCCGCCACCGCCCGGATCTCGATGGCGGTCTGGACGCGGGTCGTGACGTTCCGCTTCTCCAAGGCATCCTGCAGTGCCAGGGCGTTGATCACGGTCCCCAGCATCCCCATGTGGTCGCCGGTGACCCGTTCGATCCCCTGCTGGCTGGCGGCCAGCCCTCGGATGATGTTGCCACCACCGATGACGATCGACAGCTCGATACCAAGACTGACGACCTCAGCCAGCTCATCGGCGATGGCCCCGACGACGTCTTCGTCGAGCCCGAAGCTCTTCTGCCCCATCAAGGCCTCTCCCGAGAGCTTGAGCAGGACTCTGCGGAACCGTGGTTCTTGGGTCATAACGCTCAAATCCTCGGGAGGGTGGTTCGTGGGATCGGCTCGGACTCGGGGGGTTTCACTGGCCGACGGCCGCGGCCACCTCGGCGGCGAAGTCGTCTTCCTTCTTCTCGAGGCCTTCGCCAAGCACGTAGCGCTCGAAGCGGCGGATCTGGATGTTCTCGCCGATGGTCGCGATGCGCTCGGAGATCATCTGCTTGACGGTCTTGTCAGGATCCTTGACGAAGGTCTGTTCGAGCAGAACGGACTCGGAGTAGTACTTCTCCATCTTGCCGTTGACGATGCGCTCGATGAGGTTCTCCGGCTTGCCCTGGGCACGGACCTGCTCCTCGTAGACCTCCCGCTCCTTGACGAGATCTTCTTCCGTGACCTCCTCACGGCGCACGAAGCGCGGGTCCGCGGCGGCGATGTGCATGGCGACGTCGCGCACCAGCGCCTGGAAGTCGTCGGTCCGGGCGACGAAGTCGGTCTCGCAGTTGACCTCGACGAGCACCCCGATCTTGCCGCCGGCGTGGATGTAGGAGCCCACCGCCCCTTCGGCGGTCGCGCGGCCGGCCTTCTTGGCCGCGGCGGCTAGGCCCTTCTTGCGGAGAGCCTGGATGGCGTCTTCGATCGAGCCTCCGGTCTCCTGCAGAACCTTCTTGCAGTCCATCATCGGAGCGCCGGTACGCTCACGCAACTCCTTCACCATCTGCGCCGTGACTTTCATGGCTTATCTCCTCTCGCCGGCCAGGCCGGCCCTACTTGCGTGTGTTCAGAAAACGATTTGCGGTCTTCGGCGGACGGGCCGCGCCGCGCCCAGACACACAAAAAGGTCAGACCGGAGCGTCGCTCGCCTGACCTTTTTTGGTGCCCATTTCGGCCACCCGTCCATCGGGGAGCACTCAGTTGGCCGGCTCTTCCTCCGGAGCGGCGGCGGGCGCTTCCTCGGCCGCGGGGGCCTCGTCGGCAGCACCGTTCTCCTCGGCGGCGGGTGCAACCTCCACTGGAGCGGCGGCCTCCACCGGGGCGGCGGCCTCCTCAACCGGAGCAGCAACCTCGGCGACGGGCTCGGCGACCGGCGCAGGGGCCGCAGACGGGGCGGCGTCCTTGCTCCGAATCATCCGCTCCTCGCTCAGCTTGCCGGCTCCGGCGAGGTAGGCGTCGGCGATCTTCGAAGCGAAGAGCCGAATGGTGCGGATGGCGTCGTCGTTCCCTGGAATCACGAAGTCCACCAGCTCGGGGTCGCAGTTGGTGTCGACGATGCCGAGCACCGGAATCCCCAGCTTGTTCGCTTCGGCCACCGCGATCGACTCCTTCTTCGGATCGACGACGAAAATGGCGTCGGGAAGGGAGGTCATGTCGCGGATACCGGAGAGGTTGCGGTGCAGCTTGGCCCGCTCGCGATCCAAGCGCAGGCGCTCCTTCTTGATCAGCGGCGTCGACTCGTCGTCGAGCCGCCCTTCGATCTCCTTGAGGCGCTCGACCGAGTTGCGGATGGTGACGAAGTTGGTCAACGTTCCGCCGAGCCAGCGGTGGGTCACGTAGAACTGCCCGCAGCGGGACGATTCCTGCTCGATTGCCTCCTGCGACTGGCGCTTGGTGCCGACGAAGAGCAGCTTGCGGTTTTCCCGACCGAGGTTGAAGACGAACTCCGCAGCTTCGTGGAACCGCCGGAGGGTCTTCTGGAGGTCGATGATGTAGATCCCGTTGCGCTTGCCGAAGATGTAACGACGCATCTTCGGATTCCAACGCCGGGTCTGATGACCGAAGTGGACCCCCGCTTCGAGGAGATCGCGCATTCTCAACTGGATCAAAGCACGCCTCCTTTAGCGCTTCGAGAACTGGTAGCGGGCGCGGGCGCCCTTCATGCCGTACTTCTTGCGTTCCTTCTTTCGAGGATCGCGGGTGACGAAGCCGGCGGACTTGAGCTGCGGCCGGCTCTCGGCGTCCGCCTCCATCAGAGCGCGGGTGATGCCGTGCCGAATGGCTCCGGCCTGGCCGGCGCTACCACCTCCCTGGACCGTCACCACGATGTCGTACGACTCCATGGTCTCGGTCAGCTGCAGAGGCTGACGGACGATCATCTTGAGAACGTCGTTCGGGAAATAGACGTCCAAGGGGCGCTTGTTCACCGTGATCTCCCCAGAGCCGGGGCGAAGGAACACGCGGGCGGTCGCCGTCTTGCGTCGACCGGTTCCATAATGCTGGGTTTCGCTCAAAGCTTTCTCCTCGCTGGATTCGTCACCCGCTGGGCGGGTCAGATCTGCGCCGCGGTGACATCCAACGGCTGCGGCTGCTGCGCTAGATGGGGGTGTTCGGAGCCGGCGTAAACCTTCAGCTTGCGGTAGAGCTGACGGCCGAGGCTGTTCTTCGGCAGCATGCCGCGAACCGCGTTCTCGATCAGCCGTTCCGGGTAGCGGGCGCGCAACTCGCGGGCGGTCCTGGCCCTGAGGGAGCCGGGGCGTCCGCTGTGGCGGTAGTAGATCTTCTGATCTTCCTTCTGCCCGGTCAGCTCGACCTTGTCGGCGTTGATGACGATCACGTGATCCCCGGTGTCCATGTGCGGGGAGTAGATCGTCTTGTGCTTGCCGCGGAGCGTGCTGGCCACCACCGACGCGAGGCGGCCTAGCCGCAGGCCGGTGGCATCCACGACGAACCACTGGCGATCAATGTCGGCGCTCTTCGGGCTATAGGTCTTGGTCATCGTACGAATTCCGTGCTGGGGTCGTGTGCAGGTGGTCGGCGCAAGGAAGGCCGACCCTTCGCGGGCGAAGGGCGACGATCTTACGTTTCAGCCCAGGGCTTGTCAAGAACCTCTTCGGCGCCTTCCACGGGGGCATTGGAATGGGCATCGACTCCCCTCTCTGCCCGGCGGTCCGCGGTAAACTCGGGGGGTCGCCGAGGGCCCTGACGTCGAGAACGAGCGGAGGATACAACGTGGGTACACAGAGCGAGAACCGGCTTCTGGACGGCAAGGCCGTGGCCGCCGAGATACGCCGGGACATCACCGATCAGGTGGACGCCATGGTGGCGGGGGGAGCCCGGCGCCCCAAGCTGGTGGCGGTGCTGGTGGGGGACAACGCCGCGTCGGCGGCCTATGTCCGGAACAAGACCCGCACCTGCGAGAAGGCCGGCGTCCTCGGCGAGACCCTCCGCCTGCCGTCGGACGTCGACCAAGCCACCCTGGAGGACGAGATCCGTCGCCTCAACGACGATGACTCCGTCGACGGCATCCTGGTCCAGCTTCCCCTCCCCCGCAGTATCGACGAGCGGCCGATTCTGGAGCTGGTACGGCCGGACAAGGATGTCGACGGTTTCCACCCCGAGAACGTCGGTCGCCTGTGGATAGGAGAACCGGCCCTGGCGCCGGCCACCCCCACCGGCGTCGTCGAGATGCTGCGACGCTGCGACATTCCCCTCTCCGGCCAGCACGCGGTGGTGGTGGGCCGCAGCAACATCGTCGGCAAGCCCATGGCCTCCCTGCTGCTGCGGGAAAACTGCACGGTCACGGTCTGCCACTCCCGCACCCGGGATCTGGCCGCCACCTGCCGGGACGCCGACATCCTGGTGGTCGCCATCGGGCGAGCCGCCATGGTCGGACCGGACCATGTACGGGAGGGAGCCGTCGTCATCGACGTCGGCATGAACCGGATCGATGACGCCGCCCAGCTCGAGCACCTGCACCCCGGGGACCGAAAACGACGACGGGGATTCGACAAGCGGGGCTACGCCCTGGTGGGGGACGTCGATTTCCACCGCGTCGCCCCCAAGGCGTCGGCCATCACTCCGGTGCCCGGCGGCGTCGGTCCGCTGACGGTGGTCTCGGTGCTGTCGAACACCGTCGCCGCCTCGAAGCGCCGCCAGGGGGTGACGCCGTGAACGGCGGGGGCGGGGCCGAGGGACAGCGCTTCCTCGTCGGACTCACCGGCGGCATGGCGAGTGGTAAGTCCACCGTCGCAGGCTGGCTGGCGGATGCCGGCTTCACCGTGGTCGACGCGGACCGCCTCGTGGCCGATCTCTATGCCCCTGGCGGCAAAGGGGCGGTGGCGCTGGCGGAGCTCTTCGGCTCCAGCGTTCTAGCCGAGACGGGGGCCGTCGACAAGAGCAAGGTGGCGGAGATCATCTTCGCCAACCCCCAAGCGAGGCGGCGGGTCGAGAAGGCGATCCATCCTTTGGTCAACGAGCGGTTCCGGGAAATCGCAATGTCGACCGAGGGGGTCGTGGTCTACGAAGCGACCCTGCTGGTCGAGTCCGGCCACTCGGACAATTTCGACCTCGTCGTTACCGTGGAAGCTCCCCGCGAGCAGCGTCTGGGTTGGGCCATCGACCGGGGCATGGGTCGGCAGGAAGCCCAGGCCCGGCTGGCGGCCCAGGGAACCGGCGAACGACGACGGGCCGGCGCCGATCGGATCGTCATGAACGACGGCTCCTTGGACGACCTCAAGCGTGAGATCGATGCCCTGATCGACGAGCTGAACGGCGACGCCTGACCTTTCCCTTCGTTCTCCGTTCTCAGTGGAACGTCTGCAGGTAGTCGTCCAGGATCCTGCCCTCGAGGCGCCAGACCAGGTCGGGGCTCCAGGCGTCCTGGCCTTCTGGCTTGACCCTGAGGGTCGCAATCCCGCGGGTGCCGGGGGCCGCGAGCCCTTCGGGGGCCAGCTTGGAGATCCGCGCCAGCCAGAGCCAGAAACAGAATAGGGGGGACGGCCAGGAACTGGTGTACGACGACCCTCGACGCCAAGCCCGAGCGAAGCCGTCGACGAATTGAGCGTACCCCCCCGGCTCGCGGTTCGCGAGTCCCGGCAGGGCCGTCGCCAGCTGCCCCATCGCCTTCCTCCCCGACCCAGCCTTGACCCGCGGCTGCTGCAGCAGGCCCCACGGCTGCTCCCACTCGGCATCGGAGCCCGCGGACTTCGCGAGCTGCACCGGGAAGGTCCCGTCGACCCCTTGGATCCCGGGCACCTCGAACACCCCCTGGTCTCGGGCCCAGCGCAGGAAGCCGTTCGGAGATCCGAGCAGCTCCCGACGGACGTCGGCGCTCCCCTCCAGAAGCTGGGCGAGGATGGGCCCCACTCGTTCGTCGGTGCGGGGAACCGGATCCCGCGCCACCCCTTCCTCCCGCAGCCAGCGGACGAGGGCGTTCAGGTAGGCACGGTTCCAAGGACCGGGGCTGGAACCGGGGCCGAGGCCGTTGAGGAATGCGTCGAGGGTGGACCCCGGGAACCGAATCTCGATCGACAACCGAGTCTTCGCCCCGAGGGGCACGAGCTGGGATGGGGGGATGTTGGTCAGGCCGCCCTCGTCCCTCTTCTTCGCCGGATCCTCGTCCCCATCCACCGGATCCCCCCCCACCAGCCCGAGGTCCCGAAGCAGCGTATCCATGGCTCGGTGCCACTGGGCGTCCGCGGCGTCGTCCTCACGGCTGAACCTCAGGCGGACGGACCGGGACCGGGCGTCGTCCGCGGCGTCGTCGTAGGGGGCGGTGACGTCTGCCCCCCTGCCGCGGTCTTCGAGCAGGAGGCGGATGCTCGCTTCGGCCGAGGTCTTGTTCTGAACCTCGCCGCGGAGGAAAGACCCTTCGTAGGTCGCCTCCCGAGACAGGGCGCCGCCGTCCTGGAGGACCCGCACCGTAGAACCCGTCTGCTGCACCGTCGTGCCCTTTTGGGTGTCCCGGAACGCTCGGCCGAGGCCGAGGATCGACAGGAAGGTGGAGACTGAGCTGGTGCGGGTGCGGCTGGAGATGAAGACGCATTCGCGGATCTGGAAGGGCAGGGACTCGCCCTCCGTCCCGTCCGCGGCGGCGGACAGGGCTTCGAGGATCTTGCTGGCGTTGCCCACCCGCAGGGCGTCGGCGACCTTGCGTTGCAGCGCTTCGTTCGCCCCCGCCGGATCCAGCTCGAGGTCCAGGAGGGCCGTGCGCCGCGAGACCCGATCTACCTCCAAGGAGATGTTGAAGCCGTAGTCGAGCTTGAGCTTTTCGAGGTTGTCCTTGAGCTTCTCGATATAGAGGTCCGGCTGCGCCAGGATCTTCTGGATCCGTTGGGCCCATCCTTGGACCTTTGCGAGATCGGCGGCGGTGACGTTGGACCACGCCTTGGCCACCAGCCGCTCGACGAGCCGCCGGATCCGCCCGCTCACCTGCTGCTCGATGGACGCTTTCGACAGGGTGTTCTGACGCAGGAACTCCACCGCTGACGTGATGCCCGCCCGCCGGGCGTAGTCCTCTATC
Organism: Acidobacteriota bacterium; assembly: GCA_038748685.1. Classification (GTDB taxonomy): domain Bacteria; phylum Acidobacteriota; class Thermoanaerobaculia; order Multivoradales; family J023; genus JAUIJL01. Next base: position 65,621 of record JBCDIS010000011.1, on the reverse strand, counting down.
TTGGGCATGAGATCGGGGCCCTGCTGGAGGAAGGCGACGGCTTTCTTGGCACCTTCCACCGCGCGGCGGAGCACCTCCCGGGCCTTGGGCTCCGGATCCAGCAACAGATCTTCGAGCTTTCGCCCGGACAGGGTCTCGAGCAGATCCACCCAGCGCCGCGCCTCCCCCTTGAACAGGTCCTCCAGGGGCAGATTGTCGGGATCCAGGGCGGCGATCTTCTCCAGGATCCGGCGGGCCTCCGAATTCAGCCCAAGATCCGCCTGCCCAAGGAGGCGCTCCCACAGATCCCGCAGTCGGCCCGGCAGGGTGTCCCAGGTGTTCACCACCTCGTTGCTGAGGGCCACCAGCCGGGTCACCTCGGGTGAGTCGGCGACCCACTCCCGCCAGTGGGTCTCGCTGTCCAACAACTCCATCAGCGTGTCCCCGAGCCGTTCGCTGATCTCCCCCTGGACGTCGCTCCAACGACCCTCGGCGGCGTCGTTCAAGACTTTGAGTTGGCGCAGGGAATCGATCGCCTGCAGGGCAGGGGACTCGTCCGTCGCCTTCTCAAGAATGCTGACGAGGCCACTCCCCAGGTCGTAGCCCACCTGCAGGGCCACGCTGGCGCCGAAGCTCAGCTTGCGTTCCCGGACCCGCTGCAGGCGGATCCGGATCCACTTGTCGTTGATCTGGTTCGCACGGCCGACGGCGAGGTACATCTCCTCGTATAGGGAGAGCCCCAGGGCGGCGCCGAGGGTCGCACTCCCCTCCATCTTGAACGGGGTCGACAGGCCGTCGAACAGCTCCAGGGTCAGCTCGTCCCGCAGGTCGTAGCCGGCCTTGAAATCGAGGCCGAACTCCAGCCCCAGGGTGGCTTCGAGTCGAAAGACCTCCCCCAGGTCGATGTCGTTGTGGGTCAGCCCCAGCTGCTGGGGCAGGGCGCTGTGGCCCACCAGCAAGCCAAAGGCGTTGATCCGCGATTTCGTCTCCACGACCGGCAGCAGGTGGCGATACGACACGTCGCCGCTGGAGCTGGCCCGGGCCGAAATCGACAGCCCCGACCCCGGCTCCGCCACCTCTCCGCTGAGCTCGAAGTTGGCGTCGACCTTCAGCTCGGCGACGTTGAAGCCAGGCCGCAGGCTCACACGCTGCCCGGAGCCAAAGGGATCGTCGATCTCACCGGCACCGAGCAGGCCCACCCCGGCGGATACCTTCCCGTCGAGGTCGAAGGGCTGATCGAAGAGCAGCACCCGGGCGTCCTTCATCTGCCGCGAAACGTCGACCAGGGGAAAGGCATCCGCACCGGCGTTCGCCAGGAGTTGGGCCGTTTCCTCTAACCTGAGCTTGAGCTTGTCGTTGCCGAAGAGGGAGCCGAGGGTCTTGATGGGCATGGGGGTCCTCCCGAGGTTCGGACGAGTTCCGCACGGTGGGCGGTGGACACGTGGATGCGCCCTGGATCTGGATCACGGAAGTATACCGTCGGCCTGGACGGATCCGCCCCGTGACTCGGCATTCCGAGCCGCCGGTAGATCGAAGCCCCCGATAGAGTAGGGGCCTGACTTCGCGGGTCCCTACCCGACCCTTCGAGCCCCATCCGGCCGCCCGAGCGAAGAAGGCGCTAAGGCGGAACGTACTGTCTCCACCCAAAACCGAGGTCGCCCGAACGTCGCCACCGGCGCCTCAGAGGAGGACTCCACACATGAATGCCAGAGGATCCCTGATCCTGTTCGCCGTGCTCGCCGTCTTCGCCATCCTGGTGGTCACCTCCGCGGTGATCACCGTTCCCCCCGGCCACGCCGCCGTCGGAGACTTCTTCGGCAAGGTCGACAAGAAGCCGCTGTACGAGGGCTTCCACATCGTCAACCCCTTGAAGGATTGGACCTTCTACGACTGCCGCCAGAAGACCCACAAGGAAGTGGCCGACGTCCCCAGCCAGGACCAGCTCTCCACCCAGGTGGACGTCAGCGTCCAGTACCGGGTGGAAAGGGAGCTGACACCGGCGGTCCTCAGCGATACGGGCACCGCCGCCCAGGCCATCGAAGTCCACCTCATCCCCAAGCTGCGCAGCATCCTCCGGGAGCAGGGCAAATCCATCCAGCGGGCCGAGGACTTCTTCAAGGAAGAGGTCCAGGTCGCCCTCCAGCAGCGCTTGACCGCCCAGCTGCGGGAGTTCTGCAACCCCAAGGGCCTGGCCATCGACGCCGTCCTCATCCGCGATGTCAACCTGCCTCCCTTCATCATGAAGGCCATCGAATCGAAGAAGGAGCGGGAGCAGGCCGCCGAGAAGCAGCGGGCGGAGCTGGACCGCTTCCGCACCGAGCAGGAGCAGAAGATTGCGCAGGCGTCCGCCGAGCGCAAGGCGGCGGAGGAACAGGCAGAGAAGCAGCGCATTCTGGCGGACGCCCGTGCCTACGAGATCCAGAAGATCAACGCCGCCATCGCGTCCAACCCCGCCTACGTGCAGCTCCAGGCGCTGGAAGCCCTGAAGGCGATCTCGAAGGACGACTCGTCGAAGATCTACTTCATCGACGGGGACAGCTCCACGCCGCTACCCCTCATGCACATCGGGGAGCGTAAGTAGCGGAACGCGCCCCTGGCGCCGGCGGTAGCGCTCCGGCCAGTGGGCGCCTGCCGCCTGCCAGGGGCTCGGCGCCTTAGGGGGCACCCAAGGCGCCGCGCTGGCCCCCCGATGCTCCGCCGCGGAGGGATCGACACCCGGGGAGTCGCCCTCCACGGCGCCGCTCACGGACCTACGAGTTCCCGACTGAGATCTTCGTAACCGTCCTCGGTGCACAGGACGTCGTCCTCGATCCGAATCCCGCCGTAGGGGGTCAGGGCATCGATGGCGTCCCACGCCAGCTGGGACCCGTGGGACCCTTGGCGGAGGGGTTCCAGCAGCATGGGGATGAAATAGAAGCCCGGCTCGATGGTCACCAGGTGGCCGGGTTCCAGGGTGCGGGTGTTGCGCAGCACGTGGCCGTCCGGCGGCGACACCAGCCCGCCCTCCGGCGCCGCCTGGTGTCCCCCGACATCGTGGACCTGGAGACCGAGCTGGTGACCGACCCCGTGGGGCATGAAAACCCGGGTGATGCCCCAATCAAGGGCCTCCGCGACGCTCCCCGCGAACAGCCCCGTGTCCACGAGGATCTCGGCGATCCCGCGGTGACAGGCCAGGTGGATGTCGATGTAGGAACGTCCCGGCGCCACCATCGCCACCAGCGACCGTTCGAGGGCGTCGACGGCCTCGATCAGCCCCCGGAATCGCGGATCCACATCCTCCCGGGCGGTGGTGCGGGTGACGTCGGAGGCGTAGCCGCAGTGGGTCCCCCCGGCGTCCATCAGCAGCACCCGGCCGGGGGCCGCTTCGGCCCCCCGTTTGTGCTGATAGTGGAGGATCGAAGCCTTGTCGTCGAAGGCGACGATCGTCTCGAAGGGCACCTCGAACTCCAGGTGTCTGGCCCCCTCCAGATACGCGCGGTGGACGTCCCGCTCGGTCCCACCGCCGAGAAAGACCTCTTTGGCGCGGCGGTGTCCACCGGCGGCGCGCTCGCAGGCGACCCGGGTCAGGGCGATCTCATAGTCGGTCTTGATTGCCCGATGCCAGTCCAGCGGTGCCATCAGCTCCGCCGGCTCGACCCGCTGACGGGGAATCCCCAGCTGCGCGGCGGCCTCGGTGGAGTCTCCCGCGTAGGCCATCCCGCCGAGGTCCCCGAACTCGGCGGCCACCTGATCGAAGCTCGCCACCTCCACAAAGTCGACGGCGTCCTGCCACGGCGCCGCCGGCGGCGCGGAGGTGTCGAACCAGTAGTCCTGGGGCCGGACCCGTACGACCTTGGGCCGTTGACCCGGGCGGGCCAGGACGCAGTGCTCCGCGCCGTCCTGGGGCGGAGCCCAGCGCCGATAGTGGGCATTCGGGTAGAACACCACGGCGCGGTCGTCGGCGTGGTAGACCTTCCCCCTGCCGGCGTGGAAGACCACGCCTTCGAGGCCTAGGCCCGAGGCCTCCGCCCGCTCCAGGGAATCGGTCAGCGATTGGTCGAGACGGTCCAAGTGCTCGGAATAGAGACGGGTCAGGTCCAAGGGTCACCTCGGTTCGCGGCGATGAACGGATGGGATCTCCTCCGGATTCTAACCCTCCCGCCGACCTTCAGGGGGACGGCGGGAGCTGGATCCGCTGCTCCTGGCCAGCGGCGAGGGTGACCCCCGTCGAAACCGACTCGCCGGCGGAGCCGCCGATGGGGACCAGGTCCACCCGCCAGGTCCCCTCCGGCAGCCCCGTCAGCGTCTGCCCCGCCACCACCGGAAGGCGGTCCACCAGGCCGGTCTGGTGGCTTACCCAGCGATGGACACGGCCGTCGGCGGAAGTCAGCCTCATGAAAAACCGGGGGGCGTCCTGTCCCGGGCTTTCGAGGACCAGGCGGGCCCCCGGCGAAACGGTAAAGGGCCCCGCCTCCCCCGGAATGCCGACGGCGAAAGTTCCGGCGCCGAGCTCGCTCCCCTGGAGCCAAAGCTCGTAGCTGCCGGAGGGCACGTCCCGCAGCCGGTAGACCCCGTCGGAGCCCATGCTGGCGTATCCCGACGCCACCGCGGCGCCACCGGGGGGAGCGAGGGCCCACTCCAACCAGCGGACCGGCTGTCCGTTCGTCGAGGCGACGCGGAACGAAAGGGGCGACGACGGGTTGAGGACCAGCTCCAACGAGCGCGGCTGCGCCCCCATCTCGATCCCTTCGGAACGCTGCGCGAAGCCGTCCTTCTTGAGTGTCAGGGTCCATCCGCCGGGGGGGAGACCATCGACCGTGAAGGTACCCTCGGCGTCGGTCCACGCCGTCCTCTGCAGGACCCCCAGGATCCCCGTCGGGGAACCGTCCGTCGCCAGCACCGCCACCTCCACCGCCGCCAGGGGGGAGCCGTCTGGCCCGACGACGCGGCCCGAGAGGGTCGAACCCTCTGGAACGATCTCGATCTCGAGATCCCCGTCCACCTCGAGGGTGCGCCGATGCCGGGGGTTGCCCATCTCTAGGACGTTGAGCTCCCACGTCCCTCCGGCGACCCCTTCGAAGCGAAACCTCCCCGACGGATCGATGGCGACCGAGACGCTCTTCCCCAAAACCGAGTGGGTGAGCATGGCCATCGTGCCCCAGGGGGACTCCTGGGCCCCCAGGGACCGAACGATCCCGGACACCCGGTAGCCGGTGATGAACTCAAGGTCCACCGGCGCCGGATCAGCCCCTTCTTCGACCGTAACCTCCGCCGAGGCGTGCTGCCCGAAGCGGGGCCGGTGGGCGGAAACGGTCCAGACCCCCGGAGAAACGTTGGCGATCTCGAAACCCCCGTCGTAGTCGACGCGGCCCTGGATCACCCCCGCCGGTCCCGAGGCCTGGATCTGCAGCTCCGCCAGGGCGTCGAGATCGAGGCCGAGCACCCGCCCCCGAAGGACCCCACCCCGCCGGAGCACGACCTCCAGGTCCCCCGCCGGCACGCTGTCGGCTTCATAAAGCGTCCGGTGGACCGCGAAGCCCTCGTGCTTCACTTCGAGGGTGAAGCCCCCCACCGCCGCGGGACCGTGGACGAACATGCCGTCGGCAGCGGTGACGCCGTAGCCGTAGCCGGACATCGAATCGTCGATCCCCGTCGGCAGGGTGGACCAGCGGGCCCCTTCCACCGGTCGGCCGCTTTCGTCCACCACCCTCCCCCGGATCTCCGCCCCGGCTTCGAAGCGCAGCTCCACCGAGCCCCGATCACCGTCAAGGACCAGCTCCTCGGAGGCCCGCACAAAGCGGGGGTGAAACCCGCGAACCACCAATTTCCCCGAGGGCAGGCCCCGAACGGTGAAACGCCCCTCGGCGTCGCTCTCACCGCCGTACTGCTCCTGCTCCGCGGGGGCCTCCACAGAGATTCTGGCGTCCGGCAGGGGGGCGCCGGAAGGATCGAGGGTCCAGCCGACGAGGGTGGCCCCACGGCGAAGGGTCACCTCCAGAAAAGCCCCCTCGGCCGTCACTTCGACGTCGGAGAGGGTCGAATTCCGGTAACCCCGACGGTCCGCCTGGACCTGGTAGATCCCGGGGGCCAGGGTATCGATCTCAAAGGCGCCCTCGGCGTCGCTGAAGCCGTACTCCATGCGGTTCTTGCCGGGCCTCGCGTCGCTGGCCATCACGACGACACCCTGCAGAGGTTCCCCGGCCTCGTCGATCGCCCTGCCGGCGAGGGACACCGCCGCCTCGACCACCACCTCTTGGGGTTCCTCCGCCGCGGGGGCGGCGGAAAGCCGGGCGGTGACGTAGCCCTCCTTTTCGAGCTGCAGCATCACCCGCTGCCCAGGGGCCAGGTCGGGGATCGTGAAACGCCCTTCCCTGTTGCTGACGGCCCCCGGAGGATCGTCGCGTCGACCTTCGATGGGCCAGGGCCCGCGATCCAACCCTTGGTGGTCTACGCGGACCTCCGCCAGCGGGCGGTCCGCGGCGTCCACCACCCGTCCGCGGATCTCGGCCCCCGGCATCAGCACGAGGGTTCCGAGGTCCGCAGGCCCCGGTTCGTCACGGACCTCGATCCCCGGCACCGTCGCCGGCGCGAAGCCGCGGGCCCGGGCCCGCAGGTCGAAATCCCCGACCGCGAGATCGGGAACGACGAAGCGCCCTTCGCCGTCGGTCACGGCGACCCGGCCGCGGTGGGTATCCTGTCCCCAGAGCTGGGAGACAGCGTCCTGCACGGTCGCGGAGGTGAGGGCCACCTCGGCGCCGACCACGGGCCGATCGTCCTCGTCCACCACGCGGCCGACGCCGTCGCGACCGGGTTCCAGCAGCATCTCCAGCCCACGGCGGACCTCTTTGGGCTCAAGGGGCGGTACCTGCAGCTCGACGTCGACGAATCCCCGGTGCTGGCAGCGCAGGAAGAAGGGAAAGCCGGCGGGAATGGAGGGAAACTTGAAACGGCCCTCGGAATCTGTTCGGACGTCCCCCATGGGCCGATCCCTCGATCGATCGTAGGCTTCGTCGGCTCCCCAAACGCCCACCTTTGCGCCGGCGACCCCTTCGCCGTCCAAGTCCAAGACCCGGCCTTCCACCCCCGCCAGGGCCAGGAGCTGGAGGGTGGGGCTGGGGTCCGGCTCGCCGTCCCGGAAGATCACGGTCTCCACGTCGCCGAAAAACCCCACGGCGGCGGCCGTCAACCACTCCCGGGGTCCGACGCCGACGATCTCGAACCATCCCCCCCGGTCGGCAAGCACCGCCTCCCCGGGGGAGACCGGCCACACCAGCGCGTCCGGTACGGGGGTCCCGGTCGTCTTGTCGAGAACCCGACCGCGGAGGGTCCTGGGGTTCTCTAGCACCAGCCGAGCGTCGCCGTCACCGTCCGGCTCAATCCCAAAGGTTCCCCGGTGCCCCTTCGCCGACGCCAGCTGCAGCTGGCCTTCGGCGCCGCCCGGGAGCACCAGCGCCATCCGGCCGTCGGCGTCGGTGATCCCCAGAGGCACGGGTTGGCGACCGAGGCCGACCACCACCCCCGCCAGGGGACGCCCACGGCCGTCCACCGCCAGCAGCCGGCGGTCCGTTCCCCCAGGGACCACCACGCGGTGGGAGCGAGCCCCTTGGGCAACATCCACGACGTGCTGTGGCGCCCCCGGGGCCAGGACCTGCAGTCGCAGGGGTACGCCTCCAGAGGAAGCCAGGCGCACAGACCCGTCCCCGTCCACGGTCGCCAGCTCGGGGGCACCGTGCCACCAGGGTCGAGGGACCCCGCGGGGACCCTCGGGTTCCGGCGGCCGGGCAATGCGGTAGGCCGCCACCGCGGCCCCGCTGGCGGGGGTGCTCCCGGCGGCGGAGCCGTCCAAGGGAGCCGCGCCGGCATGCACCACCCGCACGTCGAGACCCACGTCGATCGGAGGGGCCACGTCGTCGACCATCAGGTCTTCGAGCAGCGGCACCAGCCGCGTCTGCATGGGTACCCGGCCCTCCGCCGAAACCGTCAAACGCCACATGCCCATGTCGGGAGCCACCAGGCGGTATCGCCCCTTCGCGTCCGTGAGGCCGCTACGCACCACCGCCGCCCCGGGCTGACCGTCGAGCAGGAGTCGGCTGGTTTCGTAGCGGGGGACCAGCGGCGCCAGCTCGACCTTCGCGCCCACCAGGGGACGCCCACCGTCGTCGACGACCCGGCCGGAAACCGCCGGGCCGGCGGCCGCGGAGGCAGGGCCACCCAGAACGACCCCGAGGACCACCCCCAGCAGACACACCGCCCACAGCCCCATCCCCCGACCGCCCGTTCGTCCCGCCGCGCCTGGAGGCGTCTCCGCTCGCCCCGTTCCATCGTTTTCCATCGCGAAGTCCCCATCGTCGTTCAAGTTCATCCCATCCCTACTACGGACCGGCGGCCCCTTTCTTCTAAGTCAAAAGGCGTCCAGCTATACTCCGCCGAACAATTACCCAAGAATCTGTTGTCGTCGAAACCCGGAGTCCCCTGACGGCTCGGCGAGTGCAGACTCAGACCTGGAGGTCTCCATGAAGCGACTCGCCCTCGCCTTCCTTGGCCTTGCCCTTGTCGCCCCGGCGGCGGGTGCACAGCTGCTGCCCCTGGATTTCGTCGATCAGATGGTTCTCGCACCGATCGACAACGACGCCCTCCTCGCCCGGGACGCGGCCGACGCCGGACCCGGCGTGGCGCCCCGCTACGCCGAGCCCGTCGACGTCAACGTGCGGCCCGGCGCCGCGGGAACTTGGGAGAACACCCTCGACGGCACGGCGATTTGGCGCTACCGCGTGTCGTCCCCCGGGGCCCTCAGCCTGAGCTTCGGCTTTACCCGCTACACGATGCCCCAGGGGGGCTCCCTGAGCGTCTATGCACCGGGACAGGAGCCCGCCTTCCGGTCGTTCACGGCCGAAGACAACGAGGTTCATGGCCAGCTCTGGACCCCGATCCTCAAGGGTGACGAGGCGGTGATCGAGGTGAGGGTCCCGGCAACGGGGGCCGACGAGCTCGACCTTCGACTCGGCCGTGTGCTCCACGGGTACGCCCCCTTCGGCTATCCCGGCGGTCTCCGCGCGCCGGAGTCGGGGGCCTGCAACGTCGACGTCATCTGCCCCGAGGGCGACGACTGGCGTCCCGAGATCCGCTCCGTGGCGGTGATCGGCACCGGCGGCGGTACCTTCTGCACCGGGTTCATGGTCAACAACACCGCCCAGGATCTGACGCCCTACTTCATGACCGCGTTCCACTGCGGCATCGGCGCCGGCCAGGCGCCCTCCCTGGTGGTCTACTGGAACTATGAGAACTCCACCTGCCGCACCCCCGGCAGCCCCGCCAGCGGCGGCCCCGGCGACGGTAGTCTGGCCCAGTTCCAGACCGGGTCGGTGCTGCGGGCCGCCTACGGCCCCTCCGACGTCACCCTCGTGGAGCTGGACGACGATCCGGAATCCGCCTGGAACGTCCACTGGGCCGGCTGGGACGCCACCTCCGGCGACTTCCCCGGCGCCATCGCCATCCACCACCCGAGCACCGACGAGAAGCGCATCAGCTTCGAGAACCAGCCCACCACCACCACCTCGTACCTCAGCGCCGCGGTCCCCGGCGACGGCACCCACGTGCGGGTGGAGGATTGGGACGTGGGCACCACCGAGGGCGGCTCGTCCGGCTCGCCCCTGTTCAACCCGGACAAGCGGGTGGTCGGTCAGCTCCACGGCGGTTTCGCCGCCTGCGGCAACGACGACGCCGACTGGTACGGACGCATGTCGATCTCCTGGGACGGCGGCGGCTCCGCCGCCACCCGCCTGCGGGACTGGCTCGATCCCGGCAACACCGGCGCCCTGACCCTCGACGGCCGCGACCAGGCGCCGGACTTCGCCCTGGCGGTGCAGCCGGCGACGGCGGACATCTGCACCGGCGACGACGGCGTCTTCACCGTCGACGTGCTCTCCACCCTCGGCTTCTCCGATCCGGTGACCCTGACGGCGGCTGGCCAACCGGCCGGCGCCACCACCGCGTTCGACGTCAATCCCGTGACGCCGGCCGGCCAAAGCCAGCTGACCATCGGCAACACCGGCGGCGCGGCGGTGGGGGACTACACCGTCACCGTCACCGGCACCGCCGCCGGGCCCCTCGTCCACACCGCCGACGCCCTGCTCCGGGTGTTCTCCGGCAACCCCGCGGCCGTGACGCTGACCGCCCCCGCCGACGCCGCCGTCGGCCAGGCCATCGACGTCCAGTTCCAGTGGCAGGCCGCCGGCAACACCGGCAGCTACGATCTCCAGATCGCCACCGACGCGGGCTTCGCCAGCGTGGTGGACGACGCCACCGGCATCGCCGGTACCCAATACGTGTCGACGGCCCTGGCCGGCAGCTCCACCTACTACTGGCGGGTCCGCGCCGTGAACGGCTGTGGCGAAGGATCGTGGTCGGCGACCCGCTCGTTCACCACCGAAGTGCTGCCCGGCGACTGCCCGGCGGGCCAATCGGGCTTCGAGGTGTGGTTCGACGACCTCGAGTCCGGTGCCGGGGGTTGGACCACCGGCGGCACCGCCCCGACCTGGGCCCTCGACGGCGGCAACGTCCACAGCGGCGCCAACGCGTACCACGCCGACAACGTCGCCTCCGTCTCCGACCAGCATCTGGTGACCCCGTCCATCGCCCTGCCCACGGGGGCGAGTCCGGTGACCCTCCAGTTCTGGAACAACCAGCAGCTGGAAAGCAGCACCGGGGGCTGCTTCGACGGCGGCGTGCTGGAGATCAGCACCGACGGCGGCGCCACCTGGACCCGGCTCGAGTCCGAGCTGCTGACGGATCCGTACGACGGCGCCATCAGCAACCAGTACAGCAACCCGCTGGCGGACGAGAACGCCTGGTGCGGCGATCCCCAGGCCTGGATGAACTCCATCGTCGACCTCGACGCCTGGGCCGGCCAGACCGTCCAGCTGAGGTTCCGCCTCGCCACCGACTCGTCGGTGGCCCGCCCGGGCTGGACCATCGACGACGTCCGGGTCCGCGGCTGCGGTGCCTCGGACATCTTCACCGACGGGTTCGAGTCGGCGGACCTCCTCGCCTGGTCGAACGTGGTCGTCGACTGACCCGGCGGTAGAGGGTGGGGGTGGCGCCGGCGACGGCGGCACCCCCGCTTCCTTTCTCAGCGAGTGGTCGGGGTGGTGCCGGCTACGGCAGCACCCCCACCTTGAGAGAGCTGGGATGGAGCTTCGAGCGGTGGACGGTGTTCTCCACCCGGATGAAATCCTCTTCCTCCGCCTCGAAGATGTTGGGCACCCAGCTCTGGGGATTGCGGTCCACGAAGGGGAACCAGGAGCTCTGAATCTGCACCATCACCCGGTGACCCCGCTTGAAGGTGTGGAGCACGTCCTGGAGCTCGAAGCTCACCTTCGTCACCTCCCCCGGCACGAAGGGGGCGGGGTGCTCGTAGCTGTCGCGGAACCGGCCCCGCATGACGTCGGCCCGCACCAGCCGCTGCTTATGGCCCAAGGGTGCCTTGGCTTCGTCATCCTCCGCGTCAGGATGCTCCGGCGGTAGGACGTCGATCAGCTTGACGACGAAATCCGAATCCTGCCCGGTGGTGGACACCCAGAGGTCCGCCAGGATCGAACCCGCGAGGGTGAGGTCTTCCTCCAACACCTCCGTCTCGTAGACCAACACGTCGGGGCGCCAGGCGGCGAAACGCTGGTCCTCGGTCATGTACTCGGGGTTCCAGCGGGTGGTGATCTTCGTCGTGTAGGGCACGGGCTTGGCCGGATCGCTGGGGTAGGTGTCGCGCCCCGCCTCCGCCGCGGGCGGCTCGAAGGACAGGCCGCCGTCCTCCCGCAGGTAGAGGCTCCGCGTTTCCGCAGACGGCGGCGGCCAGGCGTCGAACTCACGCCAACGGTTGGCGCCGGTCTCGAACACCAGGGCCTCGGGGAGGTCCGGAGCCTTCTCCCCCCGCAGGAAGTGCTGGAAGAACGCCAGGTCCACCCGCTCCCGGTACCAGGCGCCGGTGGTGAAGCCGAAGTCCGCCGTGCCGAGGGACTCTCCGTCCCCCCGCACCCAGCCCCCGTGCCGCCACGGGCCCATCACCAACATGTTCCAGGCATCTGGATTTTGGGTCTCGACGGCGCGGTAGGTCTTGAGGGGACCGTAGAGATCCTCCATGTCGTACCACCCCCCCACCACCATCACCGCCGCGCCGATGTTGCGCAGGTGCGGCAGGATGTTGCGGGACTGCCAGAAGTCGTCGTAATTGGGGTGGGCCACCACCTGATTCCAGAACTCCACGCCCCCCTTGAAGTGCTCGGCGTTGACGTTCGAAAGGGGCCCCAGCTCGAGGAAGAACCGGTAGCCGTCGGCGGTGCCGTGCTCGAAGCTGTCGGGCCTCTCGGTGGTGGGCTCAGGACGGGGCTGGCCGAAGCCCGAGAAGAAGTTGAAAGCCAGATTCAGGTTGAAAGCGCCGTGGCGGTGCATGTCGTCCCAGAACCAGTCGGAGATCGGAGCCTGGGGGGACACCGCCGCCAGGGCCGGATGGGAGTCGATCATGCCGGCGGAGGCGTAGAAGCCCGGGTAGGAGATCCCCCACTGCCCCACCTTTCCGTTGTGCCCCTCGACGTTGGCCAACAGCCACTCGATGGTGTCGTAGGTGTCGGTGGACTCGTCGACGTCCTTCGGCCCCTTCTCCGGCCGGTGGGGCCGCATGTTCACGAAGTCCCCTTCGGACATGTACTTTCCGCGCACGTCCTGGAAGACGAAGATGAACTTCGCTTCTTCGAAGGCGGCGTGGGGGCCGAGGCGCTCCTTGTATTGATCGGCGCCGTAGGGCCCGACGCTGTAGGGGGTACGGATCATCAGGATCGGGTACGGACCCCCGCCGAGGTCGTTGGGAACGTAGATCGAGGTGAACAGCCGCGTCCCGTCCCGCATGGGGATCCGGTGCTCGAACTTCGAATAGTGGGAGCGGATGTACTCGGCGCGGCGGGCCTTGGCGGCTTCGGCGTCGGCGTCGGTGTCGACGGCCGAAGACGCGAAAGCGCTGAAGGGGGAGAGCAGGAAAGCAGCGAGGAAAAACGCGCGGACAGTGCGGACAAAGGACGGTTGGGTCACTCCGGTGGCCTCTTGGGACATGGATCGGAACGCTCAGTTCGGACGGTTCGGCCACGAATGATGTCATTCCCCGGGATCGAGGCTTCCCTTCCGCGGTCGCCGATTTGGCAAATTGGGAATTGAATTGACAATTAGCACAGTTTTGCTAAGTTTTATTGATGCGAATCCTTCGTTTAGCGAAGCTGAGTGTCGAGAAGAGTGCCCTTGGATACCCAGTCGTCGCCGTCACCGGGCCACGGCAGTCGGGAAAGACCACCCTGGTCCGTGCCCTCTTCCCGAAGCGCCCCTACGTTTCCCTCGAGAATCTCGACGATCTCGACTTCGCAACGACCGATCCGCGTGGATTCCTGGGGCAATTCCCGGACGGCGCCGTCCTCGACGAGGTTCAGCGGGCGCCCCAGCTCTTCTCCTACCTTCAAGGCCACGTCGACGGGGATGGACGAATGGGCTTGTTCGTCCTCACCGGCTCGCAGCAATTCGGACTGCACGAAAAGATCACCCAGAGCCTCGCCGGGAGGGTGGCGATGGTCCAGCTCCTGCCCTTCGCCTACGCCGAACTAAGGGACGCCGGGCAAGCTCCGACGACGGTCGACGATCTCCTCCTCCGCGGTCTCTACCCTCCGCCCTACGACCGAGATCTCGACTCCGGAATGTGGTTTGGCAACTACGTCGCGACCTACGTCGAGCGAGACGTTCGGCAGATTGTCAACATTCGGGACCTGGGCAAGTTCCAAAGATTCCTTCGCCTCTGCGCCGCCAGAACGGGCCAGCTGCTCAATCTCTCGTCCCTCGCCAACGACTGCGGAATCACCCACAACACGGCGCAGTCCTGGATCGCGGTCCTGGAGGCGAGCTTCCTGGTCCACAGGCTGGAGCCCCACCACCGCAACTTCAAGAAGCGGCTGATCAAAACCCCGAAGCTCTACTTCCTCGACCCGGGACTGGCGGCTTGGCTGATGGGAATCCAAACCCCGACCCAACTCCGCCAGCACCCCCAAAGGGGAGCCCTCTTCGAGACCTGGGTGGTCACCGAGCTGATCAAGATGCGGTTCAACGCGGGGCTGCGTTCGAACCTCTTCTTCTGGCGCGACCGCTCGGGTCAGGAAGTCGACGCCTTGGCGGAGCAGGGGGCGGAGCTAATACCCATCGAGGTCAAGTCGGGCCAGACCCTGACGCGCGACTTCTTCCGCGGCCTGGAACGCTTTCGGGACCTCGCCGCCGAGGCCGCGGGGCGGCCGTGGCTACTCTACGGAGGGGATCGGCGTCAGCGCCGCACCGACGTCGAGGTGGTGCCCTGGGACCGGGTCGACGATCTGGCGGCGGCGGTCCTGCCGCCGCGGGAGGACGGGCCGGCGCCGATCCGCTCGGCGTAGAGGGTCTCCCGCTCCTCCGCGTTCATCGCGCACATCGGCACCGCCCTCCAGCCGTCCCCGTCCCGCACCGCGCCGCGGAAAGCGCAGGCCGCCAGCCGCTTCTCCACGGTCTCACTCCGGCCGCGGATCTCCGAGGCGTCCATGAAGTTATGCTGGATGATGTTCAAGGCGTTGAAACGGCGACCGAGGAGATGGCGCAGCGCATCGAGCCAGCCGATCCCCGAGCTGCGCAGAACGTGGCGGGCGAAGCGCAGCGTCTTCCAGACCATCGAGGGGCGGCGGGCCACCAGCGCCAGCCGCTCCAGGTTGGCGACCCAGGGGCTCGCGCCCCGGAATCCGACGCCGCCGAACGCCCCCAGCACCTCGGAGAAAAACTCCCGGTCCTCCTCTCCGCCGGGGAGCAGATTGAGGGTTCGCCCGGACGGGTAGAGCACGGCCAGGGTGGTCATGTGGCTGCAATCGGGATGGCCGAGCCAGAAGGTCCCCGTCCCCCAAGGGGTCGTGGCGCCCGCCGGCGCCCGCCGGGCGACGGCCTCCCCCACCCGGGCCCAGACCGCCTCGGGGGTCGCCGGACGCCCGGAAGAGCGGGTGCGCCCCACCGCCGCCTCCGGCTGCAGGCTGAGCATGCGGAACGCCCGCAGGCGGCGGGGATCGCCGAGCATCCAGTCCACCAGCTCCCCCACGTCGTCGAGGTTGCGCTCGGTGACGGTCACCGTGTGGGCGGCGGCGAATTGGACCCCGGTGCGCTCCTGGCTGGCCAGGATCAGGTCCACAAACCGCTCCCGCAGGGGATGCAGGTCCGCTTCCGAACGCAGCCCCCGGACCGGAAAGCCCGGGCGCCCCGCCTGGGTGACGTCGATGTGGATCGCCAGCTTGCGCAGCCCCGCCTCCGCCACCAGCCGGTCGAGGAGATCGGGGTGCTCCAGCAGCTTCTGGCCGTGGGTCATCACCATGGGCACCACGCCGGCGTCGGTGGCGTAGCGCACCACCTCCACCAGCTCCTCCGGCCTGCCGGCCCTGACGTAGGCGTCCACCACGTCGCCGCCGGTGATCTGGAGTCCGCTGCCGGGTCCCATCAGCGCCCGGTTGGCGTCGATCTGGGCCTTCATATCCTCGAGGGAAGGCAGGGGAACGCGGTTGGCGTTCGACGGCAGGTAGCAATGGCTGCAGCCAAAGGAGCAGTAGGACGGCCCCAGGGTGAAACCGCAGTGGACGATCTGCTGGCCCACGGACTGCCAGCCCACTTTCAGCTCGTCCGGCAGCTCGCTCCAGCGGGCTTCCAGCAAGAGGCGCTTCTCTTCGGGGATGGGGCTGCGGACGATGTCGGCTGTGGAGCGCATCATGGAAGGATACGACGGAGGGCCTCGGTCGGACGCACCCAAGGCCCGAAGGAGGGCGATTCCGCCGCGGCGTCATCCGATTCACGCGTTCCGCCGTAAAGCTGGGCAGGTCCGCCCGCCGCGGATTTTATCGATATGGAGGTTCTTCACATCATGCCCGATCGTTCAAAATCACAAGCTCCGTGGGTCCGCCGAGCCGTCGCCGGCCCCCTTGTTCTCTTCGCCCTCGTCGCCCTCGGATCTTCCACCGCCGCCGCCGGCCAGGATGCCGCCATGCCACAGACGTTCTCCCACGAGCCCTGGACCCAGGTCCTGCAACGCTACGTCGACGACCAGGGCATGGTGGACTACCGCGGCCTCGCGGACGACCGTGAAATCCTCGACCAGTACGTGAAAGCCGTCGAGACCTACTCCCCCGAGTCCCACCCCAACCTCTTCCCCACCCGCCAGGACGCCCTGGCGTTCTACATCAACGCGTACAACGCCCAGGTGTTCAAAGGGGTCCTGGCCCGAGGACCTGAAGAGAAAAGCGTGTGGCGGGGCCTGGTGTCGGGCCTGGAGTTCTTCGGCCGCATGAAGATCGTCGTCGGCGGGCGCACCACCAATCTGCGCAATCTCGAGAACAAGGACATCCGCGAAGCCTTCGGCGAGCCGCGGATCCACGCCGCCCTCAACTGCGCGTCCATCGGCTGCCCCAGACTCCCGAGGGAGGCTTTCCTGCCCGAACAGCTCGAAGAGCAGCTCGACGCCGCCATGACCGAGTGGGTTTCGAGCTCGTACCACGTCAAAGTCGACGACGGCGCCCGGACGGTCTTCCTCAACAAGATCTTCGACTGGTTCAAGGATGACTTCCTAACCTACGAGCGGAGCGCCGGGGTCCGGTCCCCGAGCCTCATCGGCTACGTCAACCGCTTCCGCGATTCGGCCAGCCAGATCCCCGCCGACTACAAGGTGAAGTTCCTCCCCTACGACAAGGCCGTCAACAAGCAGCCTTGAGGGCGGCGCCTCAGGGCGGCATCGGAAGCGAAGCCCCAGCGGCGGCGACCCTGTCAATACAGGTCGAATTCAGTGCAGGTCGATGGTGCCGCTGGGGTCCACCACCACCACACCGCTGCCGCTGGGCTCGAAGATCACCCCCTTGCCGTCGGAGGGGGCGAGGGTGTCGTGCCGGGAATCGCCCCCCCATCGGCCGACGCTCCGCCGCAGCTGCCCCCACACCTGGCCCCGGGCTTCGAGCACCAGGCTCAGGAGCGACGGGACGAGGATCAGGGTGAAGGCCGTCGACATCAACAGCCCCCCCACCACGACGCTGCCGAGGCCCCGGTAGAGCTCGGAGCCGGCCCCGGGCAGGCAGATCAGGGGCAACATGCCGAACACGCTGGTGGCGACGCTCATGAAGATGGGGCGAACCCGGTTTCGTGTCGCCGCGGTCACCGCGTCGCGGGGGCTCATCTCGTCGAGGCGGCGGTGGTTCAGAGCCTGGTGGACGATCAGAATCGCGTTGTTCACCACCGTGCCGATGAGGATGATGAAGCCCAACATGGTCAGAACGTCGAGGCTCTGGGGGACGAAGAGGTTCAGGGTGGCGAGGCCGAGGACACCCCCCAGGGCCGCCAGGGGAACGCTGAACAGGATCACCAAGGGATGGAGAAAGCTCTCGAAGAGGGCCGCCATCAGCAGGTAGGTGATCAGCAGGGCGAGGAGGAAGTCCCAGGTCAAGGCGCGGGAGATCTGCACCAGCTGGTCGGCGCTCCCCGAAAGCCTGGCCCGATACAGGCCGCCGAGGGTTCCCTCCCCCCGCAGCGGATCGAGCAGTTCCTCCTCCAGCAGCGACATCGCCTGCCTGAGGGGCATGTCGGGCGGGGGCTGGATCTCCAGGGTGACCGCGCGGGATCGGTCCAGGCGGCGGATCGACGTCGGGCCCGCGGTCTCGAAGACTTCCGCCACCGCGCCGAGGGTCACCGTGCGCCCCCGCGGGGTGGCGATGGGCAGTTGCTCCAGGAGGTGGGCCCGGGGAGGCGCCGCGGCGTCGGTGGCATTCACCACCAGGTCGATCTCCCGCCCCTCGTGGTGGTAGTGGCTGGCGCGGACGCCGTCCACGAGGGCGTTCACCACCACCCCGAGCTCCCGATTCGACAGCCCCAGCTCGGCGGCCCGGCGCCGGTCCGGCACGACCCGGACCTCCGGGCTCCGCAGCTCCAGATCCGGCACGGGTCGGGCCTGGGCTTCCGGCAGCACGTCCGGGAGCCGGTCCATGAGACGGGAGCCGATCTCCATCAGGCGATCGAGCTCGGGTCCGGTGACGTCGAGCTGGAGGTTGCGCCCCTGCGCCTCGCTGCCCTCGAAGATACTCGTCTGCTCGACGAAGGCGAGGGCGTCCGGCAGGGCCCTGCCCACCCCCTGCACCGGTTCCAGCAGCTCGCGGACCCGCTCCGGGGAGCGGGCCCGCAGGCCGAAGATGCTGACGTCCGGCGTGGCGACGAAGAAGAAATTCCGCACCCCACCGCCGGGGAGGTCGTGGGCGACTCCGGACCGCCGCCAGAGGGGCTCCAGGGCCTCGAGGAAGGGATCGTGTAACCGCACCGCCTCCGCCAGGTTGTTGCCCGCAGGGGGCACCAGCACCCCGAAGAGGAAGTTCCGATTTCCTGCCGGAAGGTACTCGGCCTCCGGCAGGAGAAGCCACGAGCCCCCGAGGGCGACGAGGGTGAAGGCGATCACCAGCACCACCCGGCGGAGCACCCCGCCGCACAGCCAGTACACCCCGTGGCTGACCCCGTCGACGACGCGGTTCGCCGCCGCCACCCCGCCCCAAAGCCCCTTCGCTCCGCGGCTTCGGCGGCCCCCCGCGGTCTCCAGCAGGCGAGCCGAAAGACTGGGGATCAGGGTCAGGGCCACCAGCAGGCTCCAGCCGACGGCGCAGGAAATGGCCACCGCGAGGTCCCGGAACAGGCGACCGGCGTCCGCCTCGATGAAGAGGATCGGCAGGAATACCGCGATGGTGGTGAGGGTCGAAGCGAAAATCGCCCCCGACACCTCCCGGGTCCCCTCCACCGCCGCCCGGCGCCGGGACTTCCCCATCTGGCGGAGGCGGTAGATGTTCTCGATCACGACGATGGAGTTGTCGACCACCATGCCCACGGCGAAGGCGACCCCCGCCATGCTGATCACGTTGAGGGTTCGGCCCAGCAGCGCGAGCATCAGGAAGGTACCCAACACGCTCACGGGGATGGCCACCGCCACCACCAGGGTCGTCGCCTGGCTGCGCAGGAACAGCAGCAGCACCGCCACCGCCAGGACGCAGCCGAACAGCAGGCTCTGGCTCACCAGGGTCATGCCCCGGCGGATGTACTCGGTCTCGTCGTAGCTCTGCTCCAGCCGCAGCCCCCGGGGCCCCAGGGCCTCGGCGTCGAGCCGGACGGCGGCGGCCCGAAGATGGTCCATAAGGTCGAGGACATCGGCCCCAGGTCGCTTCTGGACCCGCACCCCGAGGGTCGGCGCTCCCATGAAGTAGCCCCGCTCGAAGGCGGTGTCGTAGCCCAGGCGCACGGTCGCCACGTCCCCCACCGAGACCGGGCGGGCTCCGCGCATCGCCACCACCACGTCTTCGATCTCTTCGGCGGAGCGGTAGGCGCCGGTGGTGCGGACGGTGTACCGCCGCTTGCCCTCGTCGAACTCCCCGCCGCTGAAGTTGCGGTTCTCCAGCTCCAGGGCTTCCACCATCTGCTGAAGGGTCACCCCCCGGGCCGAGAGGCGGGCCGGATCGGCGACCACCTGCATCTCCTGCCGCCGGGCCCCCACGACCTCCACCCGGGCGACGCCGGGAACCCTTTCCAGGGCCGGCCTCACCACGTCCTCCGCCAGGTCCCCAAGGGTGGTGATGTCGCCGGCGAAAGGTTCGGCGCCGCCGGGGACCAGCATGAACCACGCCACCGCCGCGTCCCCCGTACCCACCCACTCGACCACCGGCCGCTCCGCGTCCACCGGCTGGTCGCGGACCTGCTGGAGTCGATTCGCCACCTGCACCAGCGCAGCCTCGATGTCGGCCCCGGCGCGGTACGAAAGGGACACCGTGCCGACGCCGGCGGCGCAGGAGCTCTCCAGCCGCACGAGGCCTTCGAGATCCTTGAGGCGCTCCTCCTGCCGTTCGACGATCTCCCGCTCCACTTCCTGGGGGCTCGCCCCCGCCCAAGAGGTGGTGACCTCGATCCGGGGGGTGTCGATGACCGGCGTCAGCTGCACGGGGATCCGACTGACCGCCAGGGCACCGAACAGGGTCACCAGCAGGACGCCGACGGTGGTGGCCACGGGACGGCGAACCGCGGCTTGGATCAGCGGTTTCACGGCGGCGGATACTCCAGGACCTCGGTCCGCACCGCCTGTCCTTCCGCCAGCCGCTCGTTGCCCCGGGTCACCACGGCGTCACCGGCGGCCAGCCCCCCCTCCACGGCGACCCAGTCACCGTGGTTTGAACCGGGGGTCACCGGAATCCGCTTCGCCAGGCCCCCGGCCACGACGAACACGTGCCGGGCGGACCCGGTTCCGGCGAGGGCGTCTTTGGGGACCAGGACGTGGCTTGAACCGTCCCCCAGCGGCAGCTCCACCCGGGCCATCATGCCCACGCCGAGGCGCAGATCCGGATTGGGGAGACGGACCAGGGCGGGGAAGGTCCGCGCGCCGGCGTCCGCCAGGGGCACCACCGAGCGGAGGATCCCGTCGAAACGACGACCCGGCAGGGCATCGACCTGGATCTCCGCCGCGGCGCCGGGGCGCAGCCTTGAGAAGTGGCGCTCCGGCACGTCGAGGCGCACGTCCAGCCGGTCGAGGGACACCACGTCCACCACCGGATCTCCGACGTCCAACCACTGCCCCATCTCGGTGTACTCCCGGGTCACGACGCCTGCGAAGGCGGCGCGGACGGTGGTCCGTTCGAGCTCGTCCCGCAGCCGGGCCACCTCCGCCTCGAGCTTCTTGACCCGGCCGAGCCAGGCCTCGGACTCGTAGCGGGCGTCGTCGATCCGCTGGGCGGGGACCACGTCGGACAGCCGGTGGAGACGCTCCAGGCTGTTGTCGCTGGCCCGATGGCGGGACCGCGCTTCCTCCAGGCTGCCGAGGGCGCTCTCCAGGCGAAGCTCCATCGGGCGACGCCGGATCTGGGCCAGGGGCTGGCCCGCCTCCACGACCTCACCTTCGGGGGCGAGCAGCGCGTCGACGACCCCAGCGACGTCGCTGGCGACGACGGAGGACCGGCCCGCTTCGATCGTGCCGGTGAGCTGGACCGTCTCGTGGACCGCTTCCTGGCGGGCCTCGGTGACCCGGACCGGGATGCCCGAACGCTCCGCGGCGCCGGCGACGACTCCCCCGACACCCGCCACCAGGGCGAGGACGAGGGTGAGGGGGCGCCCGGCTCTCAGCAGCCGGAGGGCGGGGCGACGGAACGGCGGCTTCGGGACCATACATCCTCTCCGATCGCGGCTCGGCGGCGGGCGTTCCCACCGCGGCCCGTTCGAATGTCAGCTGAAGAGAAGAGAAGATAGGTCCCGATACCTAAGGCATTATCTCAGATCCAGAGAATCTGAGACGAATCCGGCCGAGATCGGGCCCCGGCCGGACGCCACAGCGAGCCGGAGCGGTCAGTTGCCGGCGCTCTGGCTCCAGGGCGGCACCACCCCGTTCGAACGCCCGTAGGCGATCAGCTGGCCGAGGTGCTCGTGGGAGTGGCCGGCGATGATCTGGGTGAGCTGGTACGCCGTGCGGGTGGAGCCGAACAGCTCGACCTCTTTCTTAGGGTCGGCGTTCGGAACCGCGTCCCGCACGTGCTGCTGGGAAGTTTCGAGAAGGGCCATGGCGTCCTTCTTGGAGGTCACCGTGCTCTCGGCTTCCCGGGGGTTGAAGCCCTCCGGCATGGCGACGCCGCCGAGGGCCTGGGCGAGGAAGAAGTTGGCGGTGGCCACGTGGACGAGGGACTCGCTCACCGAGCGCACGCCCTCCGCCGGACGCCAGTCGAATTTGTCCGCCGGGATGGCGCCGGCGAGGTCGTTGAGCTTCTTCGACACGCCGTCGAAGTCGCGCAGGAAGTCTTCGGCGTGGGCCAGGCCGTGGCCGTCGGCCCAGGCCGGGACGCAGGCGAGGACCATTAGACACAGGGCCGAGATCAGGGGTAGGGATCGGGACATGGATAACCTCCATAGCCGAGCCGGGGCCGGTCAGGGCCGGCGGGGCTCGATGGTCAGAACCTTGGATGTACGGGTTTCACAGTCTACCCCAGTCCGGCGGAGCGGACTCGGACCCTCCAGGGCGGAGAGCTCGGGCACGGCGGCTAGCACGCGGCGAACGGGTTCGAGGGACAGGCTGTTGCCCGCCAGCCGCCACCCCTGCCGAAGGGTCAGCTCCGCTGGTAGGCGGAACCCCGCGGGGAAGCCCAGCAGCCGAAGGATCTCCGAAGGCGAGAAGCGACGCACACCGCCGTCCGCCGCCCGCAGGTAGGACCCGCTGCGCACCGGCGACCGGCCGTAGGCGGAGGTGAAACAGCCGGTGACGGCCGACGGATCCGTCGGATCGACAATGTGCAGGGCACCGTCGTACCGCTTCAGCAGATCGCCACCGGGCCGCAGCGCTTCGTCCACCGGCTCAGGATCCAGCAGCGCCTGGAGATCCCCCGGAAGTCCTGTGGAAGGGGTGGGCTCGGCGGCCACGTCCCGAAGATCCCCCCGGGCGGCGACGAGGTAGAAGCGGGGTCTGCGGTTGGGGATCCCAAGCTCGCTGGGGCACAGCTCCATCTCCCTCACCGCCCGGTAGCCGGCCCCCGATAGGGTCCGGCGCAGCGCCCGGTGGGCATCGGAACCGGCGAAGCCCACCACGTTCTCCATGGCGAAGTACTTCGGCCGGACCCCGTCGAGGTGCCCCAGCAGGGCCCGGAAGGTCGCTCCCCGTGGGTCCCCCAAACCCCGGCGGAGCCCGCGGCGGGTGAAGGGCTGGCAAGGGGGGGAGGCCCACCAAAGCTCGGCGTCGAGCTGCGCCAGCCTCTCCGTGGCGAAGGTGTCGAGGTGGGCGGAGATGGCGGCGTGGGGAAAGTTCGCCCGGTAGACGCCGAGGGCCAAGAGGTTCACATCCACCGCGGCGACGACGCTGGCACCGCTTCCGGAAACGGCGGCGGCGAAGCCCCCAATGCCGCAGTACAGCTCCAGGCAGCGCAGCGACGGCGGGGCCTGGGGTCGGATCTCTGCCCCGGTCAAGTCGCGGCCAGGCCCGCCCGCAGCCGCCGGCGGAGCTGGTCCATCAGCTCCGCGTCGTCGATCGGGATCACCGGGACCATGTCGTACTGCTCGAAGAACAGGGACGCCTCGGTACCCTCCGGAACCTCCAACGCCCGCCTCAGCTTGCGGTTCTCGGGGACGAAACCGCGGTCCAGGGTCCGCTTGATCGTCTCCCCGATCGTGCCCTGGAGGCCGCAAATGAGGATGGTGGAGCGGGTCGGTTCGAGGCCCCCCGGGGGGAGATCGAGCTCGCCCTCCAGGGCGGCGATCCGCTCTGCCTTGAAGTAGTCCTCCACCCTGCCGACGTCGCCGGTCCAATCCTTCGCCTCCCCCGGCCGGCTGACGGTGCACAGGTAGCGCAGGCCGTTTCGATCCCGCATTGCCTCGAGCTCCCCGCGGTATCCGAGGTCCACGGGATACGAGGCTCCGTGGAGGATCCCATAGCGCGACAGATCCGCCGACGGATCCCTCTGCAGCTCGCTCCGAACGATGCTCAGGAAAGGAGCCAGGCCCGTCCCCGCCGCCACCATCACCGCCAGCCGGGGATCGCCGTCGCCGACGGTGCCGGGCAGGGTGAACTTGCCCACGGCCTTGGGCCGCAGGAACAGGCGATCACCGGCCCCGGCCCGCCACAGCAGGTGGGTCAGGGGATTGTCGGATTCCGGGTGCTTGACCCAGCGGATGTAGAACTCCAGGTGGCCACGCTCCTCGGGGGCGGAGGCGATGGACATCGGCCTGCGCACCGACCCCAAGTCGGGGTGGGCCTCGTTGTTCATGCCCAGGGTCACGTACTGGCCGGGCACGAAGGCCGGCTCCCCCGCCAGTGGCTCGTCCGGCCGAATCTTGAAAATCGTCAGCGCCGACGTGAGATCGACGCGCTCCACAAGGGTCGCGTTGTACTCAAGGGGTTTGGCCATGGTGTCATCAGTATAGTCCCTCCTCCCCGGGGAAGCATCTCGGCCGCCGGAGTCCGCCGCGGCGAGCGGACCTTCGGATCGAGCCCCGCCAAAGGAATCGGGGCTGAATCCGGAGCCGTTCGAGCACGAACCCCGTTGAAAAGGATGACATCTCGGTAATCCGGCGGGCTCGGTCCAGCGCCCGAGGTCCTAGCCACGGCGGACACCCGCGCCCGGCCAGTCTGGATGGGATCTGGATTAAGGTAGACCCCAGCTCCGAAGACGGATCCCAACTCTCCCAGGTGGAGCCGACACCGGACGACGAACCGACGGAATGCCCCCAGGACCGATGCGCGACCACGACGATGCCAAGGCCGACCTCCTGGAACAGGTAACCCTGTTCCAGGACCTCGATGCTGTCGAGCTGCGCCGTCTCGCCCGGTCCTTCCGTTCGGAGGATGTGGGGGAGCACCTTCGGCTGTACCGCCACGGTGACCCGTCCGACGCCTTCTACGTCATCCGCGACGGCGCGGTGGCGATCTTCCGTGAGGAAGTCGGCAAGCCCCTCCAGCTCTTGGCCCGGTTGGGGCCCGGGGAGTTCTTCGGAGAAACCGGCCTCTTCGAGGGGCAACGACGCTCTTCGACGGCCCGCACCACCGTCCCCACCCGCCTGCTCAAGGCCCCCCAGCCGGAGCTCATGGAGTTCTTGGACCGTCATCCGACGGTCGCCATCAAGCTGCAAATGGCCGCCGCACGGCGGCACAGCGAAAACGTCGCCGCGGCCCTAGATCTGGGGGCGCGGACCGAGGTCCGAATCCACCTCGCCAAGCCCTTGACCCTGGTGCCCCAATTCGGTGCCCCGAGGCCGACGAACCTGGAAAACCTGTCCTTCGGAGGCCTTTGCCTGCGGGGTATCCCGCCGGCGTGGTCGACGGGGGACGAGGTGGGCTTCCAGCTGCGCTACGCCGACGCGTCGCTGGACGTCGCGGGCAGGGTCAGCTGGCGGGAGGACGATCAGGCCGGGGTCGCGTTCCTGGCGGAGGGCGACGACCACGACGCCCGGGTCCGTCAACTGATGCGGCGGCTCCTCGAATGACCCGCCGGGGCCTCAGACCAGCTCCGCGCGAATCGCATACTGCATGATCTCGGCGTTGTTCTTCAGGTTCAGCTTCCGCAGCACGCGGGTGCGGTACGTGCTGATGGTCTTCACCGAGAGGCACAGGTCGGCGGCGATCTCGGAAACCGTCTCCCCCGAGGCGATCCGCCGCATCACCTGGAACTCCCGATCCGAAAGGGTCTGGTGGGGTGCCTCCCCCAACTCGTGCTGGAGGCTCATGGCGAGCTGCTCCGCAAGGCCGGGGCTGATGTACTTGCCGCCGTTCTTGACCCGAAGAATGGCCTCGATCAGCTGCTCCGAAGCGTTGTCCTTGGTGAGGTACCCGTCGGCCCCGCCCTTGAGGCACCGGATGGCGTAGTGGTCCTCCGGGTGGCCGGTGAGCATCAAGACCCCCGGTCGACGGCGCTGCTCCTTGAGGGCCTGGACCACCTCGAGCCCGCCGCGGCCCGGCATCGACACGTCGAGCAGGACGATGTCCGGTTCCGTCTGCCTGGCCCGTTCGAGGGTCTCCGGGCCCGTGGACGCTTCGGCGATCACCTCCATACCTTCCACTTCGAGGAGCTTCTTGAGCCCCTGGCGGAAGAGCATGTGATCGTCGGCGATGAGGACTTTGATCATGGAAACGGTTCGGGAAGGCCGCACCCGCCACGCACCGAACCGGCGGGGCGGGTGACTTCAATCCTCTGGGTGGGGGTGCGAGAAGATGGTGCCTAGCGGGTCTCCACCGATCGGGTTCGGGATTTTGAGCCGCTGAGCGCTCAGGAAATCAGTTTACAGCCGGCCCGGGCGACCTTCAAGCATCACGGACCCGCCAGGGACCCCGCGATCTCAGGGGCAGGTGGCGAAGGCATCGGTGTCGGTCAACGCCGGGGCCGCTACCCCCACCGGGTTCTCCCAGGTGGCGACGGTGCCCGTCAGGGAGTCGGTCACTTCGAGGACGTAGCCGACGTTGGTGGTCGCGGCGGCGAACACCCAGAAACGCTGATTCAGTCCGCAGCCGTCCAGCACCTTCACCAGCATCTCCCAGTTGTCGGACTCGAAGAACCAGAACAGCCCGGAGTCGTCGGCGCTGACGGCGGTGGAGGCCGGACCCTGGCTGCCTTCGAAATCCCGCCAGCCCACCCGAACCCGAAACCGCCCCCCCTGCAGGCAATGGGTCGCTTCGTCCTCCCGGCATTGGAAGGGCTCCACGAGGGCGTCCAGGTGGGTTTCCCCGGTGGACACCGGATCCAGGTACTCCCTGAGAGGGCTCTGGGGGGTATCGCCGCCGTCCCAGGCCACAGAAAGCTTGCCGTACCAGTCCTCCCCTTCCGGGGTCACGCAGGACGCGAATCCCCCCGACAACACGCCGACGCAACGCTTCCCCGGACGGTCGAAGAGGCACGCCCCCGAGGATCCACCCTCGGTGCTACCGCGGTCCCAATCCACAACGCGCCAGTGGCTTTCGACGCCGGAACCGAACAGATCCAGGCCCTCCGCGTCGTCGTCGTCGAAGCTCACCGCCTTCTCCTCGCTGCTCGGATGGTGGACGGAGAAGCTGGCCGCCGGAGCAGTCCCCCGCACGTCCCACCCCGCCCAGGCGACGCCGAAGGACGGGTCCGGGACGCCGTCCAGCAGCAGCAGGGTGACGTCGGAGAGGCGGTCATCCGCCAGCCAGGTGGCGCCGAGCTGGTGATCCTCCAGGGAACCCCCGGACAGGGCCCCACACACCGGCGACTGGAAGTTCCAATACACCACGACGCTGGCGGCGTTGTCGGCATCGACCTGGCAGTGGTCGGCGGTCAGAAACAGGGGCCGCCGGTCCCGGGCGGTGTTGTTGAGCAGGGTTCCGGTGCACTGGAAGACGCCGTCGAGGGTGTAGACCGCCACCGCCTGGGCCTGGTCGCGGTACGGGCCCACCTCGTCGCAAATCGCGTCGATGTGGCAGGTTCCCTGGGTCCCCGCGCTACGCCCCAGGGGTCGGTAGCCGTAGTACACCTCCGCCAGCCGCAGCTCGAAGTCCGTGGCTACCCCCGCGGGGAGCCACAGCTCCACCACCGCTCGGTCCCCCTGGAGGACCGGAGTCCACAGCCTCCCCCCTTTGGCGTCTCCGGTGAAAGGCCCCAGGCGCTGCAAGCCGAAGGGGTCCATCACCCGCAGCTGAGCGCCCTCCGGCAGGTCGAAGCGGTCGAAGAAAAAGCTCAGGGCCAGGGCCCCCTCGGAGTCGATCCGCAGGCGCCAGAGCCTGGTCCCGGGAACCGGTTCCTCCCAGGATCCCGCGTCTGCGGGGCTGAGGGACACCGCCAGGGGCGTCGCGAAACGCCGCGGACCGGGGGGGGACAGAATCGGCAGACGATCCCCTATCGCCGGCGGGCTGACGGCGTTCCATAGATCCTCCGCCAGCAGGGCTTCGACGTCGGGGGGCGCGAGGTCGCGGCGGTCGACGTCCGCCAGCGGACGCGCTCCGACGCCGTAGCCAGGGGCAGCCTCGGGAACCTCCCCGAACGCCTTCGGCGGGCAGGCTACGAGCAGCAAGAAGGGTACGACACCGATCACAAGAGCAAGGCAGGCTGGGCGAAACATGGGGTTCTCCTCGCGACCGACAGCCGGCGAGGACCGGCGGCGTGGGCGGCGCCCTGCGGTTCTCGCACGTCGATCTCGCGAACCAGTTTAACGGACCCCGAGAAACAAACTCTGATTCCTGAGCACCCCGGGCTATGGGGCTTCGGGGCCAGAGGCATCGCAAGGAAGACCCGCAATGTCCCTGTGCTAAGGTGCCTCGGTTCAACAGACCACCCCCCTCAAGGAACCGCAACCATTCGTGGAGGACAAATTAGCGATGGCTAAGCGGACCCTGCCCAAAAACGGTAGATACTTTGGTTCTTCCGGCACGCTCCTGACCCTGTTGATACCGGCCCTGGCACTGTGCTTGGCCTCCGCCGGCTTCGCCGACGTCTCCGGCCGGGTGGTGGACGAGTCCAACAACCCGATCGCCGGCGCCCGGGTCCATCTGCAGGCGTCCCCGGACGCGCCGGTGGTGGTCACCGCCCCGGACGGCTCGTTCACCGTTCCGATCGCCGACCCCGGGACCGCCCGCATCGGCGCCTCCGTCATCTACGACCCCAACAACCCCGTCAACTACGCGACCAACGCGGTGGTGGTACCCAACCCCTCCGTCGGCGTCGAGATCCAGCTCCCCACCATCCCGGGGGCCAACCCCGCCTACGACCCTCCAGCGGTCAACCAGAGCTGCGCCTTCTGCCACGCCGAAATCACCGCCGAGTGGCAGACCAGCGTCCACTCCACCGCCACCCTCGACTTCTTCGTCCGCGATCTCTTTTCCGGCGACGCCACCCCCGGCGGCAGCAACGGCTTTGTCTACATCGATACCCACGACCCCGACGATACGGGAACCTGCGCCACCTGCCACGCCCCCCTGGCCGACGCCTTCGATCCCGGCAACACCTTCCTGAATGAGATCGTGGCCAACGGCGACCCCGCCGAGATCGAGGGGGTCTCCTGCCTCGCCTGTCACCAGATCCACGACGTCAGCGGCGACGTCAACGGCATCCACACCCTCGGCAACTCGGAGTACCGCTTCCCCGACGGCGCGCCGTCCACGGACCGCTTCGTCTGGGGACCCCTGGACGACACCGACACGTCGTTCATGCGGGCCTCCTATGCGCCCTTCTTCCGCACCTCGGAGATGTGCGCGTCGTGCCACCAGTACCAGGCGCCCTTCGGGCAGGAGACCTACTCGGAATGGCTAGCCTCCCCCTACGCCGTGCCCGGCCCGGGTTTCCGCAGCTGCCAGGACTGCCACATGGTGGCCCGCGAAGGGGAAGGCACCGTATGTGATCTCGGCGATCCGCCTGTGCGGCCGTCCTCCCAGCGCCACCAGCACACCTTCGTCGGCTCGACGCCCCAGACCCTGGCGGACAACATCGACCTCACACTGGCCGTCGATCAGGAGGACGGCCGGGTCCTCGTGCGGGCGGAGGTCAACAACTTCGGCGCCGGCCATTCCTTCCCCACCGGAGTCTCCGTCCGAAACGCGTTCCTGCTGATCGAGGCGACTGTGAACGGCCAGCCCATCGAGCAAGTGGCCGGCCCGACGGTGCCGGAGTGGGCCAGCGACGACGTCCCCGGAATCCAAGAGGGCGACTACGGCGGCGCCCCCGGCACCGGCTTCGCCAAGATCCTCGAGGGCCGCATCAACGGCCAGGGGGATCCGGTGTGGCCGGTGCTCTTCGTCGACGCCGAGACGGTACGGGAGAAGAGCACCATCCCCTCCGGCGCCACCGACGTCACGGAGATCGAGTTCGCGGTACCCGGCGCGGCGAACCTGGGGGATTCCCTCCAGGTCTCCGCGCGGCTGCTCTACCGCCGCGTGTTCCGGGCCCTGCAGATCACCAAGGGCTGGACCGAGACGCCGCAGGGGGGCCCGATCGAGATCGAGGTCGCCGCCCAGTCCGTCGACACCACGGTCACGACCGTCGGCGGCGGACCCGCGGTGCCCGAGATCCCAGCCCTCGGCCCCTTCGGCGTCGTGCTCCTCGGCCTGGGCCTGGTGGCCGTCGCCGTGCGCCGCCTGAACGCCTGAGGGCCTCTTTGGCCCCTACGGGGGCCGGGTCCGTCCCCCGGGCGAGGCCGTCCCCCCTCCCCCACCGTAGACTCGGGTGGGGAGGGAGACGCCCTAAGGACCCAGCCCGGAGCCGGCACCGTGAGCGGTGCCGACCCGGTCCAGACCCAGGAGGTGACATGGCGGACGTGACCATCCACCGAGAGCAGCCCATGGCGTTCTTCAAGACGCGGGTCGAGGAGGCCCTCGACCACCAGGGGGTCGAGGCCAGCGACGACTCCGCGTTCTACCTCGTCTCACTGCTGGACGGCTTCGTCTGTCCGAAGGGCGGTTACGGCGACGTCGGCCCCCACCCCGAGCATCCCCTCGGCGAGCTTTTGCTACTCGCCCTGCACCAGCGGGGGGCGCGCCGTTTCGCCATGCTCAAGCTGGCGGGGGACCTGTCCCTCTTTCTGTCGGGCTTCTTCGCGGCGAGCCTGGAGCGCCGCCGGGTGGACCTGCGCTACTACATCCACGTCGGTGAGAGCGCCTACGGCAACGCCGCCGCCGACTGCTACCCGCGGTCGGGGGCACCCCTGTTCGAAGAGCTGTCGGCGCGTTTCGTGCAGCTCTCGAACGTCCTCCACCGGGTCGCGGAGACCTGCGGCGGCGGCGATCCGACGAACCTGCTGAGGCTCTACGAGCGATGGCTGGTCACCGGCGACGGCCGCACGGCGGAGACCCTCGAACGCCGGGGGGTTCCGACGGTGGCCACTAGCGGATCGGTCCACTGAACGGAGGGGCGGTCCCCTCCGGGTCGTCGGGGCGCTCCCCGACGACCGCCTCCGGCAGCCAGCGGTCCAGCATCTTCGCCAGGTCGTCCTGCTGGAAAGGCTTGGCGATGTAGTCGTTCATGCCGGCTTCGAGGCACTTTTCCCGATCGCCCGTCATTGCGTGGGCGGTGACCGCGATCACCGGAATCTCCCGCACCCCCGCGGCGAGGCCGCGGATCCTCCGGGTCGCCTCGTAGCCATCGAGCTCCGGCATCTGGCAGTCCATCAGGATCAGGTCGTAGGGGGTCTGCTCCAGCGCTTCGAGCACCTCCAGGCCGTTGTCGACCGCCTCCACCCGGTAGCCCAGGGATTCGAGCTGGCCGATGGCGACCATCTGGTTGATGGCGTTGTCCTCCGCCAGCAGCAGGCGGCAGGTGGCAGGCTCCCGCCGGCGGCGGGCGACGGGCCGGACTCCGGAGCCTTCGGGAAGGCGCTTCAGGGCGGGCACGAAGGGCAAAGAGAACCAGAAATGGGATCCCTTCCCGGGGGTGCTCTCGAGGCCGATCTCCCCTTGCATCAGCTCCACCAGCCGCTGACAGATGGCGAGGCCGAGGCCGGTGCCGCCGTAACGCCGGCTGGTGGTGTTGTCCGCCTGGGTGAAGGGGTCGAAGAGGGCGTCCTGGACCTCCGGCTCGATACCGATGCCGGTGTCGCGGACCGAGAACCGGATCCACACGCCGGTGGTGTCGAACCGTTCCTGCTCGGCGAGGACGGTGACCCGTCCCTCCTCCGTGAACTTGATGGCGTTCGACACCAGGTTGATCAGCACCTGACGCAGGCGGGCCGGATCCCCCTTGAGGTGGGTGGGGAATTGGGTCGTCACCTCGATGTCGAGATCGACCCCCTTGGCGGTGGCGCGGGGCGTCAGCGGCAGGAGCGCGGCGTCCACCACCTCGTGGAGGTCGAACGCGGAGCTGTCGAGGGCCATCTTGCCGGCCTCGATCTTCGAGAAGTCGAGGATGTCGTCGATCAGCTGCAGCAAGCCTTCCGCCGAGGACTTCAGGATCCCCACGTGCTTGCGCTCCAGGCTCGGGAGCTCGGCGTCCAGCAAGAGGCCCGCCATCCCGATGATGGCGTTCATCGGAGTGCGGATCTCGTGGCTCATGTTGGCCAGGAAGAGGCTCTTCGCGTCGCTGGCCGCCTCCGCCGCCTCCTTGGCCTTCTTGAGCTCCACGGCCCGGCGCCGTTCGAGGGCGCCGGTCAAGATCTCGCCGACGAAGCGGAACAGGGTCAACACGTCGTCGGAGAAAACTTCGATGCGGCGCCGGATGAAAACGAAGGAGAGGTAGCCGACGGCCCGTCCCCGCAGCACCAGGGGCATGGCGATCAGGGATTCGATGCCTTCCCCCTCGAAGATGGCCCGCTCCGCCGCCGCTTCCTCTGGCAGGTCCTCCAGCCGGCGGATCACCGCCGTCTCGCAGCGGCGCATCTTGCCGGCGAACCACGGATAGTCGCTGGCCCGCAGGTTCTGCAGGTGGGCCTTGTGGGACGGAACCCCGTCGCCGCACCATTCGTGGGTGCTCGACTCGGTGGCGCCGCCGTCGGTGAACTGGAACAGCTGCCCTCGGTCGGAGCCGACGAACTGACCCACCTGGCGGAGGACCCGGTGGATTTGCCGGTCGGTCTCGGCACCGGGGAGGTTCACGAAACCGGACGAGATCGACGTCATCAGCTCCTCGAACTCCAACCGGTACCTTAGGGCCTCCTCGGATCGCTTGTGCTCCGTGATGTTGGTGGCGGTGCCGGTGAGCTTCTCCGGCCTGCCGTCTTTCCCCCGGATGGGCTCGCCGTGACCGGCGATCCACTCCACCGAGCCGTCGGCGGCCACCAGCCGGTGCTCGGTCTGGTAGCCGCTACCGCCGGCGGCCGCCCGTCGGAGCTCCCCCTCGATCTGCTCGCGGTCCTCCCGGTGGACGCGGCGGGCGTATTCGACGTTGGAGTTGGGGAGGGCCTCCTGCGTCCCTCCGATGACCCGCTCGGCCCCCTCCGACCATAGGATCCGGCCGCTTCCGATATCCCACTCCCAGGTGGCCACCCGAGCCGCGTGCAGCGCCAGGCGCAGGCGCTGCTCGCTGGTGCGCAGGGCCTTCTCCACCTGGAGACGGGCACTCATGTCGCGGGCGATGGCCGAGAAGTACTCGACCTCGCCGAGGGGGGACCGGTGGGAGAGGATCAGCTGGGAGACCGAAACCTCCCGACCGTCACCGACGATCACCAGCTCCCCGGACCAGACCCCCCGCGCCTCCGCGACCCCGAGACCCGACGCCAGCCGCGGCGCCGACTCGACCGTGTAGACGTCCTCCAGGTTCACGCGGGCGATATCTTCCCGCTCCCCCAGGCCGAGAATACGCCGGGCCGCGCGGTTGAAGTAGAGCACCCGCCCGTCGCGGTCCACCATGGCGACGAAATCCGTGGTCTCCCCCACCACCGCCATCGCCCGGGCATGTGCCTGCTCCAGGCGCTTGCGCTCGGTGATGTCGACGAAGAGGGATCTCGTCCCCAGCACCGCTCCGTCGGCGCCGTAGTCCGGCAGGGCCCGCAGCAGGGTCTCCACCACCCGCCCATCTTCGGCCACCAGCTGACGCTCTTCGTCGACGAACTCCCCCTCGAGGGCCCGGCGATAGCCCCCCCCTTCCAAGAGGGCTCTCTTGGAAGAGGGGGTGTAGAAATCGGCGAGGGATCGGCCGACGACCTCATTGCGCCGATAGCCGAGGGTGTCGAGGAACAGGCGGTTGCAATCCCGGATCCGGGGCTCGTCGTCCACCGACTCGGTGACGACGTACATCATGGGCGCGTCTTCGAAGAGGTCCCGATAGCGGGTTTCGGTACCCATGACCCCTAGTGCCCCGGGGGGAACGCCCCATACGGGCCGCGGGGAACACCCCACGGCGGCCCCACGGGTGGAGGCGACGTTGCCCTCACTCCTTCTTCCATTCGAGGGTCGGTTCGCTCCCCAGGGGGGGCAGCTCCTCGAGGTCCGTCGGCACCTCCGGTCTGTCCTTCGGCGGTACGGCCGGAGCCGGCAGGGGGAGGTGGGTGGCGGCGGCGTAGCGGACCGCCAGCTCGTGGGCGCCGGGCCGGTCGACGCTTTCCTTTGCCAGGGCCCCGAGCACCACGTCCTCCACCTCCTTGGGGATGTCCGGATCAAAAGCCCGGAGGGGCTTCGGGCGCTCGACCACGTGCATGCGGATGAGCTTGAAGAAGTTGCCGTCGGCGTGGGCGAAGGGGGTGCGGCCGGTGAGCATCTCGTAGAGCATCACCGCCACGCTGTAGACGTCCGCACGGCCGTCGTAGGGGTCGTTGGTGAATCGCTCCGGCGCCATGTAGGCGGGGGTCCCGACGCTATTACCTTCGAGGGTCAGCTGCTGCTTGATCTCGCTTTCCCCCACCAGCTTGGCGATGCCGAAATCGAGAACCTTGACCACCTCTTCCCGCCGGCCCTGGTGGAGGAAGATGTTCTGGGGCTTGATGTCGCGATGGATGATGCCGACGCCGTGGGCCTCCGCCAGGACGTCGCAGATGGGGAAGAGGATCTCCCCACAGCGGGCCGGCGACAGGGGGCCGTTCCGCTTCAGCTCCTCCTCCAGGCTGTGGCCCCGGAGCAGCTCCATCACGAGGTAGGTGACGTCGTCCTCCGTCACCGACAGATCGAGGACCGCCACGGCGCTGGGGTGGTGCAGGCGGGACAGGGAGATGCCCTCTTGCTGGAAGCGGGCCAGGGACACCCGATCGGTGTTGAATCGGGTGCGCAGCACTTTCACCGCGACCGGGCGCCTGAGCTTGAGGTGTTCCGCCCGGTAGACGGCTCCGAAGTTTCCCCGGCCGATCAGGGACTCGAGCCGGTACTTGCCCTCCAGGACGGTGCCCGGTCCGATCTCCGGCCCGTCGACGGACTCCCCCTCCGCCGTTCCCTGGTATTCGCTGCGGGGCACCCGGGTCCTCAGCTGGGCCTGGATCCGGGCCAGGGTCACGTGCAGGTCGAGGGGTTTGGTGACGTAGTCGTTCACCCCAAGGTTGAAGGCCTTGACCACGTCTTCGCTCTGATCCTTGGACGTCGCCATGATGACCGGAATGTCCGTCGCCCCGTACTCCCGCCGAAGGGCCCCCAGAACCTCGAAGCCGCTCATCCCGGGCATGACCACGTCGAGCAAGACCAGGTCGACGGGCTCCTCGTCCATCAGACGCAGGGCTTCTTGACCATCGTAGGCCGACAGCACCCGATACCCCTCGGACTCCAGGAGCGGCGGCCAGATCTCTTGATTGACCTCACTGTCGTCCACCAGCAAGATGCAGAATCTCGACTCAGGCATGTCCCTCACCACTCGAGTATGCACCGGCAAACGCGCGCATCGTTGTCCCTCGGCGAGAAAGCCCATGCCACCCGGCGTCGCCGATCGACGGTACGGGGACCGGCGTTGGATCAGGGGTCAGGATGGCTCTCCAGCTGCCGTCGAAGAATCTGCTCCGTTCTTTCATAGTGAGCCTCCAGCCTATCAAGCTCGGTGGCCACGTCGCCCCCCAGGCCGTCCCGTAGGCGGCTCTCCAAGCCCGCGCTGATACGGGACACGCCGGCCGCCCCGACCGCCGCGGAGCTGCCCTTCAGGGTATGGGCCGCCGCCGCGGCCGCCTCGCCGTCCCCTTCGCCGCAGGCCCGCCGCAGACGTTCCAGGGTCGGCGGAGACGTCCGCAGGTAGGTTTCGATGACCCTGGCCAGCATGTCGCGGCCGGTCTTGCGGCCCATGGCCCTCAGGGTCTCGAGGGTCTCCTCGCTGACCAGGTCCGCCCCCGGATCGTCCATCTCGGGTGCGGCGGACGCCGCGGGCGCCGTGGACGCGGGCTGCGGGGTCACTGCTCCGGACTCCTCGGCGGCTACCCGGGCTCGGCCTCCGAGCCACCGGTCGAGCACCGCCGCCAGCGCCGCGGAGCGGAACGGCTTGGCCAGGTAGTCGTCCATGCCGGCCTCCAAGCAGCGTTCCCGATCCCCCTTCATCGCGTGGGCCGTGATGGCGACCACCGGCACGCGACGCCGCTCCGGCTGCTCCGCCTCCCGGCGGCGCAGGCGACGGCTGGTCTCGTAGCCGTCCAGCTCCGGCATCTGACAGTCCATGAGCACCAGGTCATAGGACTCTCGGTCCAGCGCCTCGAGCACCTCCAAACCGTTCTTGACGGCCACGGCCGCGAAGCCGAGATCCTCCAGCTGACCCAGGGCGACGGTTCGGTTCACCGGGTTGTCCTCCGCCACCAGGATCCGGAAGCGGTCCCTCCGCCCCGCCCGCTCGTCGCGAATGGACCTCACGAAGGCCGCCGGCAGCTCGATGATGGAGGACTCGCCGAACCACGGCTCCCAGGACACCTCCACCGGCACCTCGAACCAAAACGTGGAACCCCGCCCCTGCTGACTCTCGACACCGATGTCCCCCTGCATCAGCTCGATCAGGCGCTTGCTGATGGCGAGGCCGAGGCCGGTGCCGCCGAAGTGGCGAGTGGTCGAGCTGTCGGCCTGGGTGAAGGCGTCGAATAGGGTCGGCAGGATCGACGGAGCGATGCCGATACCGGTGTCCTGCACCTCGATACGCAGGGACTTTCGGTCGTCCCGCTCCGAGATCCGGCCGGAGATGACGACCCCCCCTTCGGAGGTGAATTTGATCGCGTTGGATACCAGGTTGATCAGCACCTGGCGAAGCCTGGACGGGTCGGCCCGAAGCCGGGGGGGCACGTCGTCGCCGAGGGCCAGGGTGATGGCGATGCCCTTCGACGCCGCCCGCGGGCCGAGGAGCTCGCTGACCTCCCCGAGGAGCCGTGCGAGGTTGAACTCCAGCTCCTCCAGGGTCAGCTTGCCCGCTTCGATGCGTGAGAAGTCGAGGATGTCGTCGATGATCCGCAGCAGGGATTG
This sequence comes from Acidobacteriota bacterium, assembly GCA_038748685.1. GTDB lineage: Bacteria > Acidobacteriota > Thermoanaerobaculia > Multivoradales > J023 > JAUIJL01. Next base: position 29,341 of record JBCDIS010000011.1, on the reverse strand, counting down.
GGCCGACGAGCTGATGGTGGCCAGGAAGTCCTCCTGACGCTGATCGAGCTCGGTCTTCTGCAGCAGGTCGGTGACGCCGATGATGCCGTTCATCGGCGTGCGGATCTCATGGCTCATGTTGGCGAGGAAGAGACTCTTGGCACGGCTCCCTTGGATGGCCGCCTCCTTCGCCCTTTCTAGATCCCGGGTCCGCTCTTCGACCCGCTCCTGCAGATGCTCGTTGAGCTCCCGCAGATGCTCGTTGAGCTGGCGCAGCTCCAGATCCCGCTCGCGGACCTTCTTGCGCATGTTCTCGTAGGCGATCGACAGCAGGCCGATCTCGTCGGTGCCGGGATCGGAGATGGTCTCCGAAAGATCACCGCGGGAGATTTTCTCCGTCGCCTCCATGAGCTTGTCGAGCCGCTGGGTCCAGGTTCCGAACACCGGCAGCACCACGAGCACCGAGAGGGCGATCGCCAGCAGGGCCGTCTTGAGGACGAGGAGGGCCTGCTTCCGTTTGGCGACGCGGGCGGATTCCCGGTCCAGGGCGACGACGGCCCGCCCCCGTCCGGGTTCCGCGGCGGCCGACGCGGGGTCGGCCTGGGGGGCGGCGCCGTCGGCGGACAGGGCCGACGGCGGGTCGCCGAGCCGCGCCTCTGGATCGCCGGAGGCCAACGGCCACGCCACGGGATCCACCGGCTCCCCGTGGAGAAACGCATCGAGCTCCGCCGGTCGCCTCAGGAAGGTCTCCCAAGCTGCGGGATCCCGTACGAAGGAGGCCACCAAGGTGTCACGGGCGTCGTAGACCGCGAGAAACAGCACGTGCTCGTCGACGCCAACGCCGTTGACGATCCGTTCGAGCTCCGACTCGTTCCCCGTCGCCATGGGCCACTTGACCGCCTGGGCTAGTCCCGTCGCCATGGCGACGGCGCCCCGCTGTCGCTCCCCGTCCACCATCCGACCGGCGCTGCCGATGGTCGGAACGGCGACGATCGCCAGGGCCATCACCAGGACCACCAGGGTGACCACCATGGCCTTGATGTGGAGGCTGCGGGAGGAACGCCGCACGCTCACCGTGGACTCCCGGTCCGCGGCGGTAGGGGGGCGCCGGAGCGCGCGGTCCCCCGTGGCCCTATCACGGCGTCGTTCGCCGCCCGAGGTAATCCCCGAGCGCGGCGGACGTCGCCTCGAAGGTTTCTTCCAGTCTGTCCAGCACGGTGTCGGCGTCGTCGCCGAGGTCTCCGGCCTTGCCCCGCTGCTCCAACTCGAAGCAGAGGTCCGCCAGGACCGGCGTCCCGATGGAGCGGTAGCTGCCCTTCAGGCTGTGGGCCACCTCCCGCACCGTATTCGGTTCTCCGCTCGCCACGGCCTGGCGCATCTTGGCGAAGCTTTCGGGGCCCTGGGCGATGAACAGCCCGTAGAGCTGACCCAGTAGATCCTTACCCCGACGGTCGCCGAGGTCCGAGAGCATCTGCAAGGTCGAAAGGTCGAGTAGGGGGTCGCTGGTCATGATCGTCGCCCTGGAGCTCGGCGCTCCGTCTGGATCCGTCGACGCCCGGTACGGCTCGAACGGGGGAGTGGGAAGACCGGCGGGGGGAACCGATCCATCGATCCCCGAGGATATCCCAGGTGCGGGCCGGGGTCACGTCGCGCGGACCGTTCCCAGTCCCCGCCGGATCCGCTATCCTGACCTTCGGGCGACGCGCCCCCCCAAGGCATGAACGGACCCCAGCCCCCCACCATGGATCCCCTGCGTCAGTACTACCTCGGCCGGATGGAAGAGCGGATTCGCCAGCTCGAAACCGCCCGGCTCGCGTGGCTGAAGGGCAGCGGCGACGAGGCCATCCGCCGCATCGCCCATCAAATGAAGGGAACGGGCACGAGCTTCGGCTTTCCGGACGTCAGCGCCGCCGCCGCCGTCCTGGAGACCGCGGGGGACGACTTCGGGTCCCGACTCGAGGCCCTGCTCGAGATCCTTCGGAACCATCTCTCCCCACCTTCGGCGGACTCCGCGCCATGAAAATCCTTGTCGTCGACGACGATCCGGACGCCCTCCTGCTGGCCCGCTTTGCCCTCGAAGACCTCGGGGGACACGGCGTGATCACGGCCCAGGAGGGCACCGGGCTGGTTTCGAGGGTCCTCGAGGAGCGGCCCGACGCGATCCTCCTCGACTACCGCCTGCCCGGAATCCGCGGGGACCAGCTGGCCCGACAGCTGGCGGACCACCCCGCCACGGCGCAGATCCCCGTCTTCTTCGTCACCGCCGAAGATGACCCCGACGCGTAACAGCGGCTGCTGGCGACCGGGGCCCGGGGGATCTTCCCGAAGCCCCTCGATCTAACCGAGCTCGCCGGCCGCTTGGAGTCGGCGATGGGCTCCAGGGACGATCGGGCGTAGCCCATCTTCCGGCACCGTCGGCTCTTCCATAGACAAGGTGCTATGCTCGACGCTCGGTAGCCATCCCCCTCGTCGGTCCGAGCCGTCCGACCCCAGCAGCCCGAAGGAGCCCGAGCCTTGGCGACGATCTTGGTCATCGACGATGACCCTGACATCCTCGTGTTGGTACGCCACGCCCTCGATGGAGCGGGGCACCGGACGGTCACCAGCTACGATCCCGCCGGCATCGCCGACCTCGCCGCGGCAGAGGGGGTGGACTGCGTGGTTCTCGACGTCATGATGCCGGACCTTTCCGGCCACGACGCCCTCCGGCTTCTGCGGGGCCACCCCCGCACCGGCGGCGTCCCCGTTCTGCTGCTCTCCTCCCGCGCCGAAAGCCAGGATCGCGTCCAGGGCCTGCGGGTCGGCGCCGACGACTTCCTGAGCAAACCATTCGAGCCCGAGGAGCTGGTGCTGCGGATCGAGCGCCTGGTGGCTTCCCGCACCCCGGCGGTGGCCGGTCCCTGGACCAGCGACCCGAATCTGAAGGAGAGCCTCCGCACCGGTCGGGTGGTGGGCAGTCTCTTCCTCGGCCGCTACCAGGCCCTCGACGTGGTGGGGGAAGGGGGCTCGGGCCTTGTCTTCCGCGGTTGGGACCCGTGGCTCAAGCGAGCCGTCGCCCTCAAGACCCTGCGCATCGAGGGACCGGCGGCGCCCCCCGCGAGCTCCAACGAGGTGGCGGACCTCCTCGGCGAGGCGGTGACCGTGGCCCGCTTCTCCCACCCCAACATCGTCACCGTCTACGACCTCGGCGGCAGCTCGGAAGTGGCGTTCATCGCCATGGAATTCGTCGACGGCACCAGCCTCGCCCAGTACCTCGAACGGTCAGGGCGCCTCGCCCCGGCCCAGGTCGTCCCCCTCGCCCTCGGCATCGCCCGCGGCCTGGAGGCCGCCCACGGCCACCGCATCGTCCACCAGGACGTCAAGCCCGGCAACGTCCTGCTGGGCTACGACGGCTCGATCAAGGTCTCCGACTTCGGAGTCGCCCGACTGTTGACGTCCCTCAGTCAGGACGAAGGCACGGTCTTCGGTACCCCCGGTTTCCTGCCGCCGGAGATCCTCCTCGGGGAGCCCCACTCCGAGGCGGCCGACCTCTTCGGACTCGGCGCGGTGCTGTTCCAATGCCTCACCGGCGTCCTGCCCTTCGCCGGCGACAGCCTGCACCAGCTGGTGCGCAACACCGTCCGCCAGGGTACGCCGTCGCCCCGCAGCCTGGTTCCGGAAGTCTCCCCGGAGCTCGATCTCCTGGTCCGGGAGATGCTCGCCAAAGACCCCGAAGCCCGGCTCGGGCAGGCCTCGGAGGCCGTGGACCGCCTGATGGAGCTACCCGGGGCTACAGAATCCTGGATACCCGAGGCCATGACCCGCGAAGCCGAGACCCCCGCCGCCTTCCGGGCGCGGGCCCGGTCGATGACCGTCCCCGCCGACGCCCTCGCGGCGGCGAAGGCCTGAGCCGCGCCGACGGGCCGGACCAGGGGACGCGGAGGGTGCGGAAGGTGGGTGCGTCCAACGCGCCCGGCCCCCCCGCTGGATTCGGAATCGAGCCCAAAAGAAAAGACGCCACCACGCTCCGAGGGACGTAGTGGCGTGGTCTCGACCGACGACTCGGACCGAGACTTGAGATCCACGTTCACAGACCGAATTAAGCAAGGACCGTGCCCGACCCGGTCGCGGTCCTCGGGCCTGTCTTCCACCCCTTCGATATTGATGAGTGAAAATAAACGGGTGTATATGCCAATTTTTGGCACAAGTCCCCTCGCCGACCTCACCAGAGGCGGAGCTGGGCATCGTCCCCCACGACGCGGTCGAACTCGAGATCGAGGACCGAGAGCACGGGCTCGGCCACCGGCCGCAGCTGTTTCTGGACGTAGTGCTCGTGGTCGAGGGGATGTTGACGCTCGTCGGCGGGCTCCGGGCCGGCGGTGGTGACGACGTAGGAGATCAGACGCCGCCGACGTTTCTTGGACTTCCGGGCGGCGGCGACGTGGGGCGGGGTGGTGGCGGTGTAGTCCTCCAGGGGCTTGCGCAGGGCCTTCCGGTACACCAACTCCGAATCGTGCTCGCCGGCGCGGACCCCGGTCACCACCCGCCTTAGGTACGCTTCGAGGTCGCGGCCGTGGAAGAGGCGGTCATAAAGCTCCCGTTGGACCCCCTTGGCCAGGTCGGTCCAGTCCCGGCGCACCGCCTCCAGCCCCACCAGCTCCACCTCGCCCTCAGGCGCCTTCTCCGCCGGAGCCCCGGCGTCGACCCGCAGGCCCGCGTAGCGCTTGCGCGCCCCGCCGCGGCCGCCCCGGGTGGCCATCAAGAGCACCTGGACGTAGAGCTTCTCCAGTTCGAGCTCCAGGCGGCTCTCGACCCCCCAGGTCTGGGAGATGTGGGCCGCGATCTCCCCTTCGAGGGTCCTCCGCAGCTCCGCCCCAAGCCGCAGCGCCGCGGCGGGGTCGTCTTCACCGGAGAGCACGAACAGGCTGTCCGTATCGCCGTAGAGCACCCGCAGACCGTGGACCGTCTCGATCCGCTCCTGGGTCCACAGGAGGATCTCCCGGCCCCAGGCGGTGATGGCCCCCGCCAGCTCCGGGCGGTAGAAGCGGCAGGCCGACGTCCCCAGAACCCCGTAGAACGAATTCATCAGGATCTTGATGGCGTGGCTGGCGACGTCGTCCCCCGCTGTCTTGGCGTCCTCCCGCCGCGGAAAGAGGGCGTCGAGGATGCCGGTGAGGATGCCCGGCTCGCGGCTAAAGGCGGCGCCGTTGGGGGCGACGATGGCGTCGTCCTCCGGCCGGGGCCTGGGCAGATGCCCCAGGGGGTCGATGTGGAACGTCCGCATCAGGCTGGGGTACAGACTCTTGAAGTCGAAGACGAGAACGTTGGGCCACAGTCCGGGTACGGGCTCCAGCACGTGACCGCCGAGGCCGGCGTCTCCGGAGCCCCCTACCCCCCCAGACCCCACGCTCGGGGCCACCACCCCGCGGCGCCCCAGCTCGGTGAGGTAGAGGAAGTCGAACGCCGCGATGGAGCCGGCGACCCGATCGATGGGAAGACCCGTGAAGCGGCTGCGCTGCACCGAAAGCTCGATCAGCTGAAGCTTGTCGAGGATGTCCAGCACCAGGCGGGCGTCGGCGAGGTTGTAGGCCACCAGCAGCTCGGGGTCGTGCTCCCAGGCCTCCAGGATCTGCGCCCCCCGATCCTGCCCTTCGATCAGCTTGCCCTCCCCCAGGACCTCCTTGGCGACGGCGCCGAGGGCATAGCTGTCCATGCGCACGAAGGCGCCCCGCAGCAGCTGGATACCGTCGAGGACGACCCGGCCGGGTAGCGACGCTTCGAGGCCCCCCCGGGGGCCTTGGGACCGGCGGAGCCGCAAAGGCCCCGGGCCGCGACCCAAGTCCAGCCGGACGCCGTGCTGCTTCGCCAGCTGGTCGAGCACCCGGAGGTCGAAATCCACCACGTTCCAACCGGTGATCACGTCGGGGTCGATGGCGCGGACCCGTCGCACCAGGGCGGTCAGCAGATCCCGCTCGCGGATGAAGCGGACGGCGCCGGCGGGGGCAGGGGAGTTCTCCGGCCGCAGGAGCAGGACCTCCGCCACCCCCGGCCCGAACAGGGCGATCGACAGCAGCCGGCTGGCGGTGGGGTCGGTCTCGATGTCGATGGACAGGACCGACAGCCGGGGCGACCAATCCGCCGGCTCGACCCCGGGGTTCAGGTAGTCCCGATCCACCCCCCGCCCTGGACGCCACTCCCCCGACAGCGAGAGGCTGCCGCGGATCCCGCGGTCGATCAGGTAGCGCCTCGGGAAGCGGACGTCGGCCTCGTACACCGGCACGCCGTGGGACGTCAGGCGGTCCCGCAGGGCCGGGATGTCGGTGGGCACCGGCACCGTGATGCGGGTCGCGGCGTGGCCGTCCAGGGTCTGGAGGTCCGTCGGCGAGAGCTCCGGGGCCCCGAGCTTCGCCGCCCGCTCCCCGTGCTCGGTGCGGACGTAGAAGCAGGGCACCTGGCGGTCGTCGCGGACGAGGAAGGTCTCCCCCCCTTCGAGCACGCCGTAGAGGTGGACCACCGCCCGTCCCTGGACGACCCGATACGTTGGTTGGAGGACGAAACCGAGGTCCGGCATCCCGCGAGCATAGCCCAGCCCCGCCGCGGGCCCAGGTGGACCGTCGGCCGTCACCCGGTGTCCGGTCCGGTGGACACCCCGCGGTCGGGGAGGGACGAAAACCCGGCCCGCCCCACGTTCGACAATCGAGCAGAGAGCGGCCCGGCGGCCACGGGGGCGATCCGGGGGACCTGGCCCCGATCTTGCTGATGGTTCTCCCCATGCACGAGCGTTTGGAGCTGCGCCTCGCCATCGTCTGCCTCGTCGCCCTGGCCATCCTCTGGTTCCTCCTCCCCTTTTTCCTCCCCGGCCCCCGGGCTCAGGAGATCCCCGGCCCCCGGGCTCAAGAGATTGGAGTGGCGGCCCCCGGAGCGCCTGCCCCCGAGACCGTTCCGTCCCCGGCGGTCGAAGCCGCGGAGGTCCCCACCCAGGGCCCGGAGGGCAAGGACCTCTCCGCCGAGCACAGGGACTGGCTGGCGAAGGCGAACCTGCTGCTGACCGACTGGGAGCGGGAGTACTTCTTCTCCCTGCGGGAGGAGTTCAGGCGCCGGGCCTTCGTCGCCGAGTTTTGGCGTCAGCGGGACCCGGATCCCCGCACCCACATGAACGAGCTGCGCCGCACCTGGTACGACCGCATGGCCGAAGCGAAGAGCACCTTCGGCCGCATCGACGACGACCGGGCCCGGGTTCTGGCCACCAACGGCCCGCCGGTATTCCGCTGCCAAGTGGCGGATATGAAGATGGAAATCTGGGCCTACGACGGCAGCGACCGCACCCGCCGCGAGTTCCTGATGGTCTTCTACGCCCCGGTGGGCCGCCAGGGTCGCTACCGGATCTGGGAGCCCCAGGAGGGCTGGCCCTTCGCCGAGCACCGCTACAAGCTGCCCTCCACGAACGTCCGGGACTACTGCGAGCGGCCCCAGGTGGTCTCGGCGATGATGTCCATCTCCGCCAGCGAGCAGGTCGAGCCCTATTTCCTATTCCTCAACCGGATCCTGTCGCCGCCGATGGAGCCCAGCCCCGAGTGGGTGGCCACCTTCGAAGCCCGGTCCACCCGCCTGCCCGAGGAGGCGGACACCTTCGACGCCGAGCTGACCCTGGCGTACCCCGGACGGCATCAGCAGCGGACCGTGCTCCAGGGCATGGTGGCGGCGCCGGTGCCCCCCGGGGAGAGGGATGGCCCGCGGCGATTCCTCCTGACGGGGGAGATCGTCCGCGCCGACGAGCTCTTCGACAGCTTCCGCTTCCGCTTCGAGGCGCCTCCGGAGGGGGCCACGGACCTCGTACCGCTGGTATTCCAGCGCTATCTGCGCCCCGGCCCCGCCACCCTGCTGCTCAAGGTGGAGGACCTCGACGGTCGCCGCTTCGCCTGTCTCGAACGGACCCTTGAGATCCCCCACACCGTCGAGGCGGCGGGCACCCCGGGCATCGAGGATTCGGAGCTGTTCCGCTTCCTGGCGGAGGCCGAAGCCGCCACCGCCCTGGGGGAGCGCAACATCCGTCTGCTGCCGCCGGACGGCGCCGCCGTCCACACCGGCAAGGTCCGCTTCGACACCCTGGCGGTGGGGGACTTCGAGCGGGTGGAGTTCTCCCTCGACGGCCAGCCCATCATGACCAAGAATCGGCCCCCCTTTAGCGTCGAGCTCGACCTGGGCAACCTGCCGGGCATGCAGCGCCTGCGGGTCTCGGCCCTCGACGCCCTCGGCACCGAGGTGGCGAGCGACGAGATCCTCCTCAACCCCGGCGGGCAGTCGTTCCGGGTCCGCTGGCTGGAGCCGCGGGCCAACCGCCGGTACCGCGGCAGCACCCGCGCCGTGATCGACGTCCAGATCCCCGACGGCGAAACCCTCGACAGGCTGGAGCTCTTCATCGGCGACCACCTCGCCGCCACCCTCTTCCAGCCCCCCTTCGTGCAGCCCCTGGCGGTACCCGACGACGGCCTCGCCTACCTCCGGGCCGTCGCCCACCTCGCCGACGGCCACAGCACCGAGGACGTGGTTTTCATCAACGCCGACGGTCCGGTGGAGACCGTGGACGTGCGCCTCGTGGAGATCTACGCCGGCGTCTACGACCGCCGGGGCCGGCCGGTCCTGGACCTCGCGGAAGAGGATTTCACCGTCACCGAGAGCGACGAGCCCCGAACGCTCCAGCGCTTCGAACACCGCCGGGACCTGCCGATCCAGACCGTGCTGCTGATCGACACCTCCGCCTCGATGGAGGACAGCCTGGAGCAGGTCACCGACACCGCCCGCCGCTACCTCGATCAAACCCTGCGGCCGGAGGACAGGGCCGCCCTGGTGGCCTTCCACCATCAGCCCAGGGTCGAGAGCCGGTTCACCAACGACCCCGAGGTCCTCTCCCAGGCCCTCGGGGCCCTGAGGGCGGAGGGGGGCACGGCCCTCTACGACAGCCTGGTCTTCGCCCTCCACTACTTCCACGGCATCCGAGGTCACAAGGCACTGCTGCTGCTCTCCGACGGCGAAGACGAGTCCAGCGGCTTCGATTTCGAGCGTACCCTCGAATACGCCCAGCACACCGGGGTCACCCTCTACACCATCGGCCTGGCGGCGTCGAAGCTCGACCGCGACGCCAAGAAGGTCCTGCGCACCCTCGCCGAGGAGACCGGCGGCCGCAGCTGGATGGTGGACGACCTGGCCGAGCTGGGTCCGATCTACGATCGCATCGAGCTGGAGCTGCGTTCCCGCTACCTCCTCGCCTACCAGGCCAGCGGCGACCGGGACGAAACAGCGTTCCGGCCCGTCTCCGTCGAAGTGGTCGGCGATCGCTCCCTCGAGGTTCGGGCCCCCAGCGGCTACTTCCCCTGACCCCGCGGCGGGCTGGACTGCTAAGCTCTGGCGCCCAGAAAACGCCGACCATGAGCAAGAGCATGACCCCCCAGAAGCGACGCGTCCTGGCGATCGGCCTGAGCGCCGAGGAATTCGCCCACATCGAACCCTGCCTCGACCATGCCGATTTCGAGGTCGACCGATTCCCCAGCGCCCGGGGCGCCCTGGAGCTGATCGCGCCCCTGCCGATCGAAGTCCTGCTGGTGCGCTACCCCCTGCGGGGCATGGACCTCGAAGACTTTCTCGACGCGGTGCGAAGGCCGGCCACGATGAGCCGCCACTCCTCCCTCGTGCTGCTGGCCCGGGCCTCCCGGCGGGCCGAGGCGGAACAGTTCATCGGCCGCGGCGCCAACCGCGTCGTTTGCCTGGAAACCGCCCTCGGCCACCTCCAGGGACACGTGGCGGAGCTGGTGCGGGTCGCCCCCCGCCTCCGGATCTCCTTCCCCGTCCGCCTGGGGGAAGACGGCGGCGACGGCGGCTGGGACTGCCGGGTCTGCGACACCTCCGCCAGCGGCGCCCTCATCGAGACCCAGCGCAAGCCGGAGCCCGGCACCCGGATCTCCTTCCAGCTCGCCCCGCCCCAGGGCCCGCGGGTCACCGGCAGCGGTGAGGTGGTCCGCCACACCCGCCCGGACCGCGGCGAGGTGGACGGCATGGGGGTCCGCTTCCTCCGCTTCGACCCCGGCTGCCGCGCCGCCTTCCGCGACTTCCTCGCAGCCCAGGCCGACTGACGCCGCGGGCCCGCCGGCGTCGCCGGCTGTCCGGGTTCAGGTCTAAGGCCGCAGCACCAGGCAGTTGCAGCTGCCGTGGGCGTAGAGGGTGCCGTCCTCCCCCACGAGGGTGGCGCGGGCCGACGCCGTGCGCCCCCCCACGTGCATCACCTCCCCGACGCAGCGCAGGGTACCGAGGCCCGACCGCACCCCGCGCACGAAGGTGGTGGTCAGGTCCGTGGTGGTGTAGCCCACCCCCGCCGGCAGCAGGGTGTGCACGGCGCAGCCCATCGCCGAATCGAGGACCGTGGCGATGACCCCGCCGTGGACCGAGCCGATGGGGTTGTAGTGGTGCTCCGCGGGCACGATCTCGAAGACCGCCCGGCCCTCCTCCACCTCCGCCAGGTCGTACGCCAGCACCTCCCCCACCGGCGGGCGGGGGATCTCCCCGGCGAGCATCCCCCGCAGGAAGTCGAGGCCGGAGCGACCGCGGGCCAGGTCCGCGACGCGGCGTGGGTCGCTCCAGGTCGCGGTGCGTTCGCGGGGGGTTTGGGGGCTCGATTCCTTCATCATAGGGCTTTCTCCGTATGGTCCTGCGGGGGGTCCCTTCAAACCTGCTGCAGCATCTCCAGCAGCTCCTGGCGGGAGAAGATCTTCGACAGGCGATGGTCGTCCTCCTCCACCACGGCGTCCAGCAGATCCCGCTTGCGTTCGATGATGACGGCGATCTTCTCCTCCAAAGTCCCCTCGGTCACCAGCTTGAACACCTGCACCGCCCGCTTCTGGCCCATGCGGTGGACGCGGTCGGTGGCCTGGTCCTCGCGGGCGGCGTTCCACCAGCGGTCGTAGTGGATCACCACCGAGCCCCCCACCAGGTCGATGCCGGTGCCCCCCGCCTTGAGGCTCCCGAGGAAGACGCGGCAGCGGTCGTCGCGGTTGAAGCGGTCGACGATCCTCCCCCGCTCGTCCATGGGGGTCGCCCCCACCAGGCGCACGTGGTCCACCCCCAGGGAGTCGAGATGGCGGGACAGGATCTCCAACATGCCGAGGTACTGGCTGAAGACCACCACCTTCTGGCCGCCGTCGAGGCTCCCCCGCAGCAGCTCGCAGTAGAGATCCCACTTGCCGGAGCGGTGGCGTTCGACGTCGAGGTCGCCGCTGGCGAGGGCCGGGTGATCGCAGATTTGCTTCAGCTGATTGAGCAGCGCGAAGACGTGGAGGTACGGCAGGGGGGCCGCTTCGTCCCCCACCTGCTTGCGCAGCTCCGCCCCCTGGGTGTCGATGAGCCGCCGATAGAGCGCCGCCTGCTCCTCCGACAGGGGGCACGAGCGCAGATCCTCGATCTTCTCCGGCAGCTCGTCCAGCACGGTGCTCTTGCGCCGGCGCATCACGAAGGGGCGGATCAGGCGCCGCAGCTCCTCCAGCCGCCGGCGGTTCTCCCGCAGGCCCGCCCCCTCGGTTTCGAGGGCCCGGTCGTAGCGCTCCCGGAAGTCCCGGTCGTCCCCGAGGTAGCCCGGCAGGGTGAGGTCGAAGAGGGCCTTGAGCTCGTCGATGGAGTTCTCGATGGGGGTGCCGGTGAGGCCGATCTTGACCGCCACCGGCAGCCGCTCCGCCGCGCCGTAGGCCACCGTGGAGCGATTCTTGAGCTGCTGGACCTCGTCGAAGAAGGCTGCCCGCCACGGCGTGCGGGACAGCAGGGGGGCGTCGTTGCGCAGGATGCCGTAGGAGGTGATCACCACCGTCTTGGGCCCGACGGGGGAGGGTAGATGGCGGTCGGCGCCGTGGTAAACCCGGCCCCGCAGCCCCGGGGCGAAGGCGCCGAGCTTGTCCCGCCAATGGCTGACGACGCTGGTGGGGCAGACCACCAGGAAGGGGCCGGCGGCCTCGGGGGCCTCGGCCACAAGGCACGCCATGAGGGCCATGGCCTGGTGGGTCTTGCCGAGGCCCATGTCGTCGCACAGAAGCCCCCCCAGGCCGTGCTCCGCCAGGAAGCGGAGCCAGTCGGTGCCGATCACCTGGTAGGGCCGCAGCTCCGACCGCAGGCCCCGGGGCTTGCGATAGGGCTCGACGGGCTGGTGGTCCAGGAGACGACGCAGCACCGATACCCGGTCGCTCGGCCCCGCCACCTCCAGGGGCTGCTCCGTGGACGCTTCGAACCGCAGCAGCTCCCCCGCCGACAGCCGCACCCCCTCCCCGCCGCCGGGGCGAACCTCGACCCGGCCGACGAAGCGGCCCAAGTCACGGAACGCCGGCGCCCCGAGGTCCACCCACCCCCCCGGGGTCTCGAAGTAGGGGAGGCCCCGCTTCTTGGCCCCCAAGAGCGCCTCCAGGGCCACGGTGTCGTCGCCGAAGCGGTAGCGCACCGACACCCAGAACCACGACCGTTTCGACGGATCCTCCTCCCCCTCCACGGACACGGCGTCGTAGTGCTTCCAGATTTCGAGACCCCGCAGGGGCTCGTCGAGCACCAGGGCCCCCTCTTCGAGGGCCTCCACGTGGTCGTCGAGGAAGCCCGGCACCTGGCTCCGGGCCAGCTTCATCGACACCGGCGCGCGGAAGGACCGACCCTTCTTCTCTTTCTCCAGCTGCGCCAGGATCCCCAGCTCGCGGACGTAAACCAGGTTGCCGTAGCGGTACTTTTCGAGTCGTTCGGGGTCCAGGTAGCGGGTCTCCCCGGACTCCTGGAGCAGGCGGATGACGGGCCCCACCCGCAGGTCCAGCTCGGTCTCCTGGGTAACCCGGAACAGGGACCGCAGGGGCACCGGGTGGATCGCCAGATCCTCTTGGTCGGGGTAGAGGTCCCGCAGCAGGTCGAGGATAGCCTCGACCCGGCGCCGGGGGGCGGTCAGCTTGACCACCGGCCGGTCGGGGTTGAGGCGGTAGGTGAAGGTGAAGTCGCCGGAGGTCTTGTCCACCGCCGGGTGGAACGAGCCCCGGACGCCGCCGGGGGACGTCGGATCGCCGAACTCCCGCACGCAGTGGTAGGCGAGGCGGTGCCAGAAGCTCTCCTCCCAGGCCAGGCGGCGGGTCTTGAACCCCTTCTTCTCGAGGGTCCGCTCGTTCTCGCTGAGCTGGAAAAGCGCCAGACGCTGCAGCATGCCGGCGCGGTCGAGGAACCCCCCGTCGCCCCCCCTGGGGGCCTTGCCGGTCCGCTCCAGGAAGGCCACGTAGGCCGGACTGGTATCGAGGTATTGGGCCACCTCCCGACCCTTGGGATCGAGCACGCGGATGGCGGCGGCGCCGTCGTCGAGCCGCTCCACCTGCTGGACCCGCACGTCGGCGGAGGCGAGGGCCGCCCCCGCGTAGGCCAGCTTGGCGAGGCGGAACCACACGCTGGCCTCGAAGGTGCTCTGCCAGCTGTGGTCGGCGTAGGCCTGTTGGTGCTGCCGCAGCACCTCCGAAAGCTCCCTCAGGTTGTCGCAGGTCTTGCCCCGGGACTTGCACTCCGGGCAGTTGCAGGTTCGCAGCGGGCTGCCGCCCCCCGGCAGCTCCACCCAAATCGCCGACCCGCGGCGCTCGGTGCCGCGGGGGGCCAGGACCCCGACGCCGCGGCGATGCAGCTCCATCCTGCTCAGCACCGACATCGAGACCTTCCAAGGCGCCTCGGGACGCTCAGCGCTGGGCCACCGACGCCGCCCGGCCACCGGTCAGCCGGGCGAGGTCGTCGGGGGTGAGGCGGAAGACGGCGTTGGGGGTTCCGGCGGCGGCCCAGATCTCGTCGAGCTCGAACAGATCCCGGTCGAGGACGGTCCTCACGGGCCGCGGATGACCGCAGGGGGGCACCCCGCCGATCGCGAAGCCGGTGGCCTCCCGGACGAAGGCGGCGTCGGCCTTGGCGAGGGGCTCCCCCACGATCTCGGCGACGGCGGCTTCGTCGATCCGGTTGGGCCCGCTGGCCACCACCAGCACCGCCTCCCCCGTGGTGGCACCGCGGAAGACGATGCTCTTGGCGATCTGGTGGACGGTGCAGCCGATGGCCTCGGCGGCCTGCGCGGCGCTGCGGGTGGAAGCCGGCAGCTCCACCACGCGACGCGCTACGCCCATTCGGGCGAGGGCGTCTTGGACCGCCTGGGCGCTGGCCTTCAGCTCTGCCATCCGGAAACGGACCTCAGGAATCGGACGGGGTGGGGGTGTAGATTGGCATCGGGAAGTTGGCGATGTTGCTCTTCTCGCCCTTTCCGTCTACCTCGACCTCGCTGATCCTCCCCGCCCCTTCCTTCTCCACTTCGTCGATCCGCAGCACCGCGTGCATCGGCAGGTAGAAGCGCTTGACCCCTTCGAACTCCTTTTTGAGACGCTCCTCCGAGGGATCCACCACGACCTTCGAGCGCTCCCCGAAGACCAGCTCCTCGACCTCGATAAAGCCGAAAAGACCCCCCTGGGAGACCTGGCGGGCGTAGAGCTCGTAAACCTGGCCCTGGCTGACGAAGATGATTTTGTAAAGGCGCGGATCGGACATGCTGGCTCCTGCGTCGCGGGTCCCGGGGGAGGGCTATGGGGGACCCGAAGGTCTCGGCAGCGTAGCACAGCGACCGTCGCCGCCGCCGACCCTCGGAGTCGGCGACGGCGGCGATCCGGGGGTCAGCCGGCGGTGTCGTAGTAGAAGCGCTCGTGGACCACGAGGCCGCCGCGCCAGCGGCGCACCGCCACCTGCTCCAGGGTCTTTCGGGTGCCGTCCTGGAAGGTGATGTCCATGGACCACTCGGAGAAGGTGACGTCCTCACCCGCGGCGTGGGCCGACACTTCGGCGCCGTGGAATTGGGCCACGGAGCCGACGAACTCCTCCTCCCGCTTCCGGTTCACCTCCTTGCCGGTGTGGATGCCCGCCGGCTCCGCCATCACCACGTCCTCGCCGTAGTAGCGGTCGAAGGCTTCTAGGATCTGGCCGTTCAAGATCATCTGATTGAGGGCGTGGTCGAGCTCGGCGACGTTCTGGGTCTGATTCTGGGTCATGCTGGACTTCCTTTCCCGTGTCGTTTGTGGAGTGGATAGGGGACGTGGCTTAGAAGGAGAGGCGGAGCGATTTCAGGACCGCACCAGGCGACCGTCGACGGAGAAGGCGCCGCCTCCCCGCACCATCACCACCAGGGCGAGACCGATCATCAGCAGGTGGTACTCGAAGCCCTGGGCCCCCTGCTGGCCATACCAGTCCATGAAGAAGCCGTGCTGGCCGTGGACGGTGACGATGGCCCCCACCATGACGGCGACGAAGCCGGCGGCGGCGGCGCGGCTCAAGAATCCCGCCGCCAGAGCCAGGGGACCGAGGAATTCGGCGACGATGACCAGGAAGACGATCACCGAGGGCAGCCCCATGCCGGTCATCCCTTCCATGGTCTTCGAAAAGCCGCCGCCGCCGAACCAGCCGAGGGCTTTCTGGGCGCCGTGGGGGAACATCACGATCGCCGCCGCGAGTCGGGCGATCAGGGGTCCGAGGTCGTCGTCGGTGCGGAGGAGGGTGGTCTTGAAATCCATGGCGTCGTCCTTTTCGTGTCGAGGGCCGCAGATTTAGCTGCCCAGTTATTTATTGTCTAATCAATTATTGGAGCGAAGAACTCGAAGTTTGAAGTGCCCCTAGGCGAGGCCCGCTCGGATGCGGTCGAGGAGATCGATCAGCTGCCTCTTCTCTGTATCGTCGAGCATCGACATCGTCACCCCGTCGAGGGCCTCGACCGGTCCGTCCAGCTCCTTCAGCAGATCCAGGCCCGCGGCGGTGATGGTGCAGTCGACCCTGCGGCGATCCTCGGCGCAGCGCTGTCGCCGGACCCATCCCTTCGCCACCAGCCGGTCGACGAGGCGGGTGACCCCCGGCGTACGCTCCAGCATGCGCTCGGCGATGGCGAGGGTCGGCAGGCCCTCCTCGCCGGCGCCGCGGAGGATCCTCAGCACGTTGTACTGCTGCTGGGTGATCCCCCAGGGGGCCATGGTCTCGGAGAAGCGCCGGCGCAGGATGTCGACGGTCCGCAGGAGCCCGAGGGTGGCTTCCTGACCGAGGGAGCTGAAGGGTCGGGTCTGGAGGATCTCCCGCTGCAGGGCGCTCTGGGCCGCCTTTTCGGGGCGGTCGGTAAGCGCGGGTCGTTCGGTGGGGGCGTTGCGTTCCATGAAAGAAGCATACACATCATTAGTTGACGTGTCAACTAAATCTAGAGCCCCGATTTTCAACCCTTGAGGAGTTCCCGAGAAAACCCTGAGGGACCCTTCGGCGGAGATCGCTTATAGTCGATTCGCTATTTTAAGATCCGCCCCTTCCCCCGGGGCATCCCACTTGAAACCCTTCGCTGCACGGAGGCCGCCCATGGTCCGTCGAGCCTGCACGCTACTGCCCTCGCCCCAAGGTCCCACCGCCCTACCCGCCCTGCTGCTCGTCGCCGCACTCTCCCTGGTGGGCCTTTCGGCGGCGGCCGCGACGCCCCCCGAGCCGGGGTCTGGAGGCGGGCCTCCGACGCTGCTCCATCCGGTCCTATTCGTGACCCAATTCCCCATCGCCGCCGATTTCGCGACCATCGGCTCCACCTTCGCCAACCACGGCTCCGCCATGCAGAGCGCCGGCCGCGGCGGCGACCTCTACATCCGCTACCCCGACGGCACCCTCAGGAACCTCACCCAAGAAGCGGGATTCGGCGCCGCCGGCACCTTCCAGGGGGCCGGCGCCATCGCAGTCCGAGATCCCCACGTCCACTGGGACGGGACCCGCGCGCTGTTCAGCATGGTGGTGGGGGCTCCGACCCAGCAGTACCAGGTGATCGAGGTTTATTGGCAGATCTACGAGGTGACAGGGCTCGGCCAGGGTCAGGTCGCCGCCATCACCCACGTGGCCAACCAGCCGCCGGACTTCAACAACGTGACCCCGATCTACAGCCCCGACGGTCGCATCGTCTTCACCAGCGACCGCCCGCGGGACGGGCGCCGACATCTCTATCCCCAGCACGACGAGTACGAGTCGACGGCCACCAACACGGGCCTATGGGCCCTGGATCCGGCCTCCGGCGCCCTGCAGATGCTCCA
Source organism: Acidobacteriota bacterium (assembly GCA_038748685.1). Lineage (GTDB taxonomy): Bacteria > Acidobacteriota > Thermoanaerobaculia > Multivoradales > J023 > JAUIJL01. Next base: position 12,275 of record JBCDIS010000011.1, on the reverse strand, counting down.
GCACTCGCCGTCCGGCTCCTTCACGCCGACGGTGGACAGCTACGGCCGGATCCTCTTCACCCGCTGGGACCACCTGCAGCAGGACCAGCAGGCCGACACCCCCGGCAATCCCTACGGCAACTTCGACTGGGCCAGCGAAGAGCCTGGAGCCGCCATCCAGGCGCCCCAGGACATCTTCCCCGAGCCCCGCAACGCGCAGGCCGGCTCCAACGTCAACGGTCTGCGGTTCAACCACTTCTCCCCCTGGCAGATCTTCCCCGACGGCACCGAGGAGGAAACCCTCAACCACATCGGCCGCCACGAGCTCCACAACTACTTCAACCAGTCGTTCTCGGACGACCCCAACCTGATCGAGTTCATCGCCTCGGTGTCGGGCCGCTTCAACCCAAACCCGATCCTCAACTTCTTCCAGGTCAAAGAGGATCCCAGCAGCCCCGGCACCTACTTCGGCGTCGACGCCCCGGAGTTCCAGACCCACTCCGGCGGCATGGTGGCCCGCCTGACGGCGCCGCCGACCCAGGCCGCCGACCAGATCGCCGTCACCTACGTCACCCACCCGGACACCCGCACCGTGGTGGGGGACGGGGACCCCGTGCCGGCGACCCACAGCGGCCACTACCGTGACCCCCTGCCCCTCTCCGGGGGCGGTCTGCTGGCGTCCCACACCGCCGAAGCCCGGGCCGCCGGCAACGACGGCAGCCGCCCCATGCCGCAGCCCCGCTACGACTTCCAGATCAAGTGGCTGACCCCCGACGGCCCCCACCTCACGGCCACGGCGTCGCTGGTGTCGGGGGGTATCTCCCGCCAGATCGAGTACTGGGATCCCGACGTCCTGGTGTCCTACGACGGCCCCATGTGGGAGCTCCAGCCGGTGGAGGTACGACCGCGGCCGACGCCGCCGGTGCTCACCGCGGTCCTGAAGGCCCCCGAGGCGCAAATCTTCGCCGAGGAAGGGGTCGACCCGGAAGTCTTCCGCGCCGACCTGCGGGCCCGCGGCCTGGCCCTGGCGGTGAGCCGTGACGTCACCACCCGCGACGCCCTCGACCTCCAGCAGCCCTTCAACTTGGCGGTCCCCGGCGGCACCCAGACCACCGGCGCCGGCGGCGTCACCTACGACGTGCGCTACCTGCAGTTCTTCCAGGCCGACCAGGTCCGGGGCATCGGCGGCTCCGCGAGCCCCCGCCCCGGCCGCCGGCCCCTGGCCAGGGTCATGCACGACCCGGCGGTGGTGAACCCGCCGACCTCGGGGCCCGGTGGGAGCGTCGAGGTGGCGGCGGACGGCTCGATGGCGGCTTTCGTACCGACCCGCCGCGCCATGAGCTGGCAGCTCACCGACCCCCAGGGGGAACCGGTGGTCCGCGAGCGCTACTGGATCACCTTCCAGCCCGGGGAAATCCGCGTCTGCGCCTCCTGCCACGGCCTCAACAGCGCCGACCAGGCGGGCCAGACCGAGCCCGAGAACCCGCCGGAGGCCCTCCGTCAGCTGCTGACGTTCTGGAAGACTCTCCAGGGGTCCATCTTCGCCGACGGCTTCGAGTCTGGGGACCTCACCGCGTGGTCCGGCGGCGGCTGACGCCGGTCACCGATCCTCCAAGCCGCGCCGCGCCAGCGTGTCCTTGACCTCCCGCGCCCCCACCTTCTGATCGAGAACCGGGCCCATATGGGGGGTCGATCGGGTCACGGCCCGCCACAGGAAGGTCCAGGTTCCCAGCAATGGATGGCGGAGGAACGACCGGCGCTTGTGGAGGATCGAATCCACCACGTACTGGGAATGGTCCTCGGCGGTCGCCGGCTTCACCCGCAGACCTTCCTTCTTGAGCGCCAACAGCGTCTCGAGGTGGCGCCGGAAGGCCTCCTCCGGCGTGGCGCCCAAGAACACCTGGATGAGCTCTCCGGGTCGATGCGGCAGTATCCCGTGGAAGGCGCGGGGTACGGTGACGAGCACGCCGTCGGGATCCTCGAAGATCGAGATGAAGTCCCAACCCAGACTCCGGGTCGGTCCATGGTCGACTCGATACACGGAGCCATAGCTCAGGCTCGCGTCGTGGTGGAGGGGCACCAGGGTCACCGACGGGGTGATTCGGATCGAGATCGGAGGGCCCAAGGGCAGCATCCCCAGGGCTTCGAATTGCCCGAGAATACCTGCCATTTCCGCGTCGGGCTTTAGACCCGGAACCTGATCGAGCTGCGGATGCTCCGGCAGCTTGTTGGCGAGCTGCGCGGCCAAGACGAGGAATCCGCTGGCGACGAAGAGGACACCCAACATCAGCCCCAGACCCCAGCACCCCAGGTCCGGCGGACCGTAGTACACGATCACCGCGAAGCCGAGGATCACCATCAGCCAGGTCAAAGCCGAGCGTTCATCCATGCCCCAGGATACACCCGAGCCGAGTCGAGGAGGGATGGAGCGGATCTAGCCACGGCGGGGACCCGGCTTCGAGTCGCGGGACCCCACGGCCTGGCCCGGCGGCGGCTGATTCGACTAGCGCCCTTCGAGCCCCCGCTGCGCCAGCATCCGCTCGACCTCCTTCGCGCCCACCTTCTGATCGAGGATCGGCCCCATGTGGGGGGTCGACCGGGTGACCACCCGCCAAAGGGCGACCCAGGCTCCTAGGACCGGATTGCGGAAGAAATGCTGCCGCTTGTGGAGCGACGAAGCCGCCAGGCGCTCGGCGTGACCCTCGGCGGCCACCGGCTCTACCCGGAGACCCTTCTTCTGGAGGGCCACCAGGGTTTCGAGGTGACGTTGGAAGGCCTGCTCCGGCGTCGCGTCCTCGAACACCTGGATCAGTTCCCCGGGGCTGTGCCGCAGCGCCGCACCGTCGCGGCGGGGGACGGTGGTGAGACCACCCCGGGGCTCCTGAAACATCGCGACGAAGTCCCAACCCAGCACCTGCTTCGGACCACCGACCACGTAAACCGAGGAGTAGCTCAACGCCTCTTCGTTGATCAGAGAGACGAGAACCGCCGACGGCTGGAGGTTGAGGGCCGACGGCGCGCCGAAGGTCCTGAAACCGAGGGCCTTCACCTCCTCGAGTGCCTCCTCCATCGCTTCCGTGGGCTCGAAGTCCGGGATCGGGTCGAGACGTAGCTGCGCCGGTAGGTTGGCGGAGATCTGGCCGGCTGTGATGCCCACCAGGATCAGGAGCAGCAGCAACACCCAGGCCCAGACCGGTAGCTCGGGCATGCCGTAGATTCCGATCGCCAATCCCGCGAGAACGCCGAGAACCACCGCCGACCAGCTCAGAACCGAGGCCTTGTCCATGCCCATGAGGATACACCCCGCGATTCCGGCGCTGAGGGTCGCCTCCTCGGCTTCCCCCTCCACACCATTGCCCACGCGCCCGGAGTCCTTTTCCATTAACTCCCATGACACAACGACGGGGCTGCTGACCCGGGTCATCGCCACGGCCCGGGTCCATCTCCGCTACTATCTACGACTCAGAGGATTCGGTAACGCGACCACCGTCCGTTCGAACCACTCCGGTCTAGCCCCCAGCACCGGCGCCCCCACGGCCGCCGGCGGATTTGCCAAGGAGCGCGCACATGAGCCAAGACACGTCACGGGACCGACGCATCGACACCCGTATCGACCGCATCAACCTGGTGCAGGTCAGCCGCTTCGACGAAGAGGGCTTCCGGGCGGATTTGGCCACCGGGCGCACCATCAACATCTCCCGCGGCGGGCTACGCCTGGAGCTCCACCACCCCCTGCCCCTGCGGTCCCAAATCCGGCTGGACCTCGCCGTCGGCGACGAGATCGTCCACGTGGAGGGGACCGTCGCCTACCTGGAGGCGATCGACGAGGAGCGCTGCCACATGGGGATCTCCTTTGACGAGGTGGCCCCCGAGGTCCAGAGCCTGCTGGATCAGATCGTCACCGAGAACGCCTGAGGCGCCGGCCGGGCGCTGCTTTCCGCGCGCCCGGACGGGGCACCTGGACCCCGCCGGACCCCGCCGCGGTCCAGGTGGGCCGCCGAAGTCCCCAGGACCCGGAGGCTAGCGGCGGTGTTCCGGGCTGTGGAAGTCCGTCTTGCAACCCGCCGCCCACACGTCGGGCTGGTTTCCATGGGCCGGAAAGCCGCCGGAGTCCTTCAGCCAGCGGGCCACGTGGAGGGTGTTCCACACCAGGAAGGTGGTGTTGCGGTTGGTGAAGTCGTTCTCCGGACCGCCGGATCCCTCGTCCCTGTAGGACGGTCCGGGTCCGGCCTCCCCCATCCAACCGGCGTCGGCCTGGGGCGGCACGGTGTAGCCGATGTGCGAGAGCGAGAAGAGCACGTTCATCGCACAGTGCTTCACGCCGTCTTCGTTGCCCGTGATCAGCACGGCGCCGGTCTTACCGTAGTCCCGATACTGGCCCTTCTCGTTGAACTTGTGGGTGTAGCCGTACATCCGCTCCAGCACGCGGTTGCACACAGAGCTCTTCTCCCCCAGCCACACGGACGTGCCGATGATCAGAATGTCGCAGGCGTCGATCTTGGCCTGGATCTGGGGCCAGTCGTCGCGCTCGTAGCGGTCGACCCCCGTGTAGTCGAGGCCCAGACCGGCGGGGATCTCGTAGTCGACGGGACGGAGGATCTCCGTCTTGACCCCGTTCGCCCGATAGATGGTCTCGGCCACCTGCAGCAGCCCCTCCGTATGGGACAGGTTGGGGGAACGTGTCAGGGTGCAATTCAGCATGAGCACGCTCAAGTCGTCGTACTTCGCGGGCGGCATCTTGCACTGCTTGGCGGTGATCTCGTTAAGCTGCTCAGTCATCGGGGACCTTCCTTTTCGTGGGTACGGAGGTGGTCAACGGTACTGCTAGGCCTTTGTGCCGATCAGGGCTTCGGGGTTGAGCCCCTCGAGCTCCGGTAGGACGAACCGGCCGTCTTTGCGCACCAGCACGTCGTCGAAGTAGATCTCGCCGCCGCCGGCGTCGGAAGTCATACGCAGGACAAGGTCCCAGTGGATCTTGCTGCGATTGCCGTTGGACGCCTCGTCGTAGCAGTTGCCGGGGGTCAGGTGGATGCTGCCGGCGATCTTCTCATCAAAAAGGATGTCCTTCATCGGCTGGGTGATGTGGGGGGTTGAAGCCGATGGCGAATTCACCGATGTACCGGGCCCCCTCGTCGGTGTCCAGCTTCCGCTCCAGGTCGGCGGTGTCGGTGGAGCTGGCGGCGACGATCCGGCCCCCTTCGAAGGTCAGCCGGACGTCCTCGTGGGAGGACCCGTGGTAGATGGTGGGGGTGTTGAACTGGATCGTACCCTCGACGCTGTCCCGCACCGGCGCCGTGAACACCTCGCCGTCGGGGATGTTGCGGTCACCGCCGCAGGACACCGCCGGAATCTCGCGGATGCTGAACCGCAGGTCCGTACCCGGCGCCACCAGGCGCACCCGATCGGTGCGCTCCATGAGCTGCCGCAGGGGCTCCATCGCCCGCGACATCTTGGCGTAGTCCAGGGTGCAGACCCGGAAGTAGTAGTCCTCGAAGCCCTCCGTGGACATCCCCGCCAGCTGCGCCATGGCGGCGTCCGGCCAGCGCAGCACCACCCATCGGGTGTCGGGGACCCGGACGTCGCGGTGCACCGGCGTCCACCAGTGGGTCCGGTAGAGGGCCATGCGATCCGCCGGCACGTCGGACCACTGGGAAATGTTGGGGTTCGCCCGGACGCCGATGTAGGCGTCCACCTTCGACATCAGGTGGGAGTCGGCCTCCCCCAAGAGTCGCATCTGCTCCTCGCTCGCCACCAGCATGAGGTCCCGCATCACCCCGTGGCTCCGCAGGGTCACCAGGGGCAGGGCGCCGGCCGCGGCGCTGGCGCGCACCAGGCTGCGGACGAAGGGCTCCGGCGTGTCGAAGGCTTCGATCAGAACCTTCTCACCGGGCTTGAGGGCACAGGAATGGCTGACCAGGACATCGGCGAGGCGGTCGAAACGGGGATCGGCCATGGGGTGAGGGTCCGGATCTAGAGGCAGGAAATAGGGGAGGGGGGAGGGTGCAGCGGCGAGCCCCGCGGCGGTCGCGGGGCCCGTCGCGCTCGGCCGGATCAGAGGGCGAGGACGCAGTCCTGGCTACCGAACCGGTTGTAGACCAGTTGGTCGGGGGCGTCGTCGTTCTCCCAGCGCTCGCCGTCCACCAGGTAGCGGAAGCGATACTCGCGGCCCGCGTCCAGGGAGATGGTGGCGCTGAAGGAGCCGTCCTTGCGCTTGACGAGGGGGTTGGTCTCCTCGCTCCAGTCGTTCCAGTCGCCGAGCACGGCGACCTCGGTCTCGGCGACCTCGGCGGGCACCTTGAAGGTCACGCGGCAGCTGGTACCCTTCTTGGAATAGGCTTTCTTAAGCATGGGTTCGATCTTTCTTTCAGAGGTCCGGCGGGGAGCCGAAGTGCTGACGGCTTGGCCGGATATTTGGCAGCTTGGGAGGTGGGCGGCCCGAGGACCGGGCTCGAATGCCTCGGGGGCGTGGGAATGACCTGGGGCCGGTACCACCGTGGCGAAAGGCGCGCGGAGCCGATCTCCGCGCGGCGGGAACTTAGCACAAGGCCACGGAAAGGCCCAACTTTGGGCTCCTGGGGCCGGTTTCGGACCCGAATCCAGGGATCAGCTGGCGAGGATTGGCGGCATTTCGAAGCCCACCGTATCGTCGAGGCCCGGGCGATGCCCCGCCATGATCCGCCAGGTCGTCACCTTCTCGTCGATCTCCCGCAGCCGCTGCGACATCAGGTGGCAGAGTAGCCGAATAAAGTCGATGGACGCCCGGGGATCCACCGACTGGACCTCCTTGAGGGTCAGCTGATCGAAGGCCACCACCGTCGCCGGACCGCCGAAGGCCTTGGCGTCCGCAGACCGGGGCTCGCCGTCGATCAGCGCCATCTCGCCGAAGAAGTCGCCGCGGCCGAGGATCGCCAGCGCCTCCTCGCCGCCTCCGGGGATGTACTTGCTGATCATCACCCTGCCCTCCAGCACCACGTACATCTCGTGGCCGGGATCCCCCTCGCGGAAGAGGAAGGTGCCGCTCGGAAAACGTTTGACGTCCGAGAAGTCCGCCAGGGTCTGGAGCTCGGTCCCCGAGAGGCCCTGCTCCCGGAGCAGCTCCATCTTTTCGGCGGAGCCGATCTCGACGCTGCTCCCCTCCTCCCGCCCCCCCATCAGGTCTCCGGGGTTGCCTTCCTCCTCGAAGAAGGTCCGCAGCTGCTCGTTGGCCCCCCGCAGCTTCTGCGCCAGGCCCTGCCAGAAACAGAAAAACAGCTCCACCCCGAGGTCGGGGCGTTCGGCGATCAGAGCCTCCAGCTGGTCGGCGTCCAGGCGCACGAGGTGGACGTCCGTACCGGCGACGATGTCCCCGGAGCGCTCGATGCGGGAGATGAAGTTGACCTCGCCGAAGAGGGTCCCGGGCGGGAGCCGGGCGAGCTCGAAATCGCCGTAGTGGGTGGGCCGCTGGACCACGATCTCCCCCTGTTCGACGACGTAAAGATCCGCCCCCTTGTCACCGTAGGCGAAGATCTTGGTCCCCTTGGAATGGGTCTCGTGGTGGGCGGCGCGGGTGAGCTGGAAGATGTGGTCGTCGTTGAGCCTGGACCATAGATCCACCTGCCGCAGGCGCGCCGCCAGCATGATCCTGCCGCTCTCCGGATCGGGGGCGCCGTCGTCCCGGGCCTCCCCCTCCTGGAGGAACCGCTCCCGCTGCAGCTCCAGACGATCGAAGGCGGTCTGCAGCTTGATCCGCCGCTCCCTGAAGATCTCGGCGATGCCTTCGGCGTCGAGTTGGAGGGCGCGCTTCAGGTCGCGGATCTCCACCTTGAGGGGGGCAGCGCTCTCGGCGTCGTTCTCCCGCAGCAGGAGGAAGGCGTCGATGGCCGCTTCGAGGGCCCGGCGGCGGTTCCCCAGCGCCGTCTCCGCCCGCCCCAGCAGCTCGGCGATCTGACGGTCGAAGGGGTTGTAACGCTGGGCCGCCCGCAGGGTCTCCTTCGCCCCCTGGGGGTCGCCGTCCTCGAGGAGGAGTCGCCCCTGCAGCTTGTAGACATAGGGGTTCACCGGCTCCTTGCCGAGGGCGATGGCCAGGCACTCCGCCGCCAGCTCCGGCTTCCCCCGCTCCTCGTAGAGCGCGGCGAGGCCGAAGAAATGGCAGGAGTCGATGGCGTTGCGGCGGAAGGTTTCCCGCACCTTGCGGACCCGCTCCCGCTCCTGATCCTCGTGCCCCTGCTTGAGGTGGTTGCGCAGCTTCGCCAGGCTCAGCTGCACCCCTCGGTTCGCCGGATCGAGGCGCAGGGCGAGCTCGAAGATCGCCGCGGCCTCGGTGTTCAGCTCGAGATCGGCGAACTGACGGGCCAGCGCGGTGATCGGCTCCAGATCGACGGGTGGGACTCGCTCTTCTGGCATCGCGTGTTGGCGGCCCGCGGCTTTGGGCGAAGGTCCTAAGTCGCCCAGGGCGTCATGGCGGAGTAGCATTTGCCGCGGGAGTCCGCGAGCTTACCACGGGGGTTCGGCAGGAGCCGTCCGCTTGCGTTAGCATGGCCATCTACTTTTCATCCGCGCCCTCGGCGCCTCGCCACCGATCCAGCTTCCATGCTCGGGCTCCTTGGAGGACGACCCATGCCATCCGCGACCGAAGACACCCCCAAAGGAGCCGACCCGGCGGACATCGCCTGGCGTGGAATCGAGCACTGTAGGGAGGGGGATTGGAAGGAGGGTCTCTACTGGCTCAGCCTGGCCGCCGGGGTGAAGGATGAAGGGGTCGACATGCCGGCGCTGTTCTACGCCTACCTCGGCTACGGCATCGCCCGCCACCAAGGCAAGAAACGGGAAGGCCTGAAGCTCTGCCAAAAGGCGCTGGATCTGGAGTTCTACCAGCCCGAATCCTATGTCTTCCTGGCCAAGACCTACCTCCTCTCCGGCGACCGCCGGGCGGCCCACGAGACCGTCGTCCGCGGACTCCAGGTGGACTCCGGAAACTCCGCCCTCCTGGAGCTCAACCAGGAGTTGGGGCACCGCAAGACCCCGGTCCTGAAGTTCCTCCCCCGGCGCCATTTCCTGAACCGGATCCTCGGCCGGCTGCGGCACAGCCTGTCGTCGAAGAAAAAGAAGGAAGACGACGGGGAAAAGAAGGGCTGAGCTGAACCGAGCCACGGACCCACGGTCGCCGACCCGCCTTCACCGACGTCCAGCAGGGAAACACCATGGATTCCAAAGGCAAAAGCCGGCGCAAGGGGGCCCTGTGGGTCGTCTGCTCGAAAGGCTCGAAGCAGCGATTCCTGCGCGGGGTGCTCACCCACGACCTCGTGCTGCGGGGGCTCCCCTTCGACGACGCCTACACCGTGGCCCGCGCGGTGCGGGAAGATCTCGCCGACCGCGACGAGGTGTCCACCGCCGAGATCCGTGACCGGGTCCAGGAACAGGTGGAAACCCTCTTCGGCGGCGATGTCTCCGCCCGGCTTCGGTCCTCCGCCCGCCCCGCCCCCAGCGATCTCACGGTCATCTACCAGGGCCAGCATCAGCCCTTCTCCCGCGGCCTCCTGGCCCGCAGCATCCAGGCCGCCGGTCTCGACCTCGACCGCGCCTACCGCCTGGTGACCGAGCTCGAAGGGAACCTCCGGCAGGAGGGCGTCGAGGTCATCGCCAGCAGCGAGGTCGCCCTGCGGGTCGGTGAGATCCTGGAGCGGCTGGAGGGGGAGGACCTCGCCCGCCGCTACCGCGTGGTGCGGCGCATCCACAAGCTGCCGCGGCCGCTGGTGGTCTACGTCGGCGGCGCCAGCGGGACGGGCAAGTCGACCCTCTCCCTGGAGCTGGCCCCCCTGCTGCGGATCTACCGGGTCACCGCCACCGACACCGTCCGCCAGGTGATGCGGATGCTGTTCTCCCCCCAGATTTTGCCGTCCCTTTACGGATCCAGCTTCGACGCCACCCCCTCGGCGAGCCTGGCGGATGAGGCCGACGGCGAAGACGACTTCCCCCAGCGCATCACCGGCGCTTTTCTGGAGCAGGCGGTGCGGGTCGGGGTGGGGGTACGGGCGGTGGTCGAGCGGGCGGTGGCGGAGAACATGAGCGTGCTCGTGGAGGGGGTCCACCTCTTTCCCCCCATCGTGCCCTTCTCCGACCTCGAAGGGGCCTGCTACCAGGTACCCCTCGTCCTCACCACGTCCGACATCGAAGAGCATCGGTCGCGGTTCCTCGCCCGGGCCCGCTTCGGCGGTCGGCGGGCGGAGCGGTACGTCGAGAACTTCGACGCCATCCGCGCCATCCAAGAGATGATCCTCGAACAGGCGGAGGCCGAAGAGGTGCCCCTCGTGGACACCTACTCCGGAGACGCGACGGCCCGCAGCCTGCGGCTGGTGGTCAGCATGCTGGAGAAGCAGCTACCGGACTCCCTGTTCCACGGCGCCCCCGAAGCACCCCGGGCGCCGACCCTGCTGGTGGTGGTGGACGGCCTGGCGGACCGCCCGGTGCGGGCCCTGGGGGGACGCACCCCGCTGCAGGCGGCGGAGACCCCCACCTTCGACCGCCTCGCCCGGGAGGGCCAGTGCGGCCTCGCCGACCCCATCGCCCCCGGGGTCGTCCCCGACACCGCCGCCGGCACCCTGGCGCTGTTCGCCCAATCCCCCCTGGCCCTCAAGCGGGGCCCCGTCGAAGCCATCGGAGCCGGTGTCAAGCTGTCCCTGGCGGACATCGCCCTGCGGGCCAACTTCGCCACCCTCGACGATCAGGGCCACGTCGTGGACCGCCGCGCCGGGCGTATCCGCGAGGGTACGGACCGGCTGGTGAAGGCCCTCGACGACCTGCCGCTGCCCGGCAGCCTGGCGGACGAGGTGAAGGTCCGCGTCGCCGCCGCCACCGAGCATCGGCTGACCATCGTCCTGCGGGGGGAGGGCCTCTCCCCCGCCGTTCGGGGAAGTGACCCCGGTGACGGCGCGGCGGGGGAGGCACCCCTGGTCCCCGACCCGATGGACCCCAACGATGAACGGGCCGTCTACACCGCCCGGGTCCTCGCCCTGTTCGAGCAGGAGGCCCGGCGGGTCCTCGCCCGGCACCCCGTCAACAAGGCGCGGCGCAAGGACGGCCTGCCGGAGGCCAACGCCCTCCTGAGCCGGGGGGCCGGCCGCATCCACCGGCTCGTCCCCCTCGAGGACGCCGGCCTGCCCCTCCGGGTCAGCTGCATCGCCGGGGACCAGACCATCCTCGGCATCGCCCGCTGGCTCGGCGCCGAGACGGTCTTCGAACCGGGCATGACCGCCAACCTCGACACCGACCTCGGCCTCAAATTCGATCTCGCGGTGGAAGCCCTGGGCAACCACGACCTCGTCGTCCTCCACCTCAAGGGGGCCGACATTGCGGCCCACGACGGGCGCCCCGACCTCAAGGCCGGGTTCCTCGAAGACGTCGATCGCCAGCTGGGCCGGCTCCTCGACGTCCACCCCGGGCCCCTGCGGGTGGCCATCGCCGCCGACCACGCCACCCTCTCCGAAAGCGGCCAGCACTCGGCGGATCCGCTTCCGGTGGTGATCTGGGGCGACGGGATCGAAGCCGACGAGGTCGAGCTGTACGACGAGACCTCCGTCGCCCCCGGTGCCCTGCAGCGTTTCCCACTGCAGCTCCTCCTCGGCCGACTCTTCGATCTCGGCTGAGGGGAGCTCCGCCGGCGGGCAGCGCGGTTGAGCGGAGCTCCGCCGTAGGCGGCGCGGCCGGCCCGAGGCGTGGTAGCGCAGATCGGCCTATCTTCACGACCATGGGCGGGAATCCGCCGTAGGGGCGGGGCTTGCCCCCGCCCGTCTTGGCAGAACCGCCGATCTTTCAGAGCCGCGCATTGGCTTTGCCTCCGCGTCCTGTTCCAGGCCGAGGGACCCTACCGCGGGTCGGGCGGGCAAGACTCTGAATCTCGAAATCTGTCGTGGTGACGTGTTCGCTGGGTGGGCGACCTGCAAGGGGCGGGGCAGTCGAGGAGGGCTTCGGAGGGGCTTGGTAACGTGTTTCGCCTCGCCCCTGCAGTTCCCCTCAGAGTTCAGCTCCGCGGGCGGGGACAAGCCCCGCCCCTTGTATGCTTCTCCGTAGATCGACGACCGAGGGATAGAGCCGTCGTCGAGGCTGTGGGAACTGTGGGAAACGCGCAGCGTTTTCAAATGACTGTGCGGAAAGTGCTTGCACTTTTCCACTGGCTGTCTGTTTCCACAGCCGCCCCACACGTCCCCTCGATCGCGGGTAGGCCGGCCCGCCCCTGAAGCCTCGAGCTTGTGTGTAGATCGGCCCCCCGCCCTCTTTGCCGAATTCGAGGAGTATCCGAGGCATCAAGCCTGCGTCACAAG